>NZ_NMUO01000142.1 GCF_002237365.1 Zobellella denitrificans
CTCGACGACCTGCTGCTGGTGCCGCTGGGCGTGAGCCGCACCACCAGGGCCACGCCCAGCGGCACCAGCAGCAGGTCGTCGAGGTAGCCGAGCACCGGGATGAAGTCCGGGATCAGATCGATGGGGCTCAGCGCATAGGCGGCCACCAGCAGCGCCAGGGCCCGCACCGCCATCGGCATGCGCGGGTCGCGCGCGGCGAAATACACGGTCAGGGTGTGGGCCTTCAGTTGCCTGGCCCGGTGTTTCAGGGAGTCGATCATCTTGCTGCCCCCTTCTTGCTCCGGTACATGGCGTCGTCGGCGTGGGCCATCAGCTCCTGCCCGGTGCCGCCGTGGTCCGGATACAGGGCCACGCCCAGGCTGGGCCGGATGTGCAGCACCGCCTCGGGCAGGCGGTAGGGGGCGGCCAGCGCCCGGCGGATCTTGTCGGCCACCTGTTCCACCGCCGCGGGGGGCGCCATGTCTTCCAGCAGCACCACGAATTCGTCGCCGCCCAGCCGGGCCACGGTGTCCGATTCGCGCACGCAGCCGAGCAGCCGGCCCGCCACTTCCTGCAGCAGCCGGTCGCCGGCCAGGTGGCCGTAGTGGTCGTTCACCTGCTTGAACTTGTCGAGATCCAGGTACAGCAGCGCCAGCCGGCCCTGCTCCCGGTGCGCCCTTTTCAGCGCCGTTTGCAGGCGGTCCATGAACAGGGCGCGGTTGGGCAGGTCGGTCAGCGGATCGAAGCGGGCCATGTGCTCCAGCCGCAGCAGCATGTGCTTGCGCTCCATCGCCGTGGCCAGCTGCGCCGCCACAAACTGCAGCAGCTCCCGGTCCTGCTCGCCAAACGGCAGCTGGCCGGCCGGGCGCAGTACCAGCAGGGCGCCGAGGGTGCCCTCCGGCGACTTGATGGGCGCGGCCAGCCCGTTGTCTTCCGGGCCGGCGGCGGTGCCCCGCAGTTCGCCGGCGCCGAGCAGCAGGCTTTCGCCGCGGCGGATCACCGGCTCCGCCAGCAGGCGCGAGATCCGGGCTTGGCTTTCGGGCGACAGGGGCTCGGGCCGGGCCCGGTAGGGAAACTCCAGCCGGCCCGTTTCCGGGTGGCAAACGGCAACGATAAAATCGCTGGCGCCGAGCAGGTCGTCCACCACCTGGTGGATGCGCTTGAACAGCCGGTCCAGGTCCCCCAGGATGTTGGCGGCGTCGGCAATGGCGTAGATGGCGGCCTGGCGCGATTCGGCCAGCTTGCGCTGGGTAATGTCCCGGGCCACGGCAATGCGGAACTGGTGGGGCTCCGACCAGCGGGCGGACCACATGATATGGACGGTGCTGCCGTCCTTGCGCACATAGCGGTTTTCAAAATGCGGCTTGGGCTGGCCGGCCATGATCTCGGTGACGGCGTTGCGCGTTCGGTCATGGTCGCCGGGATGGATAAAGTTGAACATGTTGCGGCCGATCATTTCCTCGGGCCGGTAGCCGAAGATCCGTTCGCCGGCGGCGCTGATGTAAAGAAAGTTGCCCTGGGTGTCCACGATGCAGATGGCATCGAGCAGCAGATCGGTCACGTTGCCGAGGGTGAGGTCGGGTAGCCTGTCCATATCAAAGGCCATCGCCTGGGGTTGCCGTTCGTGGCATGGAACTCCTCCGTTATTCCGGCAGCGGCGGCGGCGCTGCCGGATGTAGTGTGAACGGATTCCGGCGTTGGCACAAGCCCGCCCGGCGCGCCCGGGCGGGGCTCAGGCCTGGTAGATCACATAGAGCTTTTCGCAGGCTTCCACCGTTTCCCACTCGCCCCGGAAGCCGGCGGGGATGATGAAGTCGTCGCCGGGGGCGAGCGTCAGGCGGTTGCCGGCCAGGTCGTGCAGTATCACCTTGCCCCGGAGCAGCTTGCAGTATTCGTGCTCGGTGTAGTTCACCCGCCAGCGGCCCGGCTCGCTGCCCCAGGTGCCCACATGAAAGCGGTTGTCGGCGCTGCTGTAGTGGTTAGCCAGGGTCTGCACCGGGTTACCGGCGACCAGGGTATCGGGGTTGGGATCAATGGTCTCGGCCGGCACCGGGTGGCGGCCCATGACGATCACATCCTCGAGGCTTTTGGACATAACGGCTCCTTGTTGTCGCTGTCGCTAAAGTGTTTAGTAAAATAAACGAGCGAAGGCGCAAAGGAAAGGGCGCCTTGCAGGTGGGGCGCCCGCGCCCCAAGCCGCTGTAGCCGTCGCTTCAGCCGACGGGAATACGGCGCCTGATATCCAAGCTCCCCACCGTTTGCCGGTTTGCGCCACGTAAACGGGCGCCTACAGGAGGTGCAGCTGCCGGTTTGCGCCAGGTAAACGGGCGCCTACAGGCGTTGCAGCAGGCCGGATGGTGCTCTAGCCCTCGCCCAGGCCGGAGGCGTCCAGCAGCGCCTCGGCGCTCATCACCGGCTGGCCGTGGGCGCTGACCTGGCCGTTTTCCAGCACCAGCTCCGCCTGCAACTGCTCGCCCAGCTGCACCACGAAGGGGGTTTGCAGCAGCAGGGCTTTCATCTGCGGGGCGCTTTCCGCCAGTATTTGCTGTTGCTGCTCGGCGGAAAGGCCCGGGGACTCCTCGGCGATCATAAAGCTCAGCAACTGCTGGAAGGCGGCGTCGCTGGCCTGGGCGTGGGCGGCCAGGTGCAGTTGCCGGGGCAGTTGCTCCGGATCCAGGCTGCCGGTGCCGGTGTAGCGCAGGCTGGCGCGGGCGCTGGTGTCGTGGGGCTCGGCCAGCGACAGGCTGAACTCTTCTATGCCCAGCTCCGGCTGGTAGGCCAGCAGCCGCTCCAGCAGGGGCCGGATCTGCTGCCATTCGGCTTCCGCGTCCTGGCCGGGGTCAAACCGCTCCAGGCGTTGCAGCAGGGCCTGGTAGGGGGCCAGTTCCAGCCGGTTAAGGGCCAGGCGCAGGCGGCTGGGGCCCAGTTGCTGGGCGGGCAGGGTCACGCCGCCCAGGGAGATCTCGGTATGGTGGTTCAGGTGCTGCTGTTCCTGCTCGGTGCGGGTGCTGACAATCGCTTCCTGCAGGCCGAAGCGGGTGTGCTGGCTGCTGAACCTGAGCTGCTGCAGGGCCAGGGCGCTGTCGCCCAGCCAGAGGTAGCGGTCGGCCGCGGTGGCGTCCATGGTCAGGCTGAGCTGTTGCAGGCTCAGGCGCTCGGCAATGGACGGCAGGCCGAGGCTGAACTCGCCTATCCGGCCCTCCAGTTGCAGCCGCTGTTGTCGCGGCTGCCAGCGGGCCTCGAGCTGGCTGTCGGCCAGCGTCAGCTCCAGTCGCTCGTTGCCGCCGGGCTGGGCCATCTGGCCGCGGTAGTCGATGAGCCGCAGCGCAAGCTGGTGGCTGCCGTCCCACTGCTGTACGCCGGTCAGGGTCAGCAGGGGGGCCTGGCCCGGATAATTGGGCAGCCAGGCACGGGCCGCCTCCGGCAGGGGAGACTGGTGTTCCACCCTGGCCAGGCCGAAACCTTCGCTGCCCAGCCAGGGGCCGTGGGTTACCGGCAGGCTGCCCTGCAGGTGCAACTCGGGCGTGGGCTGCCATTCGGCCAGCAGGTCGTGCAGGGGATTGCCGGGCAGGGGGCGGTAGCTCAGGTCGTAGTGCAGGGTGCCGCCGCCAAGGCCCGCCTCGTAGTCCAGCCGGGTTACCCACAGCTCCTCGTGGGCGGCGGCCTGCTGCCGCCATTCGTCCGCCTGGGCCGCGATACGGGTGCCGATGTAATACTGGGTGCCGGCATACAGGCCGGCCGCCACGGCCACGGCCGCCACGGAAATCACTGCTCTCTTCATTATTGTCGTCTGCGCCCGGGGGCGTCAGCTCCTGGTTGTTTTGGCTCCGTTTGGAATTAAGAAGAGTATCAAAAACCGGCAGCAGTGCCAGTACCTGGCCGGCTTTACCTTGGGGTGGAAGGGCTCCCGTTCCATATCTGGAACCCTTTGTTCCTGTTCCTGCGCCTTTGAAGTGTTAACGCAAACCATTATCATTGGCGAATTGGATGCTCGACGCGTCCCCTCTTTTCTTACCCAATTGTTGTTGGAGATACCTTATGTCAGGAACCCTTGCCGCGCCCTCTTCCCGCCTGTTCAAGGCGGCCGCCCTGATGCTGGGTGCCCTGCTGTCCGGCCAGGCCCTGGCCGAGGCCCGCATTCTGGACACCCGCTTCGGCGAGCTGCGCATCGACGGCGAGCCGGTGCGGGTGGTGACCCTGTACGAAGGCGCCCTGGATACCAGCATCGCGGTGGGCGTGACTCCCCTGGGTGCGGTGGCCACCCGGGGCGGTGACGGCGTGGCCGGCTACCTGCAGGACAAGGCGGGCGAGGTCGCCATAGTGGGTACCGCCCGCGAGACCAACCTGGAGGCGGTGATCGCCCTGCAACCGGATCTGATCCTGGCTTCGTCCTCCCTGCCGGAAGAGCAGTACCGCCTGCTGTCGGCGGTGGCCCCGACCCTGGTGCCGGACATCGACATGTTCGAGGAGGGCGCCTGGAAGGAGGAAGCCCGCCTGTTCGCCAAAGCCCTGGACAAAGAAGCCGAGCTGGACGGCGTGCTGGCCGGGCTGGACCAGCGCACCGCGGCGCTGGCGGAGAAGTTCGGGCAGGCGGTGCCCGCCGACGGGCGCAAGGCCGCGCTGGCCCGCTGGATGCCCCAGGGCGCCATGATGATGTCTTCCCGGCTGTTTACCCCCGGCCTGCTGCAGGCGGTGGGCTTCGAGGTGCGGGACGGCGGCATCGTCAAGCCGGGCCTGCCCCACAGTTCGCCCCTGAGCCAGGAGAACCTGGCGCTGATGGACGGCGACTGGCTGTTTATGGCCACCCTGAACCACGACGGCCGCGAGGCCCTGGCCGCCGCCGAAACATCCCCCGCCTTTGCCCGCCTGAGCGTGGTGCGGCAGCAGCGGGTGTTCCCGGTCGACGGCCAGGTCTGGACCAGCGCCACCGGCCCCCTGGCGGCCAACGCCATCCTCGACGATGTTGAGCGCGTGCTCGAACACGCGGCGCGCTGACCTCCATGGTGGTTGTCGCCGCGTCCCGGCGCCCGCTGTTTGCGGTGATGCTGGCGGCGGGCCTGTTGTTGTTGCTGGTGTGCCTGGCCAGCCTGCTGCTCGGCGCCGGTCATATCGGCCCGGGCCAGGCCCTGGCCGTGCTGTTCGGGGGCGGCTCGGACGAGGCCCGCTTCGTGGTGGCCGAGCTGCGCGCGCCGCGCACCCTGGTCGGCCTGGTGGTGGGCATGGCGCTGGGCTGTGCCGGCGCCCTGATGCAGACCCTGGCCCGCAATCCCCTGGCCGAGCCCGGCCTGCTGGGGGTGAGCGCCGGCAGCGGCTTTGCCGTGACCCTGGCGCTGATGCTGGGAGCCAGCGCCGCCACCCTGACGGTGCACGTGGCGCAGCTGGGCGCCCTGGCCGGCTGCCTGCTGGTATTAAGCGCCGCCCGGCTGCAGGGGGTGGGCAACGATCCCATCCGCCTGGTGCTGGCCGGTGCCACCCTGTCCAGCCTGCTGCTGGCGCTCACCTCCCTGCTGCTGCTGTTCGACCAGCGCACCGCCGACGAAATCCGCTTCTGGGTCATCGGCAGCGTGGCCGGGCGCAGCCTGGATCATCTGTGGCAGATACTGCCCTCCCTGCTGCTGGCCCTGGCGCTCACCCTGGTGGTGGTGCGCCCGCTGGCGGCGCTGGCCCTGGGGGAGAACGTGGCCCGGGGCCTGGGCCACAAGCCGGGGCGGGTGCGCCTGCTGGCGGTGCTGATCGTGGCGCTGCTGGTGGGGTCGGCCACCGCCGTGGCCGGCCCCATCCTGTTCGTGGGCCTGGTGGTGCCCTTTGTGGCCCGGGCCCTGGCCGGGCCCGATATCCGCCGTACCCTCTGGCTCTGCCTGCCGGTCGGCCCCATTATCGTCATCGCCGCCGACACCCTGTCGCGGCTGCTGGTGGCGCCGGCGGAGCTGCCCATCGGCGTGCCCCCCCCGCCCGTCCGGGCCCCCGTGCTCTGGGGGGTGGGGGGGCCCGCGGCGCCGCCCGTCCGTGTCTTTTATTCATCTTTCCCGCTC
>NZ_NMUO01000143.1 GCF_002237365.1 Zobellella denitrificans
ATCACCTTGACTGGGCCTGTCAGTATTTACGACGAAACGCCCAGCCATCGCAGCAGAGTAAATCCAGGCAGGGCAATGGGTTACGTGACATTTATGAACATTTTAATGCTTAAGTACCTGGCTATGAGGGCCAACAGCAAAGCGGTGGCAATATGCCACCGCTTTTATTTGGTTTACTTACCGCCCTTTCCCTTGCCGGCACCACCGCCACCGCTGTCGGTAGTGTTCAGGTTAATCCTGACCCTGGCCTGGGCCTGATGGCGCCCGTTGGATATCTGGTAATCGAAGCTGTCACTGTTTTTGAAGCTACGCGCCGGGGTATAGCTCAGGCTGCCATCGTCATTGACCTGCACGCTGCCCTTGGCCCCCTGGGTCACTCCCACCACCCGCAAGGGGGCATCGGCCGGATCCCAGTCGTTATGCAATACAAAGATGGTGATGGGCGCCACCCTTTCCATGACCGCATCGTCATCCACCGCCACCGGCGGCAGCTCCTCGGCAACAACCTCATAAACCAGCCCAGCCTGGCGCTGGCCATCCTGATGCAAGGCGCTGAGCGTCAGTCCGTAAGCACCCGGATTGCTCCCTGTGGGGGAAGTCACCGCCAGGGTCGTTTCCATCACGTCACCCGGCGCCAGGGACATCAGGCTGTCGGCCAGTTGCAGCGACCAACCGGCCGGACCTTGTGCCTCAAGCGCAATATCCATGCTGCCACAGCTGGCATCATTGGGGTTGGTTACCCGCAACTGGTAGTTCAGTGTTGTTCCTGCCCCACCTTGCTGGCTGGCAGGAATGGGCTCCAGCACGGGCTCCTGCAAGGAGCAGGGCTGATCAAACAGCCGGATATCGACCATCGCCTCGTCGGCATCCACCCGCACCGGCGTGATTTCCAGCAAGCCTTCCGGATCGACAAAGGTTCTGCCCGCTTCCAGCGCCGGATCCCGGGTATAGAGATCGGCATTGGTTTCCGGCGTCATATCCAGCAGGTAAACCCCGTTGGAACCACCACCCTCGTAGTGCACCCGAACGTTGATGCCATTGACGATATTATGAGCATCCATCATGCCGCCATCGATAAAGCTATCAAAGCCGACAGGCTGGCGGTATTCCAGGTAGTACCAGGTCTTGCGACCATTCTCATTGATATTTTTCAGCACCCGAAACGCCTTAACCCCGGCTCTGGAATCGGCCACCGGTATCAGACGGTACTGCCCGCTTCCGGTTACCGTTACCACTTCCTGCTCGTCCAGCCAGCCCAGCCGGCGCTTTTGCACCGCGTTGAAATGGCCGGAAGGGGCCCAGCCCATCACGTCCAGACCATCGCCGTATTCCAGGTTTTGGCAGTTGGGCCAGGGGGAGCTGCCCACGGACCCGCCACCGGGCCCCACACTGGTTCCGTCGGAACACACCAGTGAGTGGGCGTGCACCGTGCCCAGGTTATGGCCAAACTCGTGGGCCATGGTAGTCAGGGTCAGGCTCTGGTTAATCCAGGCGTGGGAGCTGGTGCCTCCCACCGTGGCACTGCCGGAAAAACCGCAGGCATTACGAGGAAACACATAAACAAACCGCTGGTAGTTGGCCACCGCCACGCCGGCGGCGGACGCCTCGGCCTGGGCCTGGCTGGCGAGGGTGTTGACATCACACTGCTGGCTCGACAGCGCCAGGGTAAACCAGCCGGCTACATCCCCCTTCAGCCAGGCGCGGCCATAGGTATTTTCCAGGTAGTAGTCGTTGACCTGGCCGAATACCAGATCCCGGGCAAACTCCCTGCTGTAGGGTTGCTCGATTTTGTCGGAAAAATTCACCAGCAATACCAGGGTCTTCTGCTCACCAAGGCTGGGCCCGCTGGTTGTGGTTCCCGAGCCGGTAGAGCCGCCGTCGCCTCCGGTATACAGGATCTCCAATTCGGCATCGACCACACCGGCATCAACCGTTGAGTCTTCCATTTTCGGCAATAACCAGCCCCTGGCCTTGACCCGGCTTCCGTGAGGCAGTTCGGACTGCTGTTCAGTCCCGAACAGCATGACTGCATTACCTTGCTCCGTTACCAGCCGGTGCAACAGGCGATGGCGGCCGTCGGCATAATCCTCGTAACGGGCATCCAGCTCACCCTCAACCTCGAAGCGCTGCTCCAGCCTGGACCTGACTTCGTCCGGCATGCCTTGTTGCTTTTCCGCGGGAATCACAGCCCGCAGCACCGCTTGCGGATGTGTTTCGGCCAGCTCGCTCAACAGCAGCAGCCGCGCTTCGGCCAGCTCAACAAGCCTTGCCAGGGCGCGGGGTTTCTCCGCGGCAGTGGCGGCCAGCCAGCGCTGTTGCTGCGCCAGCAGGGCCCGGGTGTGTTCCTCGGCCTGCTGCCTGGCCTTTTGCCTGTCCGCTATGGTGATGGCTGCGGCAGGCCGGTTTTGGTGTTCCGCTTCGGCCAGGGCCGGCAACGGCATACTCAGCGCGGCGGTGATACCACCGGCCACCAGAAAATAGGCAATAGCAGGCCTGGAGAGGCGCATCGGTTTCTCCCAACAATTAAGCACAAAAATCCCTGCCCCTTAAACGGAGCCATTCAAATCTTTATTAATTGATTGCTTGCCCAGGCGGCAGCCAAACTGCATTTGATTCAGGCCGACAATAAGAAACTCAAATGGTTCTCTCTTGACCGGACGGCGGGCACTATAGCACGGGGGTTTGGCGATTTTTTATTCCCTATTGGTATAAAAACATCCACTTTGACTAAATAAAACGCAAAAGGAGCCTATTGGAAATGATAGTAAAATGTTAAGTACAGGATATTAATGGCATTATTAAACTGTTTACTTTTTAATCACTTAGAATATAACCATTAATGACTCGTCCCGGTTCGGGTCAATTTTTGTCATCTATATTCTCATATGGAACATGGCAGATGTGCGCCACGTAAACGGGCGCCTACTGGGGGATCGGGATTTGCGCACGCAAAGGGGCGCCTGCAGGAGCGGTGAGCAGGCCATTGACAGGAATGTTGAATAGGAAGGATCAGTGTTCATCCCACAGATCTATTTTCCGAAGGCAATAGCAGCGGGGATAATAACGGCAAAAGGTATGGTCTCCGCAGTAATAACAGACTCGACAGAGCCTCTTGCTGTCACCATCGGCTTCCGGTGGTTTCTTCACTCTCGCGTGTCTCATGGTGTAACACCTTTGCCCTGTTACGGCTGCTTCGCTGGTTCGCCGCTATCAGGAAACAAAGCAATTTTTACACCATTTCAAGCAACAGCAATGGAATCAAACACTTTCGTCAACCAGCCAAAACGCGCCCAGACAAAAGTGTTAAGCCCAAGATACAGTCTCACTCCTTCTTCGAATCCAGAAGCTGGTGCTTCTCCATCAGCCGGTACAGGGTCATCCGCGACACCCCCAGCAGTCGGGCGGCGGAAGACACGTTGTTGTGGGCATGGAGCAGGCCGCGCTTGATGGCCAGCACCTCGGCCTGATCCCTCGCCTGCTCCAGGGTGGGCAACGTCCGGCTGGCCTCGGGGCTTTCCAGCCCCAGATCGGCGGCGGTGATCAGCCGGTTCTCGGTCATCACTATGGCCTTGCGCACCCGGTTGATCAGCTCCCGCACGTTACCGGGCCAGTCGTGCTGGTTCATGGCGGCAATGGCCTTGCGGCTGAAGCCCCGCACCTTGTGGTGCTGCCCCTCGGTAAACTTGCGGAAAAAGAAATTGGCTAGCAGTTCAATGTCACCTTCCCGCGCCTTGAGGTCAGGCACCTCTATGCTGAGCACGTTCAGCCGGTAATAAAGATCCTCCCGAAAGCCGCCATCCTTGACCTCTTCTTTCAGATCCCGGTGAGTGGCGGCAATGACCCTGGCGTCTATATACAGGGTTTCGGTGCCCCCTACCCGCTCTATGGTTTCTTCCTGCAAAAAACGCAGCAGGTTCACCTGCAACGGCAGCGGCAGATCGCCGATTTCGTCCAGGAACAGGGTGCCGCCCATGGCGGCCTCTATCCGGCCTATCTTGCGGCAGTGGGCGCCGGTAAAGGCGCCTTTTTCGTGGCCGAACAGCTCCGCCTGTACCAGGTTTTCGGGCAAGGCGCCGCAGTTGAGCGCCACAAAGGGCCCCATCTGCCGCCGGGAACGCTGGTGAATGGCGCGGGCGATCAGCTCCTTGCCGGTGCCGCTGCTGCCGGTGATCAACACGGTGGCGTCCACCCCCGCCACCTTGCGGATCTGGCTGAACACCAGCATGATGGCCGGGCTGGCCCCCACCATCTGGCATTCTTCCCGGTAGCGGCGCTGCTCGTATTCGAGATCCCGTAATTGCCCCAGCCCGTAGGCATGGCCCAGGGTGGCGGAAAGATAACGCCCCTTGTCCCCCAGTGGCAGGGTGTAATAGTCGAAGAAATAGTCATGGATCAACTGGCTGAGGGCGCCCTTGTCGACCTTCTCCGACTCTACCAGGGCTATCCAGTTGATCGGTGGCGCTTCCTCCACCAGTTGTTCAAAGGCCAGCCGCTGCTCCTGGTCAAGCTCATCGAAGCGGACAAGAGCCACCTGGAATTTACAGTCGTATACCGCCGCCCTGGCTTCCTGAACGGAGTTGACCCGCACCACCAGCCAGTCTTCCAGCAAGGCGGCGATGTCTTCTCCCTTGCCCGGGGAAAGATGAAGGTAGAGCACCTTTCTCGGCGCGGGTTTGTTGTCACTTTCCCTGCTTTGGTGTTCTGCTTTGGTTATCATCGATCTGTGGCCCGTCCTGGAACAGATACCCACTAGTTTAGTACAAGCCGATGCCCTCACCCGGAAAAACCCCGTCCTCGGCTGGCCGGAGCGGACATCCGCCTTCTATATTAATGAATACGTGAACCCAGGGATGGTCATCATGTACGGCAACTATTTCGGCCTTAACGATCTGCCTTTTTCCATAGCACCGGACCCCCGTTACCTCTATCTCAGCCAGCAGCACCGGGAGGCGCTGGCTCACCTGCAATACGGGCTCAGTTGCCCCGGCGGTTTCGTGCTGCTCACCGGCGAGGTCGGCACCGGCAAGACCACCGTCTGCCGCTGCCTGCTGGAGCAGGTGCCGGAACAGACCGATCTGGCCTTTATCCTCAACCCCAAGTGCACCGCCCAGGAGCTGCTGGCCGCCATCTGCCAGGAGCTGAACATCGCGGTGCCGGAGCAGGCCAACCTCAAGCAGCTGACCGATGCCATCAACCATCACCTGCTCGACACCCATGCCCAGGGGCGCCATGCGGTGCTGATCATCGACGAGGCCCAGAACCTCTCCACCGAGGTGCTGGAGCAGATCCGGCTGCTGACCAACCTGGAAACCAACACCCACAAGCTGCTGCAGATCATCCTGCTGGGCCAGCCGGAACTGGCGGACAAGCTGAAACTGCCGGAGCTGCGCCAGCTGTCCCAGCGGATCACCGCCCGCTATCACCTGAGCCCGCTGACCTTCGCCGAAATGCAGGCCTATATCGCCCACCGCCTGTCGGTGGCGGGCATAGAGGCCTCCCTGTTCCATCCCAACAGCCTGCGCCGGCTCTATCGCCTGACCCGGGGCATCCCCCGGCTGATCAACGTTATCTGCGACCGGGCCCTGCTCGGCGCCTATGTGCAGCGGCTGCCCCGGGTGGATCTGGCCACCATGAACCGGGCGGCCACCGAGGTACTGGGCAAGCCGGCAACCCGGCCGAACAGGTGGCCCTGGGCCCTGGCCGCCTGCCTGCTGGCGCTGGTGATCGGCGCCGCCCTGTCGGGCTGGCAACACTGGCTGCCGGCCCCCGGCATCGCCCAGCTGTCTCAGGCCGCACCGGTCGAAGAGGAACCACAGGCCCCGCCTGCCGAGGTAGCGGCCGAGGCCAGTCTAC
>NZ_NMUO01000144.1 GCF_002237365.1 Zobellella denitrificans
TCCAGGCCAACACCAGAATCCTCCGACGCTGACAGAGCTGTTTCTGATGCACGAGGCCGGCCAGCCCGTGGTCGGCCTCGTCCTTATCCGGCGGCGCGGCGGGATGTTAAAAGGGGGAGGCCGGGGGGGGGGCCGGCGGCGCGGCCCCCGCGGGGGGGTGAAAAAGGCGCGGGTTGCCCCTGCCCCCGCCGATGCGGTACTGGGCCAGGGCCCGGGCCAGCCGGTGCAGGGCCAGCTCGCGGCTGTGATCCCAGACGATCAGCTTGGCGACCAGGGGATCGTAGTGGATGCCCACCTCGTCGCCCTCGCGCACCCCGGTATCCAGCCGCACCTGGGGGCCGGTGGCCGGCTCGCGCAGGTAGTGCAGGGGACCGGCGGCGGGCAGGAAGCCCTGGTCGGCGTCTTCGGCGTAGACCCGCGCCTCGACGGCGTGGCCGCGGACGATCACCTGCTCCTGGGTCAGCGGCAGCGGCTCGCCCGCCGCCACCCGCAGCTGCCATTCCACCAGATCCAGGCCGGTGATCAGCTCGGTCACCGGGTGCTCCACCTGCAGCCGGGTGTTCATCTCCATAAAGTAGAAGCGGCCGTCCTCCTGGTAGAGGAACTCGACGGTGCCGGCGCCCTGGTAGTCGATGGCCTGGGCGGCGCGCACCGCCGCCTCGCCCATGGCCACCCGGGTTTCGGGGGCGAGATTGGGGGCGGGGGCCTCCTCCAGCACCTTCTGGTGGCGGCGCTGCACCGAGCAGTCCCGCTCGGCCAGATAGAGGCCCTGGCCGAATTGGTCGCAGAACACCTGCACCTCCACGTGGCGGCTCCTTGGCAGGTAGCGTTCCAGCAGCATGGCGTCGTCGCCGAAGGCGGCCCTGGCCTCGCGCCGGGCGGCGGCCAGGGCCTCGTCGAATTCAGCGAGATGGTTGACTATGCGCATGCCCTTGCCGCCGCCGCCGGCCACCGCCTTCAGCAGCAGCGGAAAGCCACAGCGCCCGGCCTCCTGCCGCAGCCGTTCCGGGGCTTGTTCGGGGCCGTGGTAGCCGGGTACCACCGGCACCCCGGCCGTTTCCATCAGCGCCTTGGCGGCGGACTTGGAGCCCATGGCGGCGATGGCCTCGGCGGGCGGGCCGACGAAGACCAGGCCGGCGGCGGTGCAGGCGCGGGCAAAGTCGGCGTTTTCCGACAGGAAGCCGTAGCCCGGGGGCACCGCCTGGGCGCCAGAAGCCCGGGCGATGGCCAGCAGCCGGTGCTGGTTCAGGTAGCTCTGGGTGGCCGGCGCCGGGCCCAGGTGCCAAGCTTCGTCGGCCAGGGCCAGATGGCGGGCGTTCCGGTCGGCGTCGGAGTAGACCGCCACGCAGGCGATGCCGAGCCGGTGGGCGGTGCGGATGATGCGGCAGGCGATTTCGCCCCGGTTGGCGACCAAGAGCTTAGTGAACATCCTCGTCCTCCCAGGCCGGCGGCCGCTTTTGCAGGAAGGCGCTGATGCCCTCTTGCGCCTCGGCGCCGGCCCGCAACTCGGCGATGCGGCGGGCGCTGTCTTCGATCAGCGGCCCGTTGATGGGGCGGTAGGCGAATTCCCGGATCAGCTGTTTGGCGGCGGCCAGCGCCACCGGGCCATTGCGCAGCAGCGCCCGGATCAGGGGCGCCGCCGCCTCGTCCAGGCTCTGGCCGGGCTCGGCCAGCAGGTGCACCAGGCCCAGCCGTTCGGCCTCCCGGGCGGGAATGAGCTCGGCGGTCAGCATATAGCGCCGGGCCTGGCGCGGCCCCAGGGCGCGCAGCACATAGGGGGCTATGGTGGCGGGGATCAGCCCCAGGCGCACCTCGCTCAGGCAGAAGCGGGCATCGGCGGCGGCGACCACCAGGTCACAGCAGGCCGCCAGGCCCAGGGCGCCGCCGTAGGCCGCCCCCTGCACCAGGGCCAGGGTGGGGCCGGGGAACTGATCCAGCCGCCGCAGCAACAGGGCCAGCTGTTCGGCGTCGGCCAGGTTCTGCCGCCGGCTGTAGCCGGCCGCGCGCTGCATCCAGGCCAGATCCGCGCCGGCACTGAAGTGCCGGCCCGTGCTGCGCAGCACCAGCAGCCGCAGATCGAGCAGATGGGCGGCGTTATCAAGCTGCTGGATCATGGCGGCAATCAGCGCGTCGTCGAAGGCGTTGTGGCAGCCGGGCCGGTTCAGCACCAGCTCCCAGACGCCGGGCGCCGCAGGCCGCAGCAACAGGGGCTCGCTCATGGCTTCTCCTTACATGCGGAACACCCCGAAGCGGGGTTCATCCATGGGCCGGTTCAGGGCCAGGGCCAGGCTCATGGCCAGCACGGCGCGGCTGTCCCTGGGGTCGATGACGCCGTCGTCCCACAGCCGGGCGCTGGCGTACCAGGGATGGCCCTGGCGCTCGTAGCGCTCGACGATGGGCGCCCGGAAGGCGGCCTCGTCCTCGGCGCTCCAGGGTTCGCCGGCCTTTTCCCTGGCGTCCCGCCGCACCGTGGCGAGCACGCCGGCGGCCTGCTCGCCCCCCATCACCGAGATGCGGGCGTTGGGCCAGATCCACAGAAAGTCGGGATCATAGGCCCGGCCGCACATGCCGTAGTTGCCGGCGCCGAAACTGCCGCCGATGATCAGGGTCACCTTGGGCACATTGGCGCAGGCCACCGCCATCACCAGCTTGGCGCCGTGCTTGGCGATGCCCTCGGCCTCGTATTTCCGGCCCACCATAAAGCCGGTGATGTTCTGCAGGAACAGCAGGGGCAGGCGGCGCTGGCAGCACAGCTCGATAAAGTGGGCGCCCTTCTGGGCCGATTCGCTGAACAGCACGCCGTTGTTGGCCAGTATGCCCACCGGGTAGCCGTGCAGCCGGGCGAAGCCGGTGACCAGGGTGGGGCCGAAGTCGCGCTTGAACTCGTCGAAGGCCGAGTCGTCCACCAGCCGGGCGATCACCTCGCGCACCTCGAAGGCCTTGCGCAGATCGGTGCCGACGATGCCGTACAGCTCCTCGGCCGGGTAGCGGGGCGGCAGTGGCGGCTGGGGCGGGGCCGGCAGCGGCGGCCGGTTGAGGTTGGCCACCAGCCGGCGGGCCAGGTACAGGGCGTGGGCGTCGTCCTCGGCGACATGATCCGCCACCCCGGAGACGCGGGTGTGCACCTCGGCGCCGCCCAGCTCCTCGGCGCTGACCACCTCGCCGGTGGCGGCCCGCACCAGGGGCGGGCCGCCGAGGAAGATGGTGCCCTGGCCGCGCACTATGATGGACTCGTCCGCCATGGCCGGCACATAGGCGCCGCCGGCGGTGCACAGCCCCATCACCACCGCCAGTTGGGGGATGCCGGCGGCGGACATCCGCGCCTGGTTGAAGAAGATGCGGCCGAAGTGATCCCGGTCCGGGAACACCTCGTCCTGGCTGGGCAGGTGGGCGCCGCCGGAATCCACCAGGTAGAGGCAGGGCAGCCGGCAGCGTTCGGCGATGGCCTGAGCGCGCAGGTGCTTCTTGACCGTGAGCGGGTAGTAGGTGCCGCCCTTGACGGTGGCGTCGTTGGCCACCAGCATGCACTCCACCCCGCACACCCGGCCGATGCCGGCCACCAGCCCCGCCGCCGGTACCGCCTCGTCGTAAACCTGGTGGGCGGCGAGCTGGGACAGCTCGAGGAAGGGGGCACCCGGATCCAGCAAGCGGCGGATGCGCTCCCGCGCCAGCAGTTTGCCCCGCTGTTGGTGGCGCTGGCGGCTGGCCTGGTCGCCGCCCGCTTCGATGCCGGCCACCAGCTCGCGCAGCGCCGCCACCTCGGCGGCCATGGCATCATGATTGGCCCTGAACTCCTCCGACTCGGGCCTGATCTGGCTGGTCAGTATGGTCATGGCTGGCTCCAACAGTGGTTGTTGAGCTCGAGGCGAGTCGGCCAAAGGGCCAACTCCGCCGACACGCTTCAAAAGTTGACACTCGCCGTTTCAGCCTGCTGCGAACATTCACCGGATGTTCGGTCAGGCTGAAACGACTCGTCACGGCGAGACACGCTCGCCCCATGTACGCTCGCACATGCCGAATATCGCGGAAACCGTCGGTATCGCCGCGCTGCGACTTGTCACTGGCAACTCGGTCGCGGCGATACCTCCGGTGCAAGGCGCTTCGCGCCCCCTGGCATATGACGGTCGGCGGAGCCGTTCCCTTTGTCCGCCTTGTAGGCTCCGGGTGTCATATGTCACCTCACCGGTTCTGCACCAGTTCCCGGCCGATCAGCATGCGGCGGATCTCCGAGGTGCCGGCGCCGATTTCGTACAGCTTGGCGTCCCGCAGCAGGCGGCCGGCGGGGAACTCGTTGATATAGCCGTTGCCGCCCAACAGCTGGATGGCATCCAGCGCCAGCCGGGTGGCGGTTTCCGCCGCCAGCAGTATCACCCCGGCGGCGTCCTTGCGGCCGAGCGCGCCCCGGTCCGCGGCCATGGCCACCATATAGGTGTAGCTGCGGGCGGCGTTCATGCGGGTGTACATGTCGGCGAGCTTGCCCTGCACCAGCTGGAAGTCGCCGATGGCCTGGCCGAACTGTTTGCGCTCCCGCACATAGGGCACCACCAGATCCATGGCCGCCTGCATGATGCCGAGCGGCCCGCCGGCCAGCACCAGCCGCTCGTAGTCGAGCCCGCTCATCAGCACCTCGACCCCGCCGTTCAGGGCGCCGAGTAGATTGTCCACCGGTACCCGGCAGTCCTGGAACACCAGCTCGCAGGTGTTGGAGCCGCGCATGCCGAGCTTGTCGAGCTTCTGGGCCTGGCCGAAGCCGGGGGTGTCGCGTTCGACGATAAAGGCGGTGATGCCCCGGGCGCCGGCGTCGGGCTCCGTCTTGGCGTACACCACGAACACCTGGGCGTCGGGGCCGTTGGTGATCCACATCTTGGTGCCGTTCAGCACGAAGTGGTCGCCGTCGGCCCGGGCGGACAGGCGCATGGACACCACGTCGGAACCGGCATTGGGCTCGGACATGGCCAGGGCGCCGATGTGTTCGCCACTGAGCAGTTTGGGCAGGTAGCGGGCTTTCTGCGCCTCGCTGCCGTGGCGGTGGATCTGGTTGACGCAGAGGTTGGCGTGGGCGCCGTAGGACAGGCCCACCGCCGCCGAGGCCCGGCTGATTTCCTCCATCGCCAGCACCTGGGCCAGGTAGCCCATGTCCACGCCGCCGTGGCGTTCGGCCACGGTGATGCCGAACAGCCCCATGTCGCCGAGTTTGGGCCAGAGTTCGGCGGGAAAGCGGTTGTCCCGGTCGATGGCCTCGGCCAGGGGGGCGATCTCCCGGCTGGCGAAAGCGGCGACCTGGTCGCGCAGCAGGTCCAGGGTTTCGCCCAGGCCGAAGTCCAGTTGCGGATAGGGGGCCATGAGAACCTCCTTGCTGATGATGGGGTTGGGCTCGTTTGCTACCAATGTTGCTGAATTAACTATAGTTGTTATGGGACTGTTAGGGTTGGCTAAGCTTGAATAGATAAAGGATTTTTAGGTTGCCACTGATGATTGGGTGCAGGGCGATAAAAGGAACGACACGCCGACACGCCACAAGTACGTCCATGTAGGCTCGGACATGCCATCCATGGCATGTCACGGTCGGCTTAGTCGCTTCCTTTTATCGCCTTTGCCTCATCACTGGCCTGCGGCAGATGGAGCCACCATGGCAAATAGCGAGATAGTGATAGTGGGTGCGGCCCGGACCCCCATGGGGGCCCTGCTGGGCGATTTCGGCGCCGTGCCGGCGCCCGGGCTGGGGGCCGTGGCCATCAAGGCCGCCCTGGGT
>NZ_NMUO01000145.1 GCF_002237365.1 Zobellella denitrificans
GGAGGAGCCCGGCTGCAGCTGGCGCAGCTGCCGCTGGCCCGGCGGGCCGAGGGGCGGCCTTCGTCGTCGGTGCCCCTGCCCGCAGCGCCCATTGGCGTGGTGAGTTTTTACAACCCGCAGCGGGTTTCCGCCATCAACATAGTGCCCGGGCTTATCGGCATCATCCTGACCATGACCATGGTGATGTTCACCGCCGTGGGCATAGTGCGCGAGCGGGAGCGCGGCAACATGGAGCTGCTGATCGCCACCCCGCTCGGCCGCGCCGAGCTGATGATCGGCAAGGTGCTGCCCTACGGGCTGATCGGCCTGGTGCAGACCAGCCTGATCCTGCTGCTCGGCCTGCTGCTGTTTGCGGTGCCCATCCGCGGCAGCGTGCTGGATGTGTACTGGGCCAGCCTGCTGCTGATCCTGGCCAACCTGAGCATGGGCCTGCTGATTTCCACCCGCGCCCAGTCGCAGTTCCAGGCCATGCAGATGACCTTTTTCATCTTCCTGCCGTCCATCCTGTTGTCCGGCTTTATGTTTCCGTTCGACGGCATGCCCCGGCCGGCCCAGTGGATTGCCGAAGCCCTGCCGCTGACCCACTTTTTGCGGCTGATCCGCGGCATTATGCTGCGCGGGGCGGGGCTGGCCGAGCTGTGGCCGGAGGTGCTGGCGCTGCTCGGCTTTATTGTGCTGATGATGACCCTGGCGATTGCCCGCTTCCGCAAGCGGCTCGACTGAGCCGGCCGTTCAGCGGCCGGGTTCGCGCACCCGGGTCAGCAGCCAGGCGCCGAGGGCGAACAGCACCAGCAGGCTGAGCAGCGACAGCCGGTTGCTGCCGGTGGCCAGCGCCACCGCCCCCACCAGCAGGGGCCCCAGCACCGCCGCGAACTTGCCGATCATGTTGAACAGGCCGAAGTAGGCGCCGGCCTGGTCGGCCGGGATCAGCCGGGAATAGAAGGAGCGGGACAGCGCCTGCACCCCGCCCTGCACCAGGCCGATGGCCCCGGCCATAAGGAAGAACTGGCGCTCGGTCTGCAGGCCATAGCCCCAGGCGGTGACCCCCACATAGACCAGCAGCCCCAGGTAGATGGCCTTGCGGGTGCCGATGCGCTCGCCCAGGTAGCCGAAGGCCACGGCGGCGGGAAAGGCGATAAACTGCACCATCAGCAGCGCCGCCACCAGGCTGTTGCTGTCGAAGCCCAGGGCCATGCCGAAGTCCACCGCCATGCGGATGACGGTGTGCACCCCGTCGATATAGAGCCAGTAGGCGATAAGGAAGGTGAACACCGCGGGCCGGCCCGACGCCTGGCGCAGCAGGGCGACCAGGGCGGCGAAGCTGGTGTCGGTGCCGGCAGCGGCGCCGGCGGGGCGCTCCTGCACCCAGAAAAACAGCGGCAGGGCGAACAGCGTCCACCAGGCCGCCACCATCACGAAGGAGACCTTCACCGCCTGGGTGGCCGAGGCCAGGCCGAACCATTCCGGTTTGGTGGCCATCACCACGTTGAGCGCGAACAGCAGGCCGCCGCCCAGGTAGCCCAGGGCATAGCCCCAGGCCGAGACCCGGTCGCTCTCTTCCGGCGCGGCCACGTCCACCAGCAGGGCGTCGTAGAAGGTGAGGCCGCCGAAAAAGCCGACGCTGGCGGCGGCGAACAGCAGCGCCGCCAGCAGCCACTGGCCCTCGCCGGCCCAGAACAGCCCCAGGGTGGGCAGCACCCCGATCAGGGTGAACAGCAGCAGCAACCGCTTTTTGGCGCCGTGCCGGTCGGCCACCGTTCCCAGCCAGGGAGACATCAGCATCACCAGGAGGCTGGCCGCCGAGCTGAACAGCCCCAGCCAGAAGGTGCTCTGGGCCGCCGCCATCTCCCCGGCCCAGTACTGCTTGAACAGCACCGGGAAGAAGCCGGCCAGCACGGTGGTGGCGAAGGTGGAGTTGGCCCAGTCGTACAGCGCCCAGGACCAGGCGGCACGGCTTTTAAGGGTAAGGGAGGTCATGGGGGGGGGGATCCTCGAATGGGGGCTGATTACTAAAGTGCTTGTTCATACTGTTTTTAGTTGCGTATTTAATTTGTTCTTTTAATGTTTTTTCTGGCGCTAAGTAACTGCTCTGAAATAGTGTTAAGTTTTTGATAGGGAATTAGAGGTTAGTATGCATGCTGTTTTTCTGGCTTTATTGGTTGGTGGAGGAGTGTCATGTTCTGTTTTGGGTGGGCTAAAGGCGTGCTCTCTTGGGAGGAGCGCAGCTGTAACTGAAAAATACCTTTCCAATCTCCAGCCATTTCTCTAATACCTCTTGTTCAGTTTCTTTGGATAAAGATGACATTTTTCTTTTCTTTATCATTTCTATCGACTTTAGCAATATGTTATCACCAAATCCATGGATTGAAAAACAAGAGCAATCCGCATCGCATTCTTTTGATTGAAGGCATTTTGCTTTTTTTGCCTCTTTTATTTCAGATATTATTGGGATCCAAAACTCACCATACATGTGGTCTAGATGTAAAGCTTGTTTCAATTTTATTCCGCTTTTATGATCAAAGTGAAATTTTGCTCTTGGATCTAGTGATGATATTTTTTTTAAGTAATCTATTGAGTCGATTATGTGTGGTGGGTAATGTTCGCTCCTGACGATTTCTTCTATTGTTGCTGTGGGTATTAATGATTCGGCTTCATGAACATCAAGGATTAACACTCTGCATTTCTTCTTGTAGGTTATATCTTTAAAAGCGCGACAAGTACTTCCTAGGCTTGAGTTTGGGTGTTTCTTATCGTTATCAACTATACACAGGCAGAACATTCCTTTTCTCTCTAAGTCATCAAATACTTTTTTTATGTTTGCCCCTCCGCCGTTTTCAGGTTTATAACGCATAGATAGGTTAGATAGTTTTCTTTGCTCTAGAAAATATTTTGTGATAAGTCCATAGAATTCGGTGTCGACAATGTCTTCACATAGTATAGTGGCGCTTTGGGTGTTCTCTGAACTAGAAAAGTGATTGTATCCTACTTTGAATACGTGTGTGTCATCATTGTTAATTATTTTATCAGTGTACTCATTGTCATCAAAGTTTACCTCAACATAAAATGAGACGTTTTTTATTGTGCTGTTTAGTTCTATTTGTGCTGTTTTTAGGTGGGAAGCATATCTTTTTATTGTTCTCCCAAAAACACCATTGTTGTCATTTATTATTTTTTCCAGCAAGGTTTTTTCTGCGATAACAATATTTTTTCCTTCCCCGTAAGATTGCAGTATGTTTTCTAGGCATGATGTCTTCTCATGGTTGTCGAAAATTGAGTTGTGATCCTTTGATTCTATTTTTATTATCATTTTCATTTTCCAGAAAAGAAACCAATGGGCCAATTCATAAGATAGCCAGACTCATCAAACTCTGCTGTCGATATGTTGGTCTCTCCATCTGCATTCTTATCAAAAACTATCACGGAGATGTCATGGTTGTTTATGTTTATGTTAGGGTCTTCAACAGCTTCTCCCAAACTTTCAATAATGTTCTGGCTATGTGTCTCAAAAATGATCTTTAAATTTACTCCTTTTTCCTTCGCTGCAGCAACAACCTTAGAAAATAGCTCTCCTAATTTAGCCTGAAATGCTGGGTGAAGATGGAGTTCTGGCTGTTCAATGACAAATATTGGTGCGGTTCTTATACTTGAAGTTTTTCTCTTTTCTGTTTCGAGCCAAATTGTAGCTATGATTGGGAGCATTTGGGAATATCCGAACCCCATGTCACTTATGTTATATTCTTTGTTCTCTTCGGTTGTTCTTATTGTAACGGCATAGTGTGCTCCAACTTCTTTAACAAGTACAGAAAATCCAAAGTTGTCTCGTGTCCAGCTGGTAAACTCTCTTTGCTCGTTTGGTCTTAATGAGTTGAGGAGCATAGCTAAGTTTGAGCCGGTATGGTCTATCTCGTTAATCTGTAGATCTTGGAATCTATAATATCTTTCAGTGGTGGCTCTTAATGGTGCAATATATTTTATACTGGAAAATGTCTTGTGTAGAACTGCATTTATTTCGCTTATTGCATAATTAATGTTCCACCCTATTAAGTAAGGGTATAGTTGTCTTATTATCTCCTCTTTTTTCCTTGTTAGGTGTTTGGTGAAGATCTTCTGATCTTTGAATACATGCATTAATAGAAGCAAAAATTCATCTTTGTTTGATATTGGTATTCTAGAAAGTGATTCTTTTATTTTTCTTGTGTCGGTTCTGGCGTTAGAGTGGGATTTTACGATCTTAACTGCTTCTTCTATGAATAACTCTTCTACATCATCGTGGTGGTAATAATAAAACTCTGGAAAAAATAGTTCTGATGTTAGTTTTGTGCTCATGTCCTCCTTTTTTTTTATTGAGCTTAGTGATGGAATAAACTTGCCAAGCTTTGTAAAGGTTAAATCATTCTTTGTTATCGTGCCATCTTCTCCTTCTATAGTTATGGCTGCGCTTGATGTGTTCAATGTGCTAGGATTAATGGTGACCAATACGTCATTGATTTTTATGGAGATGCTTTTTATTATTGTTTTTAGTTTTTGAGAGGTTATTGATAGTTTTATTTCTATGTTGGACGGAGCTCGTTTCTTTAGTCTCACAGTTCTTGGTCTAGACATGTCAGTCTGTAGGTTGAAATAGAACTCGATCGGCTCGTCACTAGATAAATTTGATACTGCTTCCGAGAAGTCACCAAAGTCTACATATCTTCCAAACCAGAGGATGGGACCGGTTGTGTTGGACTCTATAGACTGTCTGAATAATGGTAGGGTTCTTAAAAAAGAGCTTTTTCCACTACTATTTTTGCCAACGAAAACTGTTATTGGGTTTAAGTTTACTTTTGTTGTTTTTTTAAAGCTTCTAAGGTTCTTTACGCCGATTGAGAACAGCATTGTACTCTCCAGTTGTATGATTTCTTATAAATGTTGATTTTTGAGCGATGTATTATGCAAGGTGAGTTATATTAAATAACTGTTCCGAATGGTAGATGTCTACCGACAGCGACTGGGTTCCGCTAAGCAGACCCTCCGCGCCAGGGATGGCGCGGCGGAGCCCCCAAGGGATGGGCTCACGGCGTGTCTGCGTTCGGGGCCTGGTCGATGTAGCACAATTAGGATCAGTCATTTAATTATAAGCACGCTACCGCCCTTGGGTTACAGCGCCCCATATGCTGTAAAAGGCAGCTTAGCGGCAGGTGCCAACAGGGTCTAGCCGGTGGTGCGGTTTTTGTTGGTTTGGGGTGATGATTGGTTGATAAATAATCGATTGGTGTGTGGGGTTAAGTGCGCGGCCGGATATCGGGACTGTGCCCCGGTTTATGGACCCCCGCCTTCGCGGGGGAGACATCTGAAAGAAGCCTGCGGAGTGTTGGAGTCGGAGTGGGCCCCGCCTTCGCGGGGGAGACATCTGAAAGAAGCCTGTGGGGTGTTGGAGTCGGAGTGGGCCCCCGCCTTTGCGGGGGAGAGATCTGAAGAAACCTGCCGGGCGTTGGAGTCGGAGTGGGCCCCCGCCTTCGCGGGGGTGACACCTGAAGAAGCCTGCGGGGGCGACATGCTGTAATGGCCCGGGTTGCCCCGGGCCTTTTTATTACTTTTTCTTCTGCAGGGCGGCGGCCAGGGCGGCACCCATGGCGCCCTGGGGGGCGGCTTGCTCGCGGCGGGCG
>NZ_NMUO01000146.1 GCF_002237365.1 Zobellella denitrificans
GGGGCGGGATCCCTGGTGGCCTATGCGCTCAAGATCACCGACCTGGATCCGCTCGAGTTCGACCTGCTGTTCGAACGCTTCCTCAACCCGGAGCGGGTGTCGATGCCCGACTTCGACATCGACTTCTGCATGGACAGGCGCGACGAGGTCATCGACCACGTGGCCGAGCTGTACGGCCGGGAGGCGGTGAGCCAGATCATCACCTTCGGCACCATGGCCGCCAAGGCGGTGGTGCGCGACGTGGGCCGGGTACTGGGCCACCCCTACGGCTTCGTCGACCGTATCTCCAAGCTGATCCCGCCGGATCCGGGCATGACCCTGGCCAAGGCGTTCGAGGTCGAGCCCAAGCTGCCCGAACTCTACGACCAGGACGAAGAGGTCAAGGCGCTGATCGACATGGCGCGCAAGCTGGAGGGGGTGACCCGCAACGCCGGCAAGCACGCCGGCGGCGTGGTCATCGCGCCCACCAAAATCACCGACTTCTCGCCGCTCTACTGCGACGAGCACGGCCGCAACCCGGTCACCCAGTTCGACAAGAACGACGTGGAATACGCCGGCCTGGTGAAGTTCGACTTCCTCGGCCTGCGCACCCTCACCATCATCGACTGGGCGCTGGGCATGATCAACCCCAGGCTGGCGAAGGAAGGCAAGCCGCCGGTGGACATCGCCGCCATCCCCATCGACGATAAGGATTCGTTCAAGCTGCTCAAGCGCCATGAGACCACGGCGGTGTTCCAGCTTGAATCCCGCGGCATGAAGGACTTGATCAAGCGGCTGCAGCCGGACTGCTTCGAGGACATGATCGCCCTGGTGGCCCTGTTCCGACCGGGGCCGCTGCAGTCGGGCATGGTGGACAACTTCATCGACCGCAAGCACGGGCGGGAAGCCATCTCCTACCCGGACGAGCAGTGGCAGCACGAGTCGTTGCAGCCCATCCTCGAGCCCACCTACGGCATCATCCTCTACCAGGAGCAGGTGATGCAGATAGCCCAGGTGCTGGCCGGCTACTCCCTGGGCGGCGCCGACCTGTTGCGTCGGGCCATGGGCAAGAAGAAGCCGGAGGAGATGGCCAAGCAGCGCGCCGGCTTCGAGGCCGGTGCCGTGGCCAACGGCATCGACGGCGAATTGGCGATGAAGATCTTCGACCTGGTGGAGAAGTTCGCCGGCTACGGCTTCAACAAGTCGCACTCCGCCGCCTACGCCCTGGTGTCCTACCAGACCCTGTGGCTCAAGACCCACTACCCGGCCGAGTTCATGGCGGCGGTGATGACCGCCGACATGGACAACACCGACAAGGTGGTGACCCTGGTGGACGAATGCCAGCGCATGGGGCTTTCCCTGTTGCCGCCGGACGTCAACTCCGGTCGCTACCGCTTCACCGTCAACGAGGACGGTCATATCGTCTACGGCATCGGTGCCATCAAGGGAGTGGGCGAGGCGCCCATCGAGGCCATCCTCGAGGCGCGGGAGCAGGGCGGGCCCTTCCGGGATCTGTTCGACTTTTGCAACCGGGTCGATCTGAAGAAGCTCAACAAGCGGGTGATGGAAAAGCTGATCCTCTCCGGCGCCATGGATCGGCTGGGCCCGCACCGGGCCTCGCTGATGGCGACCCTGGAAGAGGCGATGAAGGCCGCCGACCAGCACGCCCGCGCCGAGGCCCTGGGCCAGGGCGACATGTTCGGGGTGCTGGTGGAGGAAGAAAACATCGAGCATGCCTTCGCCGACGTCGCGCCCTGGCCGGACCAGGTGTGGCTGGAAGGGGAGCGGGACACGCTCGGGCTCTACCTCACCGGCCATCCCATCAACCAGTACGCCAAAGAGCTGCGCCACTACACCGGTGGCCGGCTCAACGAGGTGCAGCCCACCGGGCGGGATCGCAGCACCACCGTGGCCGGGCTGGTGATCGCCGCCCGGGTGATGACCACCAAGCGCGGCAACCGCATGGGCATCCTCACCCTGGACGACAAGTCAGGCCGGCTGGACGTGACCCTGTTTTCGGATGCCCTGGATCGCTATGAGTCTTTGCTGGAAAAGGATAAAATCCTGGTCATCAGCGGACAGGTCAGCTTTGACGACTTCTCCGGCGGACTTAAAATGTCGGCACGGGAAGTGCTAGACATCAATGAGGCGCGCGAGCGGTTTGCCCGCGGGCTACAGTTGAACATCGACAAAAGCCAGATCGATCAGGGCTTTTTCACCCAATTATTGGACATTCTCACGCCGGTGAGGGCGGGAGTCTGTCCTGTTCGAGTGACCTATCACAGACCGGGAGCACGGGCGCAGCTTCAGCTTGGAACCGAATGGCGGGTAACCCCCACCGATCAGATGCTGGAAGCGCTGAAACAGTTGCTGGGTCGGGATAAGGTCGAACTGATTTTTGAATAGAGGGGACCTATGAGCCACCATTTTCTGGATTTTGAACAACCCATCGCAGAGCTTCAGGCCCAGATTGAAGAACTCCGCCACGTCAGCGAAGGTGACGGCCTGGACATCGACCTGGACGAAGAAGTCCGGCGCCTGGAGATGAAGCGGGACGAACTGACCCGCAAGGTGTTCAGCAACCTGGGGCCCTGGCAGATCTCCCAGCTGGCGCGCCACCCGCGCCGCCCCTACACCCTGGACTACATCGAGCTGATGTTCGGCGAGTTCGACGAGCTGGCCGGTGATCGCGCCTACGCGGACGACAAGGCCATCGTCGGCGGCGTGGCCCGCTTCGAGGGCCGCCCGGTGATGGTGATCGGCCAGCAGAAGGGTCGGGAGACCAAGGAGAAGATCAAGCGCAACTTCGGCATGCCCCGCCCCGAGGGCTACCGCAAGGCGCTGCGGCTGATGGAAATGGCCGAGCGCTTCAAGATGCCGATCCTCACCTTTATCGACACCCCCGGCGCCTACCCGGGCGTGGGCGCGGAAGAGCGCGGCCAGTCCGAGGCCATCGCCCGCAACCTCAAGGTGATGGCCGGGCTCAAGACCCCCATCGTCTGCACCGTGATCGGCGAAGGCGGCTCCGGCGGCGCCCTGGCCATCGGCGTGGGCGACCGGGTCAACATGCTGCAGTATTCCACCTATTCGGTGATCTCGCCGGAAGGCTGCGCCTCCATCCTGTGGAAGAGCGCCGACAAGGCCTCGGTGGCGGCGGAAGCCATGGGCATCACCGCCGGCCGTATCCACGAGCTGAAACTGATCGACAACGTGGTGGAAGAGCCCATGGGCGGCGCCCACAGCAACCCGCCGCTGATGGCCGAGCGGCTCAAGGCCCGCCTGCTGGCGGATCTGAATGAGCTGGACGCCCTCGACACCGACACCCTGCTGGAGCAACGTTACCAGCGGCTGATGAAATACGGCTACTGCTGATTTGGGGCGCGGGTGGCCCGCCTGCGCTCCAAAACGGCCTGCGCCTTGAATGCCGGGGCAGTGCACGCCCTGGGGCGCGGGCGGCCCGCCCGCATGGAACCTTGCACCCAGGCCGAGAGTCCCCGCTGTGCTCCTGTTGTAGGGTCGAATTTATTCGACCGGACCACGGCGCCGGTGGCGGGACGGTCCACTAAAGTGGACCCTACGGTTGGAGGTGTTTGTAGGGTCGAATTTATTCGACCGGACCACGGCGCCGGTGGCGGGACGGTCCACTAAAGTGGACCCTACGAGTTAGAAATGCAAACGAGCCGCCTGCGCTCCAGGCAAAGTGCCCCCAAGCGGCTCGAACGTATTGGACCAGAGGTATGAAGTTCTCGCCATGAAGCTCAAGATCCCGCCGCCTCTCCTTCGGCGATGCAACCGGCTCCTCGGCCTGCTGCTGCTATTGTCATCCTCCCTTTCTGCCGCCCAGGCGCCGCTTTCCCACTACTACCAGGACACCTGGACCACCCGCAACGGCCTGCCCTACAACTCCATCAACGCCATCGCCCAGACCAGCGAAGGCTACCTGTGGTTTGCCACCTGGGAAGGGGTGGCCCGTTACAACGGCCGGGAGTTCAGGGTGTTCGAGCGGGGCGAGCACACCGGCCTGCCCGACTCCGGGCTGCGCAGCCTGACGCCGGACGGCCAGGGCGTGCTGGTGGCCGGTGCACGGGGCGGCGTCAGCCGCTACGAGCAGCAGCGCTGGACGGCCGAGCCGCCGGTGGCCGCCATGGTCAACCATGTGCTGCGCGACCGCCGTGGCCGCTTGTGGTTCGCCACCGAGGGCGAGGGCATTTATATGCGCGACGGCGGGGGCGAGCACCACTACGGCGTGGCCGAGGGCCTGCCCGGGGCCGGGGTCTACCGCCTGCTGGAAGACGACGACGGGCGGATATGGGCCGGCACCTCCCAGGGCCTGGCCTGGATCCGGGACGGCGAGGTGGCCGTGGTGCCCGGGGTGCCGCCGGTGCCGGTGCTGGCCCTGCTGCACGACGAGCGGGGGCGCCTGCTGATCGGCTCCGAGCAGGGGCTCTATGTGTGGGAGGACGACAGCGCCCGGCCCCATTCACCGGCCCTGGCCGGGGAGGCCGTCAGCAGCCTGCTGCTGGATGATGAAGGTTCCCTCTGGCTGGGTACCATCGACCGGGGGCTGGTCCGGGTCAGCCGGTTTGGCCTGGAGCGCCTGGGGCTGGCGCAGGGGCTGCCGGACAAGCGGGTGGTGTCGCTGTTCCAGGACGCCGAGCGCAGCATCTGGGTGGGCACCAATGGCGGCCTGCTGCGGCTGCGCGACGCCCCCTTCACCAGCTACACCCAGGACGACGGCCTGGCCGGCAACTATGTGCGCACCGTGCTGGCCCACAGCGACGGCTCGGTCTGGGTGGGCAGCAGCAACGGGCTCAGCCAGATCCGCGGCGACAGCATCACCAGCCTGCCGCTGCGCCTGCCCGATGGCGGCATTCCCTCCGTGCTCAGCCTGGCCGAAGGCCGGCGAGGCGAACTGTGGGTGGGGACCTATACCCATGGCCTGTTGCGGCTGCAGGACGGAGAGCTGGCGGAGATCCTCGACCGGGAGAGCGGCCTCGGCGCCAACGAGGTGCGGGCCGTGCTGCCGGCCCGGGACGGCAGCCTCTGGGTGGGCACCGCCAAGGGGCTGAACCGGCTGGCGGAGGACGGCATCCGCACCTATACCCAGGCGGACGGCCTGCCCGGCGACTTTGTGATGAACCTGTTCGAGGCGGTGAACGGCGATATCTGGGTGGGGACCGGGGTGGGGGCGGCCCGGGTGCGCGACGGCACCGTCACGCCGCTCTACCTCAACAGCCAGGAAAACGCCGAGTATGCCTTCGGCTTTTACCAGGAGCCGGATGGCCGCCACCTGTGGATGGCCACCGACCGGGGCCTGCTGCGCTACCGCTACCGGGACGGCAGCCTGGCGGTGGTGGGGCGCCGGCACGGCCTGCCGGTGGAGAAGATGTTCCAGCCCGTGGCGGACCGGCTGGGCGGGCTCTGGCTGACCACCAACAGGGGCATTATCCGCATTGAGCAGGCCGATGCCCACCGGGTGGCCGACGGCGAGCTGGCGCAGGTTGGTTTCGAGCTGTTCGGGGAAGGGGACGGCATGGCCAGCAGCCAGGCCAACGGCGGCTCGGGCCCGGCGGCGGTGCAGGCCGCCGACGGCAG
>NZ_NMUO01000148.1 GCF_002237365.1 Zobellella denitrificans
GTGGGCTCCGCCACCGGGCCCCGGGCGCTCACCGCCACCAGCAGGGCATCGGCGTGGTGGCGGCGGAACAGCAGGGCTTCCAGCTCGTCGGCGGTCTGCTGCACCAGCCCCAGGGCCAGTTGCTGGCGAACCTTGCTGCCCTGGGCGTAGGTGGAGATGTCGATGGCCCCCAGCAGGCTGCCGTCGCCGGCGAACAGGGGAGCGGTGGAGCAGCTGAAGGGGTGGAGGCCGGCGTCGAAATGCTCGCCCGCGTAGACGGTGATGGGCTGGCCGGTGGCCAGGCAGGTACCCAGGCCATTGGTGCCGACCAGGGCCTCGGTCCAGACCGAGCCGGGGGCCATGCCCTTGCGGGCCAGCTCGGGGCTGGCGTCCGCATCCTGGTAGCTGGCCACCACCACGCCCTGGGCGTCGGTCAGCAGCAGGTTGTAGCCGGCCTCGAAGGCGCTGCGGCGCAGCCGGGTCAGGGCCGGGACCGGCTGGTTCAGCAGTTCGTCCAGGGGCTCGCGCAGAGCCTTCAGTTCGGCGGCGCTCAGCCGGGGACGGGGATGGGCATGGCCGGGATCGAGCCGGTACTGCTCCAGGCAGCGACGCCAGGAGCCGACAATCTGCGGATCCGCTATCCGGTTGTCCGGCCCCAGGCGCTCCCCCAGCATTCGGGCAACGGCATCATCCGGTAACGACATGGCACCTCTCCTTGCTCTTTCCTTTGTTTCAGTATCGTCCAGCTTGCGACAGCTGTAACACCCGGGCTGCGACAGCTGTCGCAGGGCTGCAACACCTGGGCGCCGATAGCAACCGCTCGGATCCCCGGCACCGCCCGTAAACACGCCATTAACACTCTTTTATCATCTTTGGCACAGCCTTTGCGAGTGTTGCTTCGTCATCACCACAGCGAAGGAGGGGATATGAAACCCGAACGCACCCAATTGCACTGGATGTATCAACAGATGCTGGTCAGTCGCTTCTTCGAGGAAGCGATCGAGACGATCTACATGGAAGGCAAGAGCCCCGCCTTCAACATGGCCAAGGGCCCCATCCCCGGCGAAATGCACCTGTCCAACGGCCAGGAGCCCTGCGCCGTGGGGGTCTGTGCCCACCTGTCGGCCAGCGACATCGTCACCGCCACCCACCGGCCCCACCATATCGCCATCGCCAAGGGGGTGAACCTGAACGAGATGGCGGCGGAGATCTTCGGCAAGGAAACGGGGCTGAGCGGCGGCCGCGGCGGCCATATGCACCTGTTCGACGGCCGGGTGAACTTCTCCTGCTCCGGCATCATCGCCCAGGGCATGGGCCCGGCGGTGGGCGCGGCCCTGTCGCGCAAGCTGCAGGGCAAACCCGGGGTGGCGGTGGCCTTTCTCGGCGAAGGCGCGGCCAACCAGGGCGCCTTCCACGAAACCCTGAACCTGGCGGCGGTATGGCAGCTGCCGGTGGTGTTCGTGATCGAGGACAACGCCTGGGGCATCTCGGTGGCCAAGCGCCAGTCCACCGCGGTGGACCGTAACGACGGCCGCGCCGCCGCCTACGGCATGCCCGGCACCTTCGTGCCCGGCAACGACCCCGTCGCCATCTTCGCGGCGGCGGGCGAGGCCATCGACCGGGCCCGCCGGGGCGAGGGGCCCAGCCTTATCGAAATCGAAACCTACCGCCTGGCCGGCCACTTTATGGGCGACGCCGAGGGCTACCGGCCCAAGGGCGAGAAGGAGGCGCTGCAGGCAAGGGATCCCATTCCCGCCTTCCGCACCCTGCTGCTCGAAGAGGGCACCCTGACCGAGGCGGAAGATCAGCGCCTGGTGCAGGCCGCCCGCGAGCGGGTGGACGCCGCCATCCGCTTCGCCCGGGACAGTGCCTACCCGGCGCCGGAAGCCGCCCTGGAAAAGGTATTCGTCTGATGCACGAGGATCTCACCATGAACCAAGCAACCACCATGAGCGCCGCCGTCTGGCACGGCCGCCAGGATATCCGCCTGGAGCGGGTTCCGCGTCCGGCGGTGCCGGCACCGGGCTGGGCCCAGATCAGGGTGCACTGGTGCGGCATCTGCGGCTCCGATCTGCACGAATACCTGGCCGGGCCGGTGTTTATTCCCGTCGATGAGCCCCATCCGCTCACCGGCCTCAAGGGGCAATGCATCCTCGGCCACGAGTTCTGCGGCGAGATAGTGGCCCTGGGCGAGGGCGTCGCGGGTTTTGCCACCGGCGACCGGGTCACCGCCGACGCCTGCCAGCACTGCGGCGAGTGCCGCTACTGCCGGGAAGGCAAGATCAATCTGTGCGAGCGGCTAGCCTTCACCGGCCTGATGAACGACGGCGCCTTCGCCGAATACGTCAACGTGCCCGCCAACCTGCTGTACCGGCTGCCCGCGGGCTTTCCGCTCGAGGCGGGCGCCCTGATAGAGCCGCTGGCGGTGGGCATGCACGCAGTCCGCCAGGCCGGCGACATCACCGGCAAGACCCTGGTGGTGGTGGGTGCCGGCACCATAGGGCTGTGCACCATCATGTGCGCCCGGGCTGCCGGCGCCGGCCGCATCATCGCCCTGGAAATGTCGACGGCGCGCAAACAGAAGGCGCTGGAGGTGGGCGCCAGCCTGGTGCTGGATCCCGCCCACTGCGATGCGGTGGCCGAGGTGAAGGCACTGACCGGCGGCGACGGCGCCGACCTGTCCATCGAGTGCATCGGTCACAAGCAGACCGCCAAGCTCGCCATCGACGTGCTGCGCAAGGCCGGCCGCTGCGTGCTGGTCGGCATCTTCGAGGAGCCGAGCGAGTTCAATTTCTTCGACATCGTCGCCACCGAGAAGCAGGTGGTCGGCGCCCTGGCCTACAGCGGCGAATTCGCCGAGGTCATCGCCCTGATCGATCAGGGGCGGATGGACGTCACGCCGTTGATCACCGGGCGCATCCCGCTCGACCACATCATCGAGCAGGGCTTCGAGGAGCTGGTACACAACAAGGATCGCAACGTGAAGATCATCGTGAGCCCCGGCCGGGCCCACGCCACAGAAGGAGCCGGATCATGACCGCCACCACCAAAGAACGCAAACTGACCATCGCCCGGGCCATGGCCGAGGCCATCGCCCAGGAGATGCGCACCGATCCCACCGTGTTCGTGATGGGCGAGGACATAGGCCCGCTCGGCGGGGTGTTCGGCAACACCCGCGGCCTCTACGACGAATTCGGCCCGGAGCGGGTGCGCGACACCCCCATCTCGGAAACCGCCTTTATCGGCGCCGCCGTGGGGGCGGCCTCCGACGGCATGAGGCCCATCGTCGAGCTGATGTTCGTCGACTTCTTCGGGGTCTGCATGGACGCCATCTACAACCTGATGGCCAAGAACACCTACTTCTCCGGCGGCAAGATCCCGGTACCCATGGTGCTGATGGCCTCCACCGGCGGCGGCTACAGCGACGCCGGCCAGCATTCCCAGTGCCTGCACGCCACCTTCGCCCACCTGCCGGGTATGAAGGTGGTGGCTCCCTCCAACGCCTACGACGCCAAGGGGCTGATGATCGCCGCCATCCGCGACAACAACCCGGTGGTGTTCCTGTTCCACAAGGCGCTGCAGGGCATGGGCTGGCTCGGCACCGAGAAGGACGCCATCGTCCACGTGCCGGAAGAGGCCTACCAGTTGCCCATCGGCCAGGCGGCGGTGGTGCGCGAAGGCCGCGACATCACCATCGTCGGCATCACCTCCGGGGTGCACCACGGCCTGAAGGCGGCCCGCCTCCTGGCAGAGGAGGGCATCAGCGCCGAGGTGGTGGACCTGCGCGCCCTGGTGCCGCTGGACCGCGACACCGTGCTGGCCTCGGTGGCCAGGACCGGCCGGCTGCTGGTGGTGGACGAGGACTACCACAGCTTCGGGCTGAGCGGCGAGATCATCGCCTCCGTCGCCGAACGGGGCCTGGCCCTGAAGGCCCCGCCCAAACGGCTGGCCTTTCCCGACATTCCCATTCCCTTTACCCCGCCGATGGAGCAATGGGCGCTGCCCAACGCGGACAAGGTCGTCCAGGCCTGTCGGCAACTGATGCAGGAGCAACAAGCATGAGCCACGCCATACTCATCCCCCATGATCTCTGGGAAGAAGCCGACGACGCCGTGATCACCGCCTGGCTGTCGTCCGACGGCGACGCGGTCGAGGCCGGCCAGGTGGTGGCCGAGATCATGGTGCAGAAGATACAGCACGACATCCTGGCCCCGGCCGCCGGCCGCCTGCGTATCCTTAAGGAAGCGGACGAGGTGGTCGCCAAGGGCGAGCAGATCGCCGCACTGGAGGACGCATCATGACCACGACCGCGGTTGCCGACATCCGCCGCACCCCGCTCCGGGGCATGCGCGCCATGATCGCCGGCGCCATGCGCAAGAGCCTGGACGAGGCGGCCCAGCTCAGCCACCAGGGGGAGTGCGACGTCACCGCCCTGCTGGAGCACAAGGCAGCCCTGGACGAGGCGGGCATCCGGGTGTCGCTGGAGGATCTGCTGGCCCACGGCCTGATCCGGGCGCTGCGGCGGCATCCGCTGCTCAACGGCCGGCTGGAGGGCAACGAGATCCTGCATTACGACGCGGTGCACCTGAGTTTTGCCATGGCCCTGAGCGAGACCCAACTGGTGGCCCCGGCGCTGTTCGACGCCGAGCGGCTGAGCCTGACCGAGCTGGCGGCGGCGCGCAAGGCGCTGGTGGCGCGGGCCCGGGCCGGCCGGCTGTCGGTGAGCGAGATGACCGGCGGCACCTTCACCCTCACCAACCTGGGTCGCTCGCGGGTGCGCTTCTTCACCCCGGTTGTCAACCTGCCGCAGCTGGCCATCCTCGGTATCGGCGAAACCCGGCGAGTGCCGGTGGTCGGCGCCGACGGCGAGATACGGGTGCGCTCCCTGATGGGGCTGTCACTCACCTTCGACCACAGGGCGGTGGACGGCGGACCGGCCGCCGCCTTCTTCGACACCCTGTGCCGGTTGCTGGAAGGAGAACCCGATGAGCCTGCCCAAACCTGACCTTCTGCCTGGCGGCCTGCCGCCGCTGCTGGGCCCGGAGCAGGGGCTGGCCCGGGAGCAGCAACTGCTGGAGGCGGTGGGCACCACCAGTGCGCGGCGGCTGCGCCAGAGCAGGAAGCCGTAGTCCCGCTCGCCGCGCACC
>NZ_NMUO01000147.1 GCF_002237365.1 Zobellella denitrificans
GCTGGCGTATGGGGCGTATGAAGTTCTTGCTTGAATGCTCGCGCTGACGCACCAGCTTGCTGCTGTGATCCGGTCTGTTCAGGCCCCTGGTGATCCAGATGCCGGCTCTGGCCATCTCCGCTAACCAGAACGATCCGTTGTCCAGCGAGGGCGCGGCCAGCACGTCGCCGCCGCCGTCCAGGTTGAAGTAGGCATGGCTGGTCAGGCTCACCGGCGTGGGTTTGTCGCACTGGGCGCGGAACTCCACCACCAGCTCCCAGCCTTCCAGCCGGTATTCCAGCTGCACCTCCAGCCGGCCGGGAAAGCCCTGGTCGCCGTCGGGGGAGAGCAATCCCAGCCGCAGCCGGTCGGCTTCCTGCGCCAGCCGCTGCCAAGGGCGGCGGTGGAAGCCGTCGCGGCCGCCGTGCAGGCAGTGGGGCGCCTGGTTGGCGTCCAGCCACCAGGCTTCGCCGCCGTATGCCAGGTAGGCCCCGCCGATACGGTTGGCGAAGCGCCCGGCCACGGCGCCCAGCCAGCCCTGCTGGCGCGGATAATCGGCCGGGGCGCAGCCCAGCAAGACCTCCCGCCGCCCATTGCCCACCGGTACTTGTAACGAACACAGGGTGGCGCCGAAGGGCAGCACGGCCAGCCGCAGCCCGGTCTCGTTGCACAGCTCCAGCGGGGTCAGCACAGGCCGGCCCCCGCGCTGGGATGGCACAGGTAGCAGTCGGCGACGAGCCCGAAGCGGGCCGGATACTGCTCGCGTACCGCGGCGATCACCCCGGCGACCCGCTCCGGCGGCAGCAGGGCCACCACGCAGCCGCCGAAGCCGCCGCCGGTCATGCGCACGCCGCCGTGCTCGCCAATGCGCTCGCGGATGATCTCCACCAGGCCGTCGATGGCCGGTACCGTGATCTCGAAGTCGTCGCGCATGGCGGCGTGGGACTCGGCCATCAGTTGCCCGAGGCGGACCAGATCCCGTCCGGCCAGGGCCTCGGCGGCGGCCAGGGTGCGGGCGTTTTCCCCCACCACGTGGCGGGCCCGACGGTAGCAGGCGTCATCCAGCCCGGCCTTGCCGGCCTCGAGCCGGCTCATGTCCAGATCGCGCAGTGCCGCCACCCCGTAGTGACGGGCGGCGGTTTCGCACTGCCGGCGGCGCAGGTTGTATTCGCTGTCCACTAGGCCCCGGCGCACTCTGGAGTTGACGATCAGCACCGCCAGCCCCTCCGGCATGGTGATGTGGCGGCTTTCCAGACTGCGGCAGTCGAGCAGCAGGGCCTGGCGGGCCCGGCCATTGGCCGAGATCATCTGATCCATGATGCCGCAGTTGCAGCCCACGAAGCGGTTTTCCGCCTCCTGACCGTTCAGAGCCAGCTCGGTCTGGCTGAGGGGCAGTTCCCAGGCTTCCTTGAACGCCTGGCCCACGGCCACCTCCAGCGAGGCGGAGGACGACAGCCCGGTGCCCTGGGGGATATTGCCCGAGATCACCAGGTCCAAGCCGCCGAACCTCGGCTGGCGCTGCTGCAGCTGGCTGACCACGCCGCGCACATAGTTGCTCCAGCCCTGCTGCGGGTGGGGTTCGATGGGCGCGGACAGGCGGAAACTGTCCTGCTGCCGGTCATAGTCGGCGGCCACCACCCGCACCAGATCGTCGTTACGACGGCCCACGGCGATGCAGGTCTCGTAGTCGATGGCACAGGGCAGCACGAAGCCGTCGTTGTAGTCGGTGTGTTCGCCGATCAGGTTGACCCGACCGGGCGCACGCACCCGCAGGTCCGGCTCCCGGCCGAACAGCTGGCGGAACAGGGGAAGTACGGTATCCAGCGGCATCATCACAGCTCCTCTGCCTCTTTGTAGTGAACCGGGCTCTGGGCGCGCAGGCGCTCGGCAGCCTGTTCGGGGGTGAGATCGCGCTGGGCCTCGGCCAGCATCTCGAAGCCGACCATAAACTTGCGCACCGTGGCCGAGCGCAGCAAGGGCGGGTAGAAGTGGGCGTGCAGCTGCCAGGCTTCCGGCCTGGCTTCCCGCGGCGGGGCGAAGTGCCAGCCCATGGAATAGGGAAAGCTGCAGCGGAACAGGTTGTCGTAGCGGCTGGTGAGCTCCTTCAACGCGCGCGCCAGATCCGCCCTCTGGGACAGGGTGAGATCCGGCAGCGAGGACACCGGGGCCTTGGGCAGCAGCAGGGTCTCGAAGGGCCAGGCGGCCCAGAAGGGAACCACCGCCAGCCAGTGCTCGGTGTCCACCACGGTGCGGCGTCCGTCCGCCTGCTCGCGTGCCACATAGTCGAGCAGCAGCGGCCGGCCGTGCTCGGCCAGCCAGTCCCGCTGGCACTGCTGTTCCCGCAGGATCTCGTTGGGCAGGAAGTCGCAGCCCCACACCTGGCCGTGGGGATGGGGGTTGGAGCAGCCCATGGCCGAGCCCTTGTTTTCGAACAGCTGCACCCATTGCCAGTCTCGGCCCAGCTCTGCCACCTGCCCGCACCAGGTGTCGATTACCGCTTCGATGGCCGCCGGCGACAGCTCGGGCAGGGTCTTGCCGTGATCCGGCGAAAAACATATCACCCGGCTGGTGCCCCGGGCCGCCTGCAGCCGCAGCAGCGGGTCGGGTTCGTCCGCCGCCGGGGTGTCGGGCATCAGGGCGGCGAAGTCGTTGGGGAACACGAAGGTGCCCTCGTAGTCGGGATTGCGCTCGCCGGTGACGCGCGGATTGCCGGCGCACAGGTAGCAGTCGGGATCGTGGGTCGGAGCCAGGACTTCGGTCGGCGCTTCCACCTGGCCCTGCCAGGGCCGCTTGGCCCTGTGGGGCGACACCAGCACCCACTGGCCGGTGAGCGGGTTGAAGCGGCGATGGGGATGATCGACGGGATCAAACATGTTCAGTCCTCGTAACCGTTGGGATTATTGCGCTGCCAGCGCCAGCTGTCGGCGCACATCTGGGCCACGTCGCGGCGGGCCTGCCAGCCCAGCTCGCGCCAGGCCTTGCCCGGATCGGCCCAGTATTCGGCGATGTCGCCGGGGCGACGGCCGACCACCTGGTGGGGCAGGGGCCGACCGACGGCGTCGGAGAAGGCCGCCAGCATCTGCAGTACGCTCTGGGGCTGGCCGGTGCCCAGGTTATAGCTGTGTACCCCGGGCCGGCCCAGGCAGTGCTGCAACGCCTTGACGTGGCCTTCGGCTAGGTCCATGACGTGGATGTAATCGCGTACACCGGTGCCGTCGACCGTGGGATAGTCGCCGCCGAACACCTCCAGCCGCGCCAGCCGGCCTATCGCCACCTGGGTGAGGTAGGGCATGAGGTTGTTGGGGATGCCCTGGGGATCCTCGCCCAGGCTGCCCGACTCGTGGGCGCCCACCGGGTTGAAGTAGCGCAACAGCGTCATGCTCCAGCCAGGCTTGGCCAGTTGCAGATCTTCCAGGATCTGCTCCACCATCAGCTTGGTGCGGCCATAGGGATTGCTCGCCTGGCGGGGAAAGTCCTCGCGGATGGGCACGGAAGCCGGGTCGCCATAGACGGTGGCGGAAGAGCTGAACACTAGGTTGGTCACCCCGGCCCTTGTCATGGCGTCGAGCAGAGCCAGGGTGCCGGTGATATTGTTTTCATAGTATGCCAGGGGCAGGCGGGTCGACTCGCCCACCGCCTTGAGGGCGGCGAAATGGATCACGGCCTGGATCGGCTGTTCCGAGAACAGGCGATCGAGCAGGGCGTCGTCGCGGATGTCACCCTGGTAAAAAGCCGGTTTTTCGCCACTGATGTCGGCAATTCGCGTCAGTACGCTAATTTTGCTGTTGCTCAGGTTGTCCACTATCACGGGCTTGAAGCCGGCCTGCTGCAGGGCCAGGCAGGTGTGGCTGCCGATATAGCCGCAGCCGCCGGTTACCAGGATCCTCATCTTGTCACTCCCTTGTGTTGGATGGAGGCCAGTCTAGCCGACTGGCCGGAGGTCATTCTGTGATCATGCTAGCAAATAAGTGTAAACGTTTACATTACTTCAGAGCAATCTTTGCCTGGACCGGGCCCGGACGGCTGTTCCCGGCTTCGCTTAGGGGTATAATGGCGATTCGTTAAGCTGCTGAAAGTGAATGCCCGATGAGCACAATCAAGGATGTCGCCCGCCTCGCCCAAGTGTCGGTGGCAACGGTTTCAAGGGTGATCAACGAGTCGCCCAAGGCCAGTGCCGCCGCCCGGGAGGCGGTGTACAAGGCCATGCGCGAGCTGGGCTACACCCCCAACGCCAATGCCCGCGCCCTGGTGAGCCAGACCAGCGACACCATAGGGGTGCTGGTCAACGACGTGGCGGATCCCTTCTTCGGCGCCCTGGTGAAGGGGGTGGCGGGGGTGGCGATGGAGCAGGGGCTGCACCTGCTGGTGGGCAACGGCTTTCACCGGCAGGAGCAGGAGCGGCGCTCGCTGGAGCTGCTGATCAGCAAGCGCTGCGAGGCGCTGGTGGTGCACAGCAAGGCCCTGAGCGACGCCGAGCTGATCGACTATGCCCTGCGCCATCCGGGCATGGTGCTGATCAACAGGGACATCCCCGCCCTCAAGGGCCGCTGCATCGCCCTCAACAACCAGCAGGGCACCCTGGTGGCCACCCGCCACCTGATCGAGCTCGGCCATCGCCATATCGCCTTCCTGTGCTCCGATCAGGCCATCGAGGACAGCGTGGCCCGCCGTCAGGGCTATGAAGAGGCGCTGCGGGAGGCGGGGCTGGGGGTGGAGGCGGAGCTGGTCGAGCAGGGGCCGCCCAACGAGGAAGGGGGCGAGCGGGCCATGCTCAACCTGCTGGCCAAGGGGGCGCCGCTGACCGCGGTGGTGGCCTACAACGACGCCATGGCGGCGGGCGCCATCTCGGTGCTGGCCGACAATGGCCTGCGGGTGCCGGAGGAGGTGTCGGTGGTGGGCTTCGACGACCTGATCTACGCCCGTTACCTGCGGCCCAAGCTGTCGACCCTGCGCTACCCGGTGGAGCTGATGGCGGCCCAGGCGGCACGGCTGGCGCTGGCGCTGGCGGCGGGACAGCCGGTGCCGGAGGACAGCCGGCAGTATATCCCCCCCCTGATCAACCGCCATTCCATCGCCCCGGTGCGCCGGCCGGCCCGGGCCTGATAGCGGCACACCGCGCGGCCGCCACTCCCTTCCGGGCCTACGGGCTGGACTCAGGCCGCCGGGTCCCGCGCCAGCAGGGCATCGATGCGCGCCAGCTCGTCGTCGCCCAGGGGGCCGCTCCGG
>NZ_NMUO01000149.1 GCF_002237365.1 Zobellella denitrificans
CCCCTGCTCGCCCCTACGCCCCCCAGGCCTATAGAACGCCCTGCATCTGCGCCCCTGGCCTTTCGCTCGGGTGTCTCTGATCAGGGGACCCCGCCCCGTGGGGGGGTGGTGAGGGGGCGAGGGGACGGGGGCCGCCTCCCTCGGGGGCCCCCGCGCCGCCGAGAGGGAACACCCCGCCTTGCCATCGCCCATTCATCACGCCTCCCGGGGATGTGATCCTATGTTCAGCATAGCAAGGGGAAGTGACAAGAGCCGTGCAGGCAGGTATTCAGAGTGCCGTCGGGACGCGTGGGGCGCGGGCGGCCCGCCCGCATAAGGGTGGCACCGAGGTGGGCAAAGGCAGGCGTTCTGGATGGGTCGGTGCCGGCGTGTCGCGCCGGCACCGCAGTAGGGTTATCAGGCAAACACGAAGTACTTGCGCACGGTTTCCACCACTTCCCAGGTGCCGCGGAAGCCGGGCTCGACCACGAAGATGTCGCCGGCCTTGAGGTGGATGGGCTCGCCGCCTTCCGGGGTGAGGATGCAGTAGCCTTCACGGAAGTCGCAGTATTCCCACTTGGTGTAGTTCACCGCCCACTTGCCCGGGGTGCACAGCCAGGTGCCCATGATCTTGCTGCCGTCTTCCGAGGTGTAGGCGTTGAGGTTGACGGTATGGGGGTCGCCGGAGAGCTTTTCCCATTTGGTGGCATCCAGCAGTACGGTGGGCTGGGTATCGCGCAATACCGTGATCTTGTCGGACATGATGTCTCCTTGTCGCTGTTTGAGGTTATTGGCCGGCGCCGCCGGCCCTGTGCGTTGTCAGTTGCCCAGCACCACCGTCTTGCCCTGGTACATGAACACCCGCTTTTCGATGTGGTACTGGATGGCCTTGGCCAGGGTGACGCATTCCACATCCCGCCCCTTGGCCACCAGGTCTTCCGGGTAGTGGCTGTGATCCACCGGCTGGATGCCCTGGGTGATGATGGGGCCTTCGTCCAGCTCGTTGTTGATGTAGTGGGCGGTGGCCCCCACCAGCTTGACGCCCTTGGCGTAGGCCTGGTGGTAGGGCTGGGCACCCTTGAAGCCGGGCAGCAGCGAATGGTGGATATTGATGGCCCAGCCGGCGAGCTTGTCGCACAGCTCGGGGCTCAACACTTGCATGTAGCGCGCCAGCACCACCAGCTCCGCCTCGCTTTCATTGATGATCTCCCACATCCTGGCTTCCTGCTCGGCCTTGGTGTCGGCGGTCACCGGCAGGTGGTAGTAGGGAATGTGGTGCCAGTCGGCCAGCCGCTGCAGATCCGGGTGGTTGGAGATGATGGCCGGGATCTCGATGGCCAGCTGGCCGGTGCGGTAGCGGTACAGCAGGTCGTTGAGGCAGTGGTCGAATTTCGACACCAGTATCACCACGTTGGGCTTGCGCTTGCGCTCGGTCAGTTGCCACTGCAGGTCGAAGCTGGCTGCCCGGGGGGCGAAGCCGTCGCGAAAGGCCGTCTCGTCGAACTGGCCGTCCGCCGGCCGGCGGAATTCGGCGCGGATAAAGAACTGGCCGGCGCGGGCGTCGTCGAAGGTTTGCATGTCCGCCACATAGCAGCCCTGCTCGCACAGGTAGCGGGTGACCACGTCCACGGTGCCCAGCCGGCTGGCACAGGTGGCGGTGAGGATCAGGGTATCGGGGGTGTTCATTGGCAACCTCCTTGTGGAACATGGCGTCTGTCGGTCGACTGAAGCCGACCCGTAGGGCCCATTTCAACGGGCCTTTATTGGTCGAATAAATTCGACCCTACGGGCCGACCGCCGGCATCCGTAGGGCCCGTTTCAACGGGCCTTTATTGGTCGAATAAATTCGACCCTACAGGCCGACCGCCGGCATCCGTAGGGCCCGTTTCAACGGGCCCTTACTGGTCGAATAAATTCGACCCTAGGTACGAGCAGGCCGTGGCCTTAGCGGCTGATCACCAGGCCGTATTCGCGGCTGGCGTCCTGCAGCCAGAGCCAGAGGTAGTCGGCGAAGCTGCGCCGGACCACCAGCTCGAAGCTCTCCGCCCCGGTGCGGCGCAGCAGTACCGTGCTCTTGGCGAACACGGTGCCCACGCACTTGCCGGTGGGGAAGTTGGAGGGGTGCACGTCGTAGGGGCAGGACTTGCGCACCACCAGCTCCGCCTTGGGACCGGACAGCTCCAGCACCGTCTGGCCGCCGCTCACGTCGGTGATGGCGTAGTGGCCGGACAGCTGCTCGCGCAGCTGGGCCTCGAGCTGGCCTTCCCGGCCGCCTTCCACGATGATCAGCCACTCGTCCGGCGCCAGCCACTGCACCAGCACCCGGTCGGTTTCCACCGAGCCGCAGGGCTGGGTGGGCAACGCCACCCCCAGCACCTTTTCCACGGTTTTGGCGAACAGCTCATTGTCGGCGTTGCCGCGCAGTACCAGGTGGCCCAGCATCGCCTTTTCGCGCAGCACCACCTCTCCCTGCTGCCGCTCGGCCGCCAGGGCCGGCAGGTTGGCGTGATAGAGCGGGGATTCCACCCGCACCCGGGTCTCGGCCCGGGCCAGTTTGGCGGTAACGTTAGACATGCTGGCGCTCTCCTTTGGGATCATAGAAAACGGGACTGGTGATCTCGGCTTCCAGCACCCGGCCGTCGGCCAGGGGGAAGAACACGGTTTCACCCATGCGGTTCAAACCGCCTTTCACCACACCCATGGCGATGCTGTAGCCCAGGTTGGCGCTGTAGTAGCTGGAGGTCACATGGCCGACCATGGGCACCGGCACCGGGTGCTTGGGATCCAGCACGATTTGCGCCCCCTCCGGGATCACGGTCTTGGGCTCCTTGCACTTCAGCCCCACCAGCTGCTTGCGGTCGGTGCGCGCGGTGTCGCTGCGCGACCAGGAGCGCTTGCCGATAAAGGGGAAGGGCTTGGTCTTGCCCACGCACCAGTCCATGCCCAGATCGTAGGGGGTCACGGAGCCGTCGGTATCCTGGCCGACGATGATAAAGCCCTTCTCGGCCCGCAGCACGTGCATGGTCTCGGTGCCATAGGGGGTGATGTTGAACTCGGCCCCCGCCTCCATCAGTGCCTCCCACACGTGCAGCCCGTAGTTGGCCTGCACGTTCACCTCGAAGCTCAGCTCGCCGGTGAAGGAGATGCGGAAGATGCGTCCGCTCACCCCGGCGATGGTGGCATTCTGCCAGGTCATGAAGGGGAAGGCCTCGCCGGACAGATCCACGCCTTCCACCACCTTTTCCAACACCTTGCGGCTGTTGGGGCCGGAGACCGTCATGGTGGCCCAGTGGTCGGTGACGGAGGTGAAGTACACTTCCAGTTCCGGCCACTCGGTCTGGTGCCACAGCTCCAGCCACTGCAACACCCCGGCGGCCCCACCGGTGGTGGTGGTCATGATGAAGTGCTGGTCGTTGATGCAGGAGGTGACGCCGTCGTCGAACACCATGCCGTCTTCCTTGCACATCAGGCCGTAGCGGCAGCTGCCGGGGTTGAGCTTGGCCCAGGCATTGGTGTAGATGCGCGACAGGAACTCCCGGGCATCCGGGCCCTGGATGTCGATCTTGCCCAGGGTGGAGGCATCGAGGATGCCCACACTGGTGCGGGTGGCCACGCATTCCCGGTTCACCGCCTGGTGCAGATCCTCGCCCGGCTGGGGGAAGTACCAGGGACGCTTCCACTGGCCCACGTCCTCGAACTCGGCGCCGTGCTTCACATGCCAGGCGTGCATGGCACTGAAGCGGGCCGGGTCGAACAGCGGGCCGGCATCGCGCCCGGCCAGGGCGCCCATGGTCACCGGGGTGTAGTTGGGGCGGAACACGGTGGTGCCGGTTTCGGGGATCGACTTGCCCATGGCGTTGGCGGCAATGGCCATGCCGTTGATGTTGCCGAGCTTGCCCTGATCGGTGCCGAAGCCCATGGCGGTATAGCGCTTGATGTGCTCGATGGACTCGAAGCCCTCGCGCACGGCCAGCTCGATACCGGCGGCGGTGACGTCGTTCTGGTAATCCACAAACTGCTTGGGCGCACGGCTCACCGGCTTGTCGTGGGGCACCAGGAACAGCGCCTGGGGCAGATCTTCCCGCGGATCCACGGTGTTGATCTCCGCATCCACCACCTGGGCGGCGATCTCGCCGTAACCGGTGGCCTCGGCGGCGGCGCGGCCGGCCTCCAGCCCTTCGGCCAGCACCCGGGACAGGCCATAGGTGCCCTGCACCCCGCCGGCCAGCAGTTGCTTCTGCACGGTGTCGCCGGGCACGAAGCCGATGATGTCGTCATTCCATACCGGGCGGGCGCCGGTGTGGGCGGTCAGGTGCACCACCGGGCTCCAGCCGCCGGAGCTGGCGATGGTGTCGCAGGTCAGGGCCTCGGCCTTGCCGGTCACCTTGCTGCCGTCGCTGGACAGCGGAGCCACCTTGGCGCCACTCACCCGCTTCTTGCCGGTGGCCTCGATCAGGCCGTGGCCGGTGTAGATCTTGACGCCGCGCGCCTTGAGCATCTGGTAGCGGGCACCGTCGGGCTTGTGGCGGCTGTCCACCACCGCCACCAGCTCGCGGCCGGCGTCCAGCCAGTCGAGCGCGGCCTGGTAGCCGTAGTCGTTGCAGGTCATCAGCACCAGCCGTTGACCCGGCGCCACACCGTAGCGGTTGACGTAGGTGGAGATGGCACCGGCCACGAAGCAGCCGGGCAAGTCGTTGTTGCCGAACACCAGGGGACGCTCGTGGGCACCGGCGGCCAGCACCACCCGCTTGGCGCGGATGCGGTGCAGGCGCTGGCGGGTCTTGCCGCTCAGCCGCTCGCCCAGGTGATCGGTGCGCCGCTCCACCACGGACACGAAGTTCTGATCGTAGTAACCGGTGGCGGTGCTGCGCGGCAGCAGGGTCACGTCGGGAAGCTGGCTCAGCTCCTTCACCGCCGCCGCCACCCAGTGGCCCGGCGCCTGGCCGTTGATGGGCTGGGTGCTGTGCAGCAGGTGGCCGCCGAACTCGTTCTGCTCGTCCACCAGGATCACCCGGGCGCCACGGCGGCCGGCGGCCAGGGCCGCGGCCCCGGCTCTTCTCAGCGATG
>NZ_NMUO01000015.1 GCF_002237365.1 Zobellella denitrificans
CCTTCTGGCCGCGCAGGGGCGGCACGCCGGGGCGCGGGTCCTGCTTGGCCTCGTGGCGCAGCCGCTGCAGCAGCTCGGGGATGGGAATGCGCACCGGGCACACCTCGCCGCAGGCGCCGCACAGGCTGGAGGCGGTGGGCAGATCCTGGGTGGCTTCCAGCCCCATCAGGTGGGGCGAGATGATCTTGCCGATGGGGCCCGGATAGACGGTGCCGTAGGCGTGGCCGCCGATGCGGGTGTACACCGGACAGTGGTTCATGCAGGCGCCGCAGCGGATGCACTGCAGGGTCTTGCGCATTTCCTCGTCCACGAAGGCCTGGCTGCGGCCGTTGTCGAGCAGCACCAGGTGCACTTCCCTGGGGCCGTCCAGCTCATCGTCCTTGCGCGGGCCGCTTATCATGTTGAAGTAGGTGGTGATGGCCTGGCCGGTGGCGGAGCGGGTGAGGGCGCTGAACAGGGGCGGCACGTCGGCCAGGAACTCCACCACCTTCTCGATGCCGGTGATGGCGATATGCACCTCCGGCACCGTGGTGCACATGCGGCCGTTGCCTTCGTTTTCCACCAGGCAGAGGGTACCGGTTTCGGCCACCGCGAAGTTGACGCCGGACACCCCGATGTGGGCCTCGCGGAATTTCTCGCGCAGCACATTGCGGCCGGTCTGGATCAGGGTATCCACGTCCAGGGTGTGCTGGAAACCGGGCACGTGCTCGGCGAACAGGTCCGCCACCTGCCGCTTGTTCTTGTGGATGGCGGGCATGATGATGTGCGACGGGGTCTCGTTGCCGAGCTGGACGATGTATTCGCCCATGTCGCTTTCCAGGCAGCGGATGCCTTCTTTTTCCATCTGGTGGTTGAGCTCGATTTCCTCGCTCACCATGGACTTGCCCTTCACCGCCAGGGTGCCGCCGTGGGCGCGGATGATGTCGGCGAAGAGGGCGTTGGCCTGCTCGGCGTTTTCGGCCCAGTGCACCCGGATGCCGTTGGCGGTGCAGTTGGCTTCCAGTTGCTCCAGCAGCTCGGGCAGCTTGCTCAGGCAGCGCTGGCGGATGGCCTCGGCCCGGTCGCGGATGGCCTGTTCCTCGTCGGCGTCGGCGAAGGCGGCCTTGCGCTTGTCGCGCAGGTAGTCCATGGCGCCGCGGAAGTTGGCGCGCAGCTCGGGGTTGGCCAGGGCCGCCTCGGCCTGGGGATGGAACAGCTGGGGCTTATTGTGCATGAGGTCCCTCCAGTCGTTCCAGCAGGAAGCTGGCCAGGTGAATGCCTTTCATCTCTTTCTTCTGGTATTCGAAGGCGCCGTTGATATTGAGCAGGCAGCCCCAGTCGGCGCTGATGAGCTGGGCGGCGCCGGTGTCGTTCAGGTGTTGGGTCTTGTCCTGCACCATGGCTTCGCTGATGGCCGGGTGGCGCACCGAGAAGGTGCCGCCGAAGCCGCAGCATTCGCTCTCGTAGGCCTGCTCGCGCAGCTCCACCCGCTCCAGCTGGCCCAGCAGTTGGCGGGCGGTGATGTGCACCTTCATTTCGCGGCGGGCGGCGCAGGAGGTGTGCAGCACCACCGAGGTGGCCGGGCCCTGGTCGCTGAGCTGGATGCGACAGACCTGCACCAGGAATTCGGTCAGTTCGAATACCCGATCACAGAATTGGTCGGCCTGCTGCTGGTGTTCGCTGCCGGCGAACAGCCGGCGGTAATGGTGATGCATCATGCCGCCGCAGGAGCCGGACAGCACCACCACCGGCCAGGGCTCGGGGAACAGCGCCATCTGGCTGAGGGCCGTGGTCCTGGCGTCGTCTTCGTAGCCGGAGGAGTAGGCGGGCTGGCCGCAGCAGCTCTGCTTGGGCACGTAGATGACTTCGACCCCGGCCAGCTCCAGCAGGCGGATGGCATCCAGCCCGCTCTGGGGCGAGAACATGTCCACCAGGCAGGTGGCGTAGATATACACCTTTTCTGGCTTGGCCGGGTAGATACGGATAGCGGACGACATAGACATTTACCTTCAGTTTTTAACAGAATTTGACAGCCCGGGAGTGGTCGACCAAAGGGCCGACTCCGCCGACACGCTGTAAATACATCCCTGTACGCTCGGACACGCCTTCCCTGGCGTGTCACGGTCGGCTGAGCCGGTCCCTTTGTTCTCCTTCCGGCCTTTGAGTGGCCTGCATGGGCCCGGAAGTCTGTCAGCCACCTGTATTGCTTCATCTTTTTATGCAGGGAGCCGGGTTTGTCCCGGCTCGGTCTGTCAGGATAACTTCAACAAGGGATCCGAGATGCCCAGGCCATAGATGGCGATCATGCCGATGATGCCGATGGCCACCAGGTAGTAGAGGGTGGGCAGGGCGGTCTTGCGCAATGTGGTGCCTTCCCGGCCCAGCAGGCCGACGGTGGCCGAGGCCGCCACCACGTTGTGGATGGCGATCATGTTGCCGGCGGCGGCGCCGATGGCCTGCAGCGCCACTATCAGGGCGGTGGACACGCCCAGGGTCTGGGCCACCTCGAACTGGAACTGGGAGAACATCATGTTGGACACGGTGTTGGAGCCGGCGATAAAGGCGCCCAGGGCGCCGATGACGCCGCTGATGGCGGGGAAGAAGTCGCCCACCAGGCTGGCGGCCACGTTGGCGGTCATCACCGGCATGCTGGCGATGTCGGCGCCGTTGACCCCGGAGTTGATGAAGATGCGCACCATGGGCACGGTGAACATCAGCACGAAGCCGGCGCCGATCAGGGTCCTGGACGATTCACCGATGGCAGGGGCGAAGGCCTTGAGGGAACGGGTCTGGGTCAGCACCGCCACCAGGGAGACGAACACCAGTATGCCGCCGGGCAGGTACAGGGGCTGGATGCCGGCGCTGATGCCCGCCTCGCCCAGGATGTTGCCGAAGGCGATGTTCCAGCCGGTGAGCAGGCCCTTGAAGCCCTCGTGGGTGCGGCTCAGCACCAGCAGCACCGGCAGCAGCAGGTAGGGGAACCAGGCCAGGCCCAGGCTGATCGGCTTTTTCTTCAGGTCGTCGGTGTTGATGGTGAGCGAGCCCAGCCATTCCGCCGGCCAGTGCTGTTCTTCCGGAAAGTCGAAGCGGCTCTTGGGCACCAGGAAGCCCTTGCGCGCGGCGGTCACCACCAGGGCCAGGCCGACCAGGCCGCCGACCAGGGAGGGGAACTCGGGGCCGAGCAGCACGCCGGTGAGGGCGTAGGGCACGGTAAAGGCCAGGCCGGCGAAGATGGCGAAGGGCAGTATGTCCAGGCCTTCCTTCCAGCTTTTGTTCTTGCCGAAGAAGCGGGTCAGCATCATGCACATGAACAGCGGCATCAGAATGCCGACCAGGGCGTGGATCACCGCCACGTTGCTGGTGACGGTTTGCAGGTAGGCGTCCCAGCCGGAGCCGTGCTCGGCCAGGGTGCTGCCGATGGCGCCGTTGTCGAGGCCGGTGGTCACGCCCACGATGATGGGGGTACCGACGGCGCCGAAGGAAACCGGGGTGCTCTGGATCATCATGCCCATCAGTACCGCGGCCAGGGCGGGGAAGCCCAGCGCCACCATCAGCGGCGCGGCCACGGCGGCGGGGGTACCAAAGCCGGAGGCGCCCTCGATAAAGCAGCCGAAGCACCAGGCGACGATAATGGCCTGGATGCGGCGGTCGGGAGAAATGGCGGTAAAACCGTTGCGGATGGTGGTAATGGCGCCGGTATGCTTTAAGGTATTGAGCAGCAGTATGGCGCCGAAGATGATCCACAGCAGCGAAACGGAGATCACCACGCCCTGCAGGGTGGAGGCGATCACCCGGGTGGCGCTCATGTCCCAGGCCCAGAGGGCGATAAGAGCGGTGAGGATAAAGGCCAGGGGCATGGCGCGCTTGGCCGGCCATTGCAGGCCCACCAGCAGGATGGCGGCGAGCACTATGGGCGAAAACGCCAGCAGTGCCAGTAGGGTATCATTCAGCATAGTTGGTCACTTCCATGGTTTTATCGGGGGTCATCACAGACCTGTTTCTACTGTAGGGTACTAGTGCAAGCTTGGTGTTAAGCGGATGTAACTTTAATTCCATGCTTTTTGTGGATATATAGATTTAATGAAACTCATTGTTTCCAAAACTGGATAAATGATGCCGAGAACCGACGATCTCATCCTCTTCGCCCAGGTGATCGAATTGGGCTCCTTCAGCAAGGCGGCGGAGGCCAACAGTCTGGCCAATTCGGTGGTGAGCAAGCGCATCGCCCGGCTGGAGGAAGAGCTGGGCAGTACCCTGATCCACCGCACCACGCGGCGCCTGACGCTGACCGAGGCGGGGCAGGTGCTGTACCAGCGGGCGCGCTTGGTGGCCCAGTCGGCCCAGGAGGCGTTCGACGCCGTTACCGGCTACAGCCAGGCGCTACAGGGGCACATCCGGATGTCGGTGCCGACCATTTCCGGGGAGCTGTTGCTGGCGGAGGCGGTGGCCGAATTTTGTGAACTGCATCCGGCTATTTCGGTGGACATGTCGCTGGAGAACCGCTTCGTGGATCTGATCGGCGAGGGCTACGACCTGGTGATCCGCACCGGCCACCTGGACGACTCCAGCCTGATCGCCCGCCATATCCTGGACTCGCGCTGGACCATCTGTGCCGCTCCCGCTTATATTAGCCGTCACGGCAAGCCTCAGGCGCCGGAAGACTTACTCCAACACAACTGCCTTATCTATAGCTACCAGGAAAGCGGTGCCCGCGACTGGCTGTTCAGCCGCCAGGGCGAGATCTACCCCCTGCGGGTGAGCGGACATTTTTCCACCGACAACGCGGCCGCCCTGCGCAAGGCGGCCATCGCCGGCTTCGGCCTGGCCTATGTGCCGCGCTGCCTGGTCTACCCGGACCTGCAGGCGGGTCGGCTGGTCGAACTGCTGCCCCGGCAGGTGGGCAAGGTGCTGGGCATTTATGCCGTCTACCCCTACAGCCGCCAGCCGCCACGCAAAATCAAGCTGTTGATCGAGCACATCCGTGCCCGCTACATGGATATCAAGCATTATTTTTGACGAGGTTGTCCCATGATTAAAACCGCCGTGATTGGCTATGGCCAGTCCGCTACCGTGTTCCACCTGCCCTTTCTCAACAGCCTGCCCGAGTTCGAGCTGGTGGCCATCAGCACCTCCAAGCCGGAGCGGGTGGCCAGTGACTGGCCGGATGTGCAGGTGTATACCGACGTGGATCAGATGCTGGAGGAATCCGGGGCACGGCTGGTGGTGATCACCGCGCCCAACGAGGTGCACTACGAACTGGGGCGCAAGGCGCTGAACGCCGGCCTGCATGTGGTGATGGAAAAGCCCATGGTGACCCAGATCCACCAGGGCGCCGAGTTGATGAAGCTGGCGGCCTCCAGGAACCTGTGCCTGATCCCCTTTCACAACCGCCGCTGGGACAGCGATTTTCTCACCATCCGCAAGCTGATCGCCGACGGCAAGCTGGGCCCCATCCACGCCTTCGAGTCCCACTTCGACCGCTTTCGGCCCACGCCGCGCCAGCGCTGGCGCGAGCTGCCCGGGGAGGGGGTGGGCACCTGGTTCGATCTGGGCGCCCACCTGGTGGACCAGGTGCTGGTGCTGTTCGGCAAGCCGCTGGCGGTAACCGGCCGCTGCCTGGCGATGCGGCCCGGCTCCCAGGTGACCGACTATTTCCATGTGCAGCTGCACTACCACGACAAGGAAGTGCTGCTGCATTCCAGCTCCTACCATCCGGGGCCGACCCTGCGCTTCAAGCTGCAGGGAGAGAAGGGCTGCTACATCAAGCGCGGCTTCGACCCCCAGGAGGAACGGTTGCACGACGGCATAGTGGCCGACTCGCCCTACCTGGCCAAGGAAGCCGAGTCGGACTACGGCACCTTCTACTCCGACGCCGAACCCGAGGTGATCGAATCGGTGGTGGGCGGCTACCGCTACTTCTACCAGGCTACCGCCAAGGCCATCCGTGGCGAAGGCCCGCTGCCGGTGACGGTGCAGGACGCCCTGGACGGGCTCAATATCATCAACCTGGCGATGAAGAGTTCGGCGGAAGGGCGCACCCTGCCGGTGGGGGAAACCACCTTCTGAGAAGCTGTGCACGATCTACGGTATTCGGAAAAGCGAATACTCTGCCCGCTCCCGTAGCCGGCGCTTTAGCCGCCGGGGAATACCGCGCCAGGCCTTGCGCCACGTAAACGGGCGCCTGCGGGTGAGATATCACACAGCAGTCTGGGCGACCCCGGTGGTCGCCGTTTTTACAGGCTCAGCCCAGCAGGATATAGGCCAGGATCAGGGCGGCGATAAAGAGCGTTTCCAGCACCACCAGCAGCACCGGCTTCCAGCCCACCGAGAGGATGTCCTTGAGCTGGGTGCGCACGCCGAGGGCGGCGATGGCGGTAAGCAGCAGCCAGGAGGAGCTGCCGGCCAGGGGCTGGCTGACGGCGCTGGGGATCCAGTCCAGGCTGTTGAGCACGAACAGCGCCACGAAGCCGAGCAGGAAGCCGGGAATGGCCACGCCCTTGCCGCCTTCGGCGTCGCCGCGGTGGCGGGCCGCGCGGCGGATCACGATGCCGATGGCCATGACGATGGGCACCAGCATGGCCACCCGCAGCAGCTTGACGAAGGTGCTGAGATCGCCCACCTCGCTCGACATGCTGTAGCCGGCGCCCACCACCTGCGCCACGTCGTGGATGGTGGCGCCGATAAAGAGCCCGGACTCCTGGGGGCTGAGCCCCAGGCCGGTGCTGATCATGGGGTAGAAGATCATCGCCAGGGTGCTGAGGGTGGTGACGCTGATCACCGTGAACAGGGTGTCGCGCTTGGCCTGTTCGTCCTGCTTCAGCACGCTGCTGATGGCCATGGCCGCCGAGGCGCCGCAGATGGCCACCGAGCCGCCGGTGAGGGTGCCGAAGGCGGAAGAAAAGCCCAGCAGCCGCGCCATCAGGATGCCGAAGCCGATGGTCAGCAGCACCGCCGAGCACACCATCAACAGCGGCGACCAGCCCAGGGTGAGCACGTCGCCGAAGGTGATGCGCAGTCCCAGCATGGCCACCCCCAGGCGCAGCAGGGTCTTGGCGGAGAATTCCAGCCCCGGCACGCAGTGCTGCTCCTGGCTTAAAAAGTTGAACGCCAGCCCCAGCAGCAGCGCCATCAGCATGGCGGGGGCGCCGTACTGCTGGGACAGGAAGCTGGCGGCGATGCCGATGGTGACCGCCACGCAGACGCCGGGAAAGTAGCGTTTTCTGACCTCTTCGATTCGATGCATCATGTCCATCACCTGGTTGCGGGTTTCCACGGCCATCATTGTCGTCCTTCTGCAAGCGGCGCACGCCCTGTGGCGCCGATGCCATCATGGTAGGAAGCCGGCCCGGCGGGATCTAATGCCTTATTTCTAGCAGGGCGGTTACTTTTCTGCATAGAATGCCCGGTCGATGGCGGCAACGGAGGGAGCATGGAGAGCAAATGGCTGCACGATTTCGTCGCCCTGGCCGAGCAGGGCAACTTTTCCAAGGCGGCGGAGGCGCGTTTCGTGACCCAGCCGGCCTTCAGCCGGCGCATCCGCTCCCTGGAAAACTGGCTGGGGGTGCCGCTGGTGCACCGGGATCGCCATCCGCTGGTGCTGACCGAGGCCGGCGAGATTTTTCTCGAGCAGGCCCGGCAACTGCTTGCCCAGATTTACGGGCTGCGCGGGCAGCTGCGCCAGACCCTGCATGAACACCAGAGCCTGAGCTTTATGGCCCAGCCCTCGCTGGCGGTGACCTTCTTTCCCGGCTGGATCCACCGGCTGCGGCCCCTGCTGGGCGACAGCCTGATCCGCCTCAATACCGGCCATTACCACGATGCCATCGAGCAGTTCATGGCCGGCTCGGTCGACTTTCTGCTGTGCTTTGCCGGCGGCCAGCCCAGCCCGGCGCTGCATCGGCCCGAGGTGGAGCGGCTGGTGGTGGGCCGGGATCGGCTGGTGCTGGTGTCGGCGGTGGATGCGGACGGCGCGCCGCTGCATCCCTTGTCGCCGGACGTGCCGTTGCGGCTGCTGCTCTATCCCCGGGATTCCTTCCTGGGGGCGCTGATCCAGCGGGAGTGCCTGCCGGCGCTGAGCGAGCAGCCCTGCCGCCCGGTGTGCGAAAACGCCCTGGGCGAGGGGCTGAAGGCGCTGGCCCTGCAGGGGGATGGCGCCAGCTTCCTGCCGGCGGGGCTGGTCGGGGAAGAGCTGACCCGGGGGCAACTGGTCGAGCTGCCGTTGCCGGTACGGGTGCGGCTGGATATCGAGCTGTGCCGGCTGACGCCGCCCCGCTCCGAACAGGCGGAGCTGTGCTGGCAGCAGATCCGGGCGCTGGCCGAGGGCTAGGCCTGCAGTGCCGCCAGCAGCCGGTTGGCGGTTTCCTGCAGGCAGTCCGGGGCGGGGTGCACATGGGCATAGGTGCGCAGGCCGTAGATGCCCACCAGCAGCAGCCGGGCCAGTTGCTCCGGGGTGGCGTCGGCGCGGGCCTCGCCGGCCTGTTGCGCCGCCGCCAGGGCCTCGGCCAGGCGCCGCTCCAGATCCTTCAGCAGGGTGCCCAGGCGGGCGGACACTTCCTCGTCCTGTTCGCTCAGCTCCTGCAATGTCTTGGTCAGCAGGCAGGCCATGGAATCGCAGCTCTGTATCTCGGCCACCACCTGATCCAGGTAGCGGCGCAGCCCGGCCAGGGGGGAGACCCCCTCGAAGCAGGCGGCCAGCGCCGCCTGGCGGTCGGCCACATAGTGATCCACCGCCGCCAATAGCAGCCCCTTCTTGTTGCCGAAGGCGCAGTAGATGCTGCCCGGATGCAGTCCGGTGGCGGCCACCAGATCCTGCATGGTGGTGGCGGCAAAGCCCTTGTGGCGAAAGGCCTGCATGGCGGACCTCAATACCTGGTCCCGATCGAAACTTGCTGTACGCATCTTGATTCTCCCCGTTCCGCCCTAGTGTACCCCCGCATGCCGGTGATGCCAAAGTATCTTGAATGTTTGTTCAAAAAAGGCTTGAAAACGACGAGGGTCGCCCCTATCTTGAATGTACATTCAAGTAAGAGGATGCCCCTCATGACCTACCCGATCCTGTTCGAACCCTATCGCCTGAACGACCGCCTGACCCTGGCCAACCGCATCGTGATGGCGCCGCTCACCCGCAGCATGGCCGGTCCCGGCCTGGTGCCCACCCGGGCCATGGCCGACTACTACGGCCGCCGGGCCGACGCCGGCCTGATCGTCAGCGAGGCCACCATCATCCGCCCCGACGGCCAGGGCTACCCGGACACCCCCGGCATCTACAGCCAGGCGCAGATCGACGGCTGGAAGCCGGTGACGGCGGCGGTGCACCGCAATGGCGGCAAGATCTTCATGCAGTTGTGGCACGTGGGACGGCTGGCGCACTCCCATTTCACCGGTGAGCAACCGGTGGCGCCCAGCGCCGTCGTCTTCGAGGGCACCCTGCCGCGGATGCGGGAGCTGAGCTACGAGCTGCCCCGGGAACTGAGCCGGGAGGAGATAGCGCGGCTGGTGGCCGACTACGCCCGGGCGGCGGAAAATGCCATCGCCGCCGGCTTCGACGGGGTGGAGATCCACGGCGCCAACGGTTACCTGATCGATCAGTTCCTGCACCATGACACCAACCACAGGGCCGACGACTACGGCCGGACCCCGGAGAACATGAGCCGCTTCGCCCTCGAGGTGGTGGACGCGGTGGCGGCCCGGGTGGGCGCCGACAGAACCGCCATCCGCCTGACCCCGGGCGCCTACGTCCATATGCAGGCGGATGCCCGGGACCGGGCGGTGTTCGACCACCTGTTGGGCGAGCTGGAGGGGCGCAGGCTGGCCTACCTGCACCTGGGCATCTTCGACGACAGCCTGAGCTTCGACTTCCTCGGCGGCCGTGCCAGCGAGTACCTGCGCCGCCATTACGGCGGCACCCTGATCGGCGTGGGCGGCCTGACCCCGCAAAGCGCCAGCGAAGGGCTGGCCCAGGGCCGGTTCGACCTGGCCGCCATCGGCCGGCCCTTTATCGCCAACCCGGACTACGTGCGCCGGGTGCAGCAGGCCGAGCCCCTGGTGGAATACCACCAGGACATGCTGGCCGAACTGGTGTAGGAAAAAGGAGAGGGCCGGCGGACCAGCCCTCGCTTCAGAGGCTGAATTTCTGCACCAGTCGGCCGAGGCCGTCCGCCAGCCTGCCGAGATCTTCCGAGGCGCTCGAGGTCTGGCGGGCGCCGCCGGCCACCCGGTCCGACATCTCGTTGATCTGGCTCACGCTGCGGCTCAGCTCCATGGCCACCGCGTTCTGCTGCTCGGTGGCGGCGGCGATCTGCATGTTCATGGCCGTCATCCGCTCCACCGCGGCGCTGATCTGGTGGAGCGAATCCACCGCCTGGCGCGCTTCCTTCACCCCGCCCTGGATCATGTTCCGGCTGTTGTCCATGGCCTGGGTTACCGCCTCCGCCCGCTGCTGCAGGCTGCCGATGGTCTGATTGATGTCGTCTATTGAGTCTTGTGTGCGCCGGGCCAGGTTGCGTACCTCGTCGGCCACCACCGCGAAGCCCCGGCCGGACTCCCCGGCGCGGGCGGCCTCGATGGCGGCGTTGAGCGCCAGCAGGTTGGTCTGCTCGGCGATGTCGCGGATCACCTGCGACACCACCCCGATGCGGGCGCTGTCCTCGCGCAAGGCCTGGGCCAGTGCCCCGGCCTGTTCGATTTCCTCGGCGGCCGCTTCCACCTGGCGGGTGGAGTGCTGCACCACCCGGCCGCTCTGCTCGGTCTGGCCGGCGGCATCGCGGGCGGCACCGGCGGCGTCGCTGGTATTGAGGGCGATCTCCTGGAAAGTGGCTTCCATCTGGTGCATGGCGGTGGCGATCTGGGCGATTTCCTGCTGCTGGCCGCTCAGCGCGTCCGAGGCGTGGGCGGACAGCTGGCGCAGCTGGCGGGTGGCGCCGCCCAGGCCGTCCAGGCTGACGGCGATTTCCCGCACCAGCTCGCGGATGCCGTGCTGCATGGCGACGAAGTCGCCGGCGGCCTGGCCCAGCTCGTCCCGGGCGAAGCGATCCAGCTCCAGCTCCTGCCCGAGCCGGCCGTTCCTGACCCTGTCCATCTGGGCCAGCAGGTAGCCCAGGGGCCGGCGTATCTTGCGGCTGATGACGATGCCCGTAGCCAGCATAAAGGCGGCCAGCAGCAGGCACAGCGCCACCACCACCAGGCTGAGGGTGTCGATCACCGCCGATTCATGATCCTTGATGGCTTCCGCCTCGGCGGCGATCAGGCGCTGGGTATCGCCGAGCAGGGTGACGATGGCGTCGAAGGGAGCCAGCATCTCGGTGAGCATCTTGACCCGGGCGGCGTCGATGTTGCCGTTGTCGATCAAGCCGATATAGTCGTTCTGCATCCGCTTGTAGTCGGTGATCCGGCGGCGAAAATCGTCGATAAAGTGGCGAACGTCGGCACTGTCGGCCTGTTGCTGCATGGCCGAGAGGTAGTGCTCCACCTGTTCGTCGTTGTGGGTGATCTTGCCCAGTATCTCCGCGTGCTCCCGAGGGTCCAGGGTCAGGCCGTAGTCGAGGGCGAAGCGGCGGTAGGTGACGGTGCTGTAGCGCAGGTTGGAGATGGTTTGCAGCAGGCTGATATTGCGCTCGACGATGCTTTCCATCTGCCGCTTGATGCCCTGCACCGAGAGGTAGACGTACAGGCTGAACGCCAGCACCGCCAGCAGCATGGCGGCGAAGGACGCGGTAAGTAACACCTTGATGGACAAACGATTAAGCATATCCCTGACTCCGTGTTGGGTAATGGCGGGAGTATAGGGAAGGGCCATCAAAAGATTAAACGTATAAAATCTTTTGGATTAATCGCTTTTATCGATATAAGGGACTGCCGGCGGCCTTGCCGGACCGGGGACGGCAGGGCTACTCGAAGAACGCCTTGATCTCGTCGGCCGGCGTGGGGACGGACAGATCCAGCTCCCTGCCCAGCTCCTCGATCAGCAGCCGGAAGCAGCTCATCCGCGCCTGGTGCTTGCTGTTGGCGTCGATGCGGTGCCAGGGCGCCACCTCGGTGTGGGTGCGTTCCAGCATCTCGTCCCTGGCCTGGTGGTACTGCTGCCACTTGCTCCTGTTGCGCAGATCCTCGGTGGTGAGCTTCCACTGCTTGGCCGGATCCCGATAGCGGGCCCGGAAGCGGTCGAGCTGGGTGTCGGCGCTGATGTCCAGCCAGATCTTCACCAGCCGTACATGTTCGGCGGTGATGGCGCGCTCGAACTCGTTGATCTCCCGGTAGGCCCTTTTCCAGGCGTCCGGCTCGGCGAAGCCCTCCACCCGCTCCACCAGCACCCGGCCGTACCAGGAGCGGTCGAACACCGCCCAGCGACCCTGGGACGGCAGCCGCTGCCAGAACCGTTGCAGCCAGTGCTGCTCCCGCTCCCGGGCATCGGGGGCGGCGATGGGCCAGACGCTGAGCCAGCGCGGATCCAGGCACCAGGCCAGCCGGCGGATGATGCCGCCCTTGCCGGCGGCGTCGGGCCCTTCCAGCACGATCACCGCGCTCCGCCCCTGGCGGCCCATGGCCTGGTGGATCAGCGCCAGCTGTTTCTGCAGGGATTGGAGTTCTTCCTTGTGTTTTTGCTTATTCATCTCGTCTCACCGAGAGTGACTGGAATGGCCGAATTATACCAGTTGGATCAAGCATATGCCCTGGTAAGCCGATACCTGTGAGCCCAGCTGTCGGGATCTCACGGCCAGAATCATCAGGTGCAGCAGGGGGGCGCGCTGGAAGGAGGGCAAACGGAAGTGCGTACCGGTCCTGGCAACTCGGGCCAGGACGTGGCCGGCGAGGGTGGAATGCGGTTATTCCGGTTTTTATTACTAAGAGTGCACTCATATACATTTCTATATGCCGAAAAAATAGCTGAATACAGGGATAAATGTGCACGTTGTTACAAAAAACCATTAACCTGGTTTTTTTGTAGCCAGTTCTGCTATAAAGTCGCGGCGTCTCTAGAGTATGAAATGGTCTGTGACCAATAAAGGATGACTATGAACCAAACACAACCTCTTTTGCTGCGCGCGGTCAACAACGGCAGCCTGGTGTCTCAAATTCTGATCGGGATCATCGCCGGTGCCTTGCTGGCGGTGCTATCGCCCTCTGCCGCCGGATCCGTCGGCCTGCTGGGCAGCCTGTTCGTCGGAGCCCTCAAGGCCGTGGCACCGGTGCTGGTGTTTGTGCTGGTGGCGGCATCCATCGCCAGCCACAAGAAAGGCAATCAGACCAATATCCGCCCCATACTGTCGCTGTATCTGCTGGGCACCTTTGCCGCGGCGCTGACCGCCGTGGTGATGAGTTTTGTCTTTCCGACCGAACTGGTGCTGGTGACCAACGGCGCCGAGGCCTCGGCTCCCGAGGGGATCGGCGAGGTACTGCAAACCCTGTTGTTCAAAGTGGTCGATAATCCCATCAATGCCCTGCTGACCGGCAATTTCATCGGCGTGCTGGCCTGGGCCATCGGCCTGGGCGTGGCCTTGCACCATGCCTCCGACACCACCAAGACGGTGTTCAATGATATTGCCACCGGGGTCTCCAGCATAGTGAAGTGCGTGATCCGCCTGGCGCCCATCGGCATCTTCGGCCTGGTGGCCAGCACCATTGCCGAGACCGGCTTCGAGGCCCTGTGGGGCTACGGCCAGCTGCTGGCCGTGTTGCTCGGCTCCATGCTGATTATCGCCCTGGTGATGAACCCCTTGATCGTTTACTTCAAGACCAAGCGCAATCCTTATCCGCTGGTATTCAAATGCCTGCGCGAAAGCGGCGTGACCGCCTTTTTTACCCGCAGCTCCGCCGCCAATATTCCGGTGAACATGGATCTGTGCAAGCGCCTGGACCTGCATGAGGATACCTATTCGGTTTCCATTCCCCTGGGCGCGACCATCAACATGGCCGGTGCCGCCATCACCATTACCGTGCTGACCCTGGCGGCGGTGCATACCATGGGCATCCAGGTGGACCTGGCGACCGCCCTGCTGCTGAGCGTGGTGGCGGCCGTGTCCGCCTGCGGGGCTTCCGGTGTGGCCGGCGGTTCGCTGCTGCTGATCCCCCTGGCCTGCAGCCTGTTCGGTATCTCCAGCGAGGTGGCCATGCAGGTCGTGGCCGTGGGCTTTATCATCGGCGTGCTTCAGGATTCGGCTGAAACTGCCCTGAACAGCTCCACCGACGTCCTGTTCACCGCCGCCGCCTGCCAGGCCGCGGAAGACAAGCGCTGAACAGGAGCCCCGCCGTTTCGGTGACAAGGCCGGTTGGCGAATGCCAACCGGCCTTTTTCATTGCCCCGGAGCAAGCGAGTCAGCCGGGCAACTGGCCGAACCGGCCCTCGCGTTGGGCCCGGGAATCTCTCCCGTCGGCTGCCTTGTTCAGGGTGGTTCAGGGGCGGCTACAGCGGCAGGGGACCGTTCTCCTTGACGGTGCGGATGGCGAAGCTGCTGTCCACGGTTTGGATCATCGGCAGTTTCTGCAGCCGGCGCACCCATTGCTCGAAGCCCTGGAGATCGGCGCTGACCACCTGCAGCAGGTAGTCGAAGGCGCCGGACACGGTGTGGCAGTTGATCACCTCGGGCATGTCCCGCACCGCCTGCTCGAACTGATCCACCAGGGCATCCCGGTGCTGGCTGAGCCTGACCTGCACGAAGATGGTGATGCCCAGGCCCAGCTTGCCCTTGTTCAGGCAGGCCCGATAGCCCTCGATCAGCCCGTCCTGCTCGAAGCGGCGCACCCGCCGGGCGCAGGGAGAGGGCGACAGGCTGACCCGCTCCGACAGCTCGGCGGTGGTGAGGCGGGCGTCCTGCTGCAGGGCGTCCAGCAGCAGGCGATCGATGCGGTCCAGTTTGGCGACGGTCATGGCTTGGCTCTTGTTGCTGTTTGTATGGGGTTTATTGGCTCAGCAAGCCAATAACTGTGGTTATTGTGCTCCACTTTGCCAACATCAGCCAGGCCGACCGGCGCACAATCTAGGCTCTTATCCAGCGGAGTCTGCGCCATGTCCCACGCCAACCTGACCCAAGTGATTCCCCTGAACGCCAACGCCGCCCAGCGTGGGGTCGGCTACCTGGCCGCCGCCGGCACCGTGCTGATCTGGTCGGTCTATTTTCTGTCGCTGCGGCTGGGGGCCCTGTCGCCCCTGGGTCCGCTGGACATCACCCTGTTCCGCTACGCCGTGCCCGGGCTGGTGCTGCTGCCGCTGCTGCTGGCCCGGCGGGCGCGGATCCGGGCGGTGAACCCGCTGTGGCTGCTGGGCATGGTGCTGGGCGCCGGCCTGCCGTTTTTCCTGCTCAGCGTGCTCGGCATGGGGCTGGCGCCGGTGGTGCAGGGCAGCACCCTGATCCCCGGCACCGCGCCCCTGTTTGTGTCCCTGCTGGCGGCCTGGGTGTTCGGCCAGCGGGTGCCGCCCTGGCGCCGGCTCGGCCTGGCCACGGTGCTGGCGGGGGGGCTTTGCCTGCTGTGGCAGGGCCTGGGCGAGGGCGGCGCGTTGGGCCTGGGGCAGGGGCTGTTTTTGCTGTGCAGCCTGCTGTGGGCCCTGTTCACCATCTGCGTGCGCCAGAGCGGGCTCAGGCCGCTGGAGGTGGCGGCGGTGGTGACGGTACCCAACGGCGCCCTGGTGGCGGCCTGGCTGTTGCTCGGCCAGGTCCCGCTCACCCTGAGCCAGGTGCCGGTGCAGGAATGGCTGGTCCAGCTGCTGGTGCAGGGGCTGGTGGTGGGCCTGGGCGCGGGCTTTTTGTTCGGCTATGCCATCGGCCGGCTGGGCGCCGAGATCAGCGCCGCCATCGGTTCCCTGACCCCGGTGTGCGCCACCCTGCTGGCCTGGTGCTGGCTGGGCGAGCACATCGCGCCGCTCACCGGCCTGGGGCTGGGGCTGGTGACCCTGGGGGTGATCGGCGCCAGCGGCCTGGTGAGCCGGGCACGGCAGGAGCACGGCTAGCCCGTTGTATTGGGGCGCAGGCGGCCCGCCTGCGCCCCAGGAACCGTCGCTGCCTCAGTTTTAATCAGACGGTGCTCTAGAGCACCGACCAGTTTAAAACGTGAGCAGTGCGATATCTCACCTGTAGGCGCCCGTTTGCGTGGCGCAAACCGGCCAACGGCGTGGGGCGTGGACATTGGGCGCCGGTTTGTGCCGGCTAAAGCGGCACCTACAGTGACGGCTACAGCGGCACAAACCGGCAGCTACGCAGAGCCTGGCTGCCTGATTTTTAAACTATATGGTGTTCTAGTCCGCGGTCTGGCTATCCCGGCTCAGCTTGAGGTAGACCCCCAGGCCGGCCAGCATGGCCACCGCCGCCATCAGCATCCAGACCGCGTTGATCAGCTGGTTGCCGACGTCGCCGCCGTCGAGCAGCGACTTGAACATCAGCAGCAAGGCTTCGATGGATACCGCGATAATGATGGCCGCCATAAAGCGGGAGATGGTGCGCCGGGTCGAGTCGTGGTGGTGGATGTCCTTGTTCACCAGCACCTCCTCCTCGAGGATGGTCTTGCCCAGATCGAAAATCGACATGCCCAGGGTGATCAGGATGACGATGCCGAAGGCCCCGGTGGCCACATGGTTGTCTTCGTCGAACAGCGAGAACAGGGATTCCAGCGCCGAATACAGCAACAGGGCCGCCACCACGATCAGCAGGCCGCCGATCAGGCCGTAGATCCACTGGAAGTAGTGGTGGCAGCGAAAGCGCATCTCGTCGCCGTTGAGGTAGGAGATCAGCCGGCGCAGGTTGAAGTTGATCACCAGGTAGCCGCGATCCCGGCCCTGCTCGTCCACCAGGTGCTGCACCACCGAAATCGCCAGCTGGTGGGTGGCGTTGGACAGATAGGGGCTGGTGACCACCACGGCGTTGCTGCTCTGCCTGGCGGCCTGGACATAGGGCCGCTGGCTGCGGTCGCTGCCCTTGCCCAGCGAGCGTCGCTTGCGCTCGCTCATGGTGGGGCTGTAGGCGGAGTCCGTCAGTTGGATGCCGTTGCTGTCCAGGCTGTAGAGCAGCTCGATGAAGGGGTAGGACCGGCTGAGGTAATTGATGGTCTGCTGCTGGAGCGTTTCGCTCTGCAGCAGCTCCAGCCCGTTCAGGCTGGTCATGATCGACTCCATCAGGCTGTGAATAACGGACTCGTATTGCTGGTACTGCTCCAGCAGGCGGAAATGGTTGTGTGTGCTCACGGCGGAGAAATTCTCTGGGTTCTGAAATTGAGTGGCTGGGAGCACGACTGTAACGCAGCAAGATGACATTATTCGAGCACCGAACAAAAAACTGCCGAAAGTTGTGATCTCGCCAAGGGTGGGGGCGCGGTGTCGCAGAGAGCAATATGCCCGCGCGGCAGCACGGGCCGGTAATGATGGGGTTAGCGCGACAGACCGGCGGAGGCCAGCAAGGCGCCGAAGCCGGTCAGCAGCACGCCGAACACCCGATCGACCCAGTGGCGCAGCGCCATCATACCAGGGCGAAGTGCCGAGCGATTGAGCCTGACCCATGGCGCCATCAGCCGGGCGGTGCGGCTGCTGGAGGATGAATTGGGCGTGGCCCTGTTCGAACGGAGGGGGCGGCGGGTGTTCTTGACCGACGCCGGCCGCAAGCTGGCCGAGGCGGTACGGCAGGGATTCGGCGTGATTGCCGCGACCGCCCGGGAACTGCGCGAGTCGGGCAAGGGCAGGCCCCTGACCATCTCCTGCGAACCCACCTTGCTGATGCGCTGGCTTATTCCGCGCCTGCCGCAATTCCAGGCGTTGCATCCCGACGTATCGGTCCAGCTGGTGGCCGGTGGCGGCCCCGTAGGGTTCGAGGGGGGTATCGACCTGGCTATCAGGCGCAACGATTTCGACTGGCCGGCCCACTACCATGCGGTGCGGCTGTTTGACGAGCGTACCGGCCCCGTGTGCCGTGCCGATCGGATAGCGGAGTTCGTCCGGCAGGATGACGATGGCGTGGCGCATCTCCGTCCGGACGCCACCCGCCTCCATTCCCGCACCCGCCCCGATGCCTGGGCGAGCTGGTGGCGGGGAGTGGGCGAAGATAGCGACGAGGCACCCGGGCAGGTATTCGAGCATTTCTATTTCAGCCTGCAGGCGGCGACAGCGGGCATTGGCGTCGCCATCGGGCCCTGGCCGCTGGTGTGCGACGACATCGACGGCGGCATCCTGGCCGCCCCATTCGGATTTTGTGCCGACGGCAGCGGTTATTATCTGCTGGCGCCCGGCGCGTTCGAGCAGAACAGCCCCCAGGGATATTTTCAGCGCTGGCTGCATACCCTGGTATAAGAAGGCGGTCAGGTGGTGGTCGTCTGAGCTGGTGACTTTATGCACAATGCTATTGTGCATATAATGGTTAAAAAACGTTTGGTTAACCATGGCAGTTGAATTCAGGGACGCATGGCTTGAGGCCTTCTATGAGGAGGACAAGGGCCATAAAAAGATTATTGAAGCGGCGCTCTTCAGAAAGCTTCAGATCCTGGATGCGGCAGCTCAGGAAGCAGACTTGAGAAATTCCGCCCGGTAACCGACTTGAGCATTTGCAGGGGAGCCTGGCGGGCTGGTGTTCCATTCGTGTGAACAAACAGTACCGGCTGATTTTTCGCTGGCAGGATGGAGTCGCCCAGGATACGTACCTGGACCCGCATGTGTACAAGGGGTAATGGAGGTGAAGGCAATGAGAACTACAAAACGTCGTCCGGTGACAGTGGGGCAGATGCTTGCCACTGAATTTCTGGAGCCGATGAACATCGAAATCGGCGAGCTGGCTGATGCCATAGGGGTTCACCGGAACACGCTGAGCCGCATCGTGCATGATAAAGGATCCCTGACTGTGCCCATGGCGATTAAGCTGGCGGCCGCCCTGGGCAATACTCCCGAGTTTTGGCTGAATATTCAGCATGCGGTGGAGCTCTGGGATGTGCGGCACAGCGCCTACGCGCAGGAAGCGAAAAATGTTCGACGGGTGGAGCTTCATCTTTCCCGGGTTAAGGCGGTTGTCGGATAAGGGGCGTTACAGCAGCGCCATCTGTTCCGGAGTGACAAACCGGTAGCCCATGGCCGAGTAGCCTTTCTCCCGCTTGTGGAACATTCTGAGCAACATGGGCAGGCTTGTGTCGACATAGTCATAGACAGTCACTTCCCGTTTGCCTGTGGCCTCGCGGTGAAGCCGGCCGGCATATTGGGCCAAAGTGCCTTTCCAGGCGATGGGCAGAGCCAGAAACAGCGTATCCAGCCGGGGCAGATCAAACCCTTCACCAATGTACTTGCCCGTGGCCACCACCACCTGGGCATCGGGCAGCATGGCCTCCACTTTTCTGCGCTCCTTTACGCCCATGCCACCCCTGAGCACCACTGTGTTGAGGGCTGCATCGGACAGCATGCCGGCCAGCGTTTCGGCATGCTCCCGGCGTTCGGTCAGCAGCAGGCAGTTTCCACCCTGTTTGACGCTCGCTGTTACATCCCGGATGATTTCCTCATTTCGTGCCGAGTTCTCGGCCAGCCAGCGGTACACAGTGGCGATATGGGGGCGATCCCCGGGTTGGCTGAGTGCTGCAGGCGGTGCCTCCTGTCGCTTTCGCACGATCACGCGCTGGTCAAAGCCTGACTGGTGATCGGATTGAGCGCGGTAACGCACCGGACCGGCGGTCATCAGCATGATTTTCTGGTGTCCGTCCTGGCGATGTGGGGTGGCCGTCAGACCAAGCAGATATCTGGCGCTGATTTCATTGAGCAGCAACTCGTAGCGGGGTGCCGAGATATGATGACACTCGTCGATAATGATCTGGCCATACTCGCGGACGAAGCCGGCAATGGCATTATCCTTTCTGTCGATCAGGCTCTGATAGGTGGCGACATCAACCTGGCCGGAGGCCTTTTTCCTGCCGCCGCCAAACACGCCGATGGCGGCCCCTTCAAGAAAGCTTTCCAGCCGTTCTTTCCATTGATCCAGCAGTTGCCGGCTGTGGGTCAGGATCAGGGTATTGACCTTGCGGCTGGCAATCACGCCAATAGCGGTGATCGTTTTGCCAAAGGCCGTGGGCGCATGCAGTATGCCGGTGTCGTGTTGAGTGAGGGCATCGACGGCGGCTTGCTGGTTGTTCCGGAGCTGAATCCGCAGTGTAAGCCCCGTTAATGAAGTGCCCGCTACCCGTTGGTCTTCCATGTCCACCTGAATGCTCTGTTCGCGCAACAGCTCAAGCACCTCGTCCAGGCAGCCCCGGGGCACCGACAGGTAGCCCTGCTCGATACGGGCGCAGGAAATGTAGCGGGGAATGCCATGGGTGGAAAAGCGCAACGCCTGGGTTTTGAAGAACACCGGGTTGGCAAAGCTCGCCAGGCGCTTGATGCGTGCCGCCAGCGGCGCGGGAATGTCGGCCAGCTTGATATAAACATGATTGGCCAGGGTGAGGGTGACGCGCTCGGGGCAGTCGGGCACCGGCCCGGATTCCGAGTGCAGGCCTTGCTCCCAGGGTGCCGTGTCATCGTCGATAGAGGCCGGGGCGGGCGGATCACCCACCCAGTCTTGCAGTTGGGTGGGGCTGAGCCGCTTTAACTCGTGCAGAAATGTCCACTGGTCTTCATGAGGTATCAGCTCGTCATTCACGAATAGGCTGCAGCCACGAGCGCGGGCTTCGTATTGCAGGGGCAGGGCGATCAGATTGCCAAAGCCACCCTGAGGCATCATGTCCTGATTGGGAAACAGGCGATCGTAGGAGTCGAAGGACAAACCGGGGTGTAGTTCCATGGCCTTGTCGAGCAGCCTGAAGCCCAGAGCCCTGGCCGACCAGGCCGGCACCGGCGCCGAGAAAAATATCCACAAATGGGCTCCGGCCCCGGAGCGGGATATCTCCAGTGCATAAGGGAGGTTCTCCCGGCGGCAGACCTGGGCCAGGGCCTTAACATCCGCTTGCCAGTCCGCCTTGTCAAAATCCATGGCCAGCAGGTGGCAGTGATGGTCCGGCTGCAGAGGATAGAGACCGGCGACCAACTTTCCCGACAGATGGGCGAAAAGAACTTTTCCGTCCAGCGGGGTGAACTGGCGGTGAGGGCAGTCGCCGCACTTGATCCTCGGCTTCTGGCAGATACCCTGAACCCATTCGTTGCTGCAGGCCACGGCATAACCGGCGCGGCCATCGGCTTTCTCCCAGCGAACGGCATGCACATCGGCGCGTCCGCGAAACAACCCCTGAAACAGCTCAACCTTTTGCTGAGGTGTCAGCTGTGCGGCAACAGGCGCGGCCTGCAGCAGCTCCTGTCTGCGGGCAAGCAGGGCTGCTTTTTCACGCTCCAGCTCTGCCAGTCGGGTATCAATCGTCTTTATTTCATCGTCTGGTTGGATGTCTGGGTCCTTCCATTCAGGTCGCAGGTTTACATGAAGGCACTAATTTCCGCGTATTTACCGATTACCTACATCCTTGAAATCGCCGCCTGTAAAGGCACCTGTTGCAGGCGGTGTAGGGCCAGACTCAGTCTAGGCAGATCAAATAACCTGAGCTTGCGTCGAGCCCAGGTCTCACCCGCTGGCCATTTACCAAGCCCCTCAAGCAGGGCGCCGGGCTCGGGGGGGATGCGCTCTTTGGCCAGCAGCCAGTCTACGGTGGACAACAGTTCAAGCCCAAATGGGGACTCAAAGCCGTCAATTAGCCGGGTTGCCTTGTCCAGAGCAGGCAGATAATCCCTGGCGTTGGTGTTCAGATACTCTTCTATCTTGTCGCGCTTGGCATCGTTGAACCAGATGGTATCCAGTGGGTCGCAGTCGTTGATGCGTTTGTCGCTTTTCAGGTAGCTGCCATCCAGTGCACCCAGCAGGTGGCGCAAGCGGTCGGCATAGGGGCCATAGTTGTTGGCTTCAAAACGGAGGTCGAGAGGGTTTTTCAGGCCTTCGGCCTCAATGGCCCGCTCCAGAAACCAGGCCAGTTTCTGAATTTCCAGCAGGCTGCATTCCATGCCCAGCACCCAGTAGCGGCGCACCAGCTCGGCGATCAGGGCGCGGGCGGGGGTCAGTTTTTCCACGCCCTTGGGCTTGGAGACATTCTGATATTGGGCAGAGGGTTCATAGATAACAATCTCCACCCCCTCCAGATCGCCCAGTATCTGCTCGATATGAAGCTTCACTTCTGCCCACTTGAGGCCGCCATTGCCTGCACCCAGGGGAGGGATGGCAATGGAGCGCACCTGGTTCATTTCAATAAAGTGGCGCAGATCAGCCAGACCGTCGATAACCCACTGTAGCTGTGACTTGGCACGCCAGTGCTGCTTGGTGGGAAAGTTAACGATCCAGCGCGGGCCCATCAGCTCACCGGTTTCGGTAACGAACATGCGGCCGGTTTTTACCTCACCGGCCTTGCAGGCGTTGGCGTAGGCGGCCATATTGGCGGGAAAGCGCTCCTTGAACATCAGCGCGATGCCCTTGCCCATCACACCAACCGTATTTACGGTGTTCACCAGCGCCTCTACCTCGGCGTCGAGCAGGTTGCCGGTGGTGTAGCTGATCATTGCGTTCTCCTTCAAATGGCCTGTCCTCAAAAGTACCATTGAGGCCGGCAGTGAATATCCAGTTGGACACCCAGCATGGCCACCTGTTCTTGTAATTCTGCCTTAATGTCGGTGGTATAACACACCACGCCCAGGAGTGCCTGAACGGGTACCTGGCCATAAATCAGCGCTTCGGCCTGATAACGCTCGACTTTTTCAGGATCGTTCGGATCTCGATGAAAGTTGCGCTGCTGCAGCAGCGGCCAGTCGATGGCGTTCAGCCAAGTGAGTTCATTGTAGTAATTTGCTGTCATGGTGTAAGCATGACGATCGGTAAACACAAAGGGCAGCCCCAGCTTCGCGATCCGGTGCAGGCTGGACACCAGTATGACGATATCGGTGTTGGCAACATGAGCAACGCCGCCCCGCCCGGTATGAATGTTGTACAACATGGGCGAAAAGGGTGTGAAATAAAAAGGTACATAGTCGTTCAGCATGCCACCCGGTGGCAGTGGCACTGGCCGGTGTGCCCGGCGTTCGATCAGCTCCTGGTTGCCGATGGTCACCCAGCCTGACGAGCGGGCTGGGCTGTTGCCCGAATGCAGGCCGTTGGCCAGAACCCACGGCAGGTTGTGGCGGTGAGTAATCCGCCAGATCAGTGCCTTGCCGGGATTCAGGCTTGTATATGCCATTAGCAGAACATGCCTCGGTTCACGACTACCTCAAGCGGTAAACCTTGCCTTGTTACTTCATTAAGGACGGGTTGTCTGACTTGGTCCGTTGGGGCATAAATCTTAAAAAAATCAGAAGGGCTGACTGGTGAGGGGGACAAGCACTCCGCCATGCAGACACCCTTACAGTGAGGATCGTGGTAATCCCTCTCGTTCATCAGCTCCCAATCAATCTCTCTAAAGCCATCTTGATAATCGTAAAGTTTGAACTTTTGCCTGGCTAAAGGATGTTTGGGGAGGAGCTTTTGTTCCCAAATGTTTGGCATAGCTTATTGCGCCTTGCTAGCTAGATGTACGGATTGTTAGTGGACACTGTCTTACCGCTATTTCACTTCCCGATACAAAAGCTCGAGAAAATCCGTCCCAGCAGGTCGTCGGAGCTGAATTCGCCGGTGATCTGGCTGAGCTGCTCCTGGGCCAGGCGCAGTTCTTCCGCCACCAGTTCGCCGGCCATGTACACCTCGAGCTGCTCCTTGGCCATGATCAGGTGCTGGTCGGCGTGGTGCAGGGCGTCCAGGTGGCGGCGGCGGGCGCTGAAGCCGCCCTCGGTGCCGCTCTGGTAGCCCATGCAGGCCTTGAGGTGCTCCTTGAGGGCGTCGATGCCGAGGCCGGTCTTGGCGGAAATGGGGTAGACCGGGTGTTCGCCGTCGCTCACCACGGTAAGCGCCTCGCCGCTCAGATCCGCCTTGTTGCGCACCACCGTCAGCCCGATATGGGCGGGCAGGCGGTCGACGAAGTCGGGCCAGATCTCGCGCGGATGCAGGGCGCTGGTGGTGGTGCCGTCCACCATGAACAGGATGCGGTCGGCCTGTTCGATTTCGCTCCAGGCCCGCTCTATGCCGATGCGTTCCACCGCGTCGGTGGCCTCGCGCAGGCCGGCGGTGTCGATGACGTGCAGCGGCATGCCGTCGATATGGATGTATTCCCGCAGCACGTCGCGGGTGGTGCCGGCGATGTCGGTGACGATGGCCGATTCCTTGCCGGCCAGGGCGTTGAGCAGGCTGGACTTGCCGGCGTTGGGGCGGCCGGCGATCACTACCTTCATGCCTTCGCGCATGATGGCGCCCTGGCGGGCCTGGCGCTGCACCTCGGCCAGCCGGTCCATGATGCCGTACAGCTCGCCGGCGATCTTGCCGTCGGAGAGGAAGTCCACCTCCTCGTCGGGGAAGTCGATGGCCGCTTCCACGTAGATCCGCAGGTTAATGAGCGCGTCCACCAGGCCGTGGATATGGGCGGAGAACTCGCCCTGCAGCGACTGCAGCGCCGAGCGGGCGGCCTGCTCGCTGGAGGCTTCGATCAGGTCGGCGATGGCCTCGGCCTGGGCCAGGTCCAGCTTGTCGTTGAGGAAGGCGCGTTCGCTGAACTCGCCGGCCCGGGCCGGACGCAGGCCGGGCAGGGCCAGGATGCGGCGCACCAGCATGTCCAGCACCACGGGGCCGCCGTGGCCCTGCAGCTCGAGCACGTCTTCGCCGGTGAAGCTGTGGGGGCCCTTGAACAGCAGGGCGATGCCCTGGTCCAGCACCTGGCCCTGCTCGTCCTGGAACGGCAGGTAGTCGGCATGGCGCACCCTGGGCACCTTGCCGAGCACGGCCTGGGCCACGGCCTCGGCCCGGGGGCCGGAAACCCGGATGATTCCTACGCCGCCGCGTCCGGGGGCGGTGGCCTGGGCGACGATGGTTTCGTTAGACATGGTTCACTCCACAACAACAGGCGACTTATTTCTACCAGCCCGAAGAATCGTCGGGATAAGGCCTCCCACGCCAACACGCAGCAAGTACGTCCCTGTATGCTCGACGATGGCGATATAAGGGAAACCACCGTATCATTGCTTCGCGATGCTGGCGGCGGTGCTAGGCGCTTCGCGCCCCCTGCCATCGACGGTTGGCTTAGGGAAGCCTTATCCCTCTTGGCCGAGCAGCATTATTTTACTGGGCAACAAAAAAGGCGGCCTTCAGGCCGCCTAGTGTATTGGTTTAGCGTCTTCCGGGCCAGTGGCCTCAGGAGGTGGCCTTGCCGTGCAGGCCTTTCTTCTCCAGCTGGCGGAAGATGAACCACTGCTGGACTATGGTGACCACGTTGCTCACCAGCCAGTACAGGGTCAGGCCGGCGGGGAACCACAGGAAGAAGAAGGTGAAGATGATCGGCATGAACTGCATCACCTTCTGCTGCATCGGGTCGGTGACCGTGGTCGGGCTCATCTTCTGGATCACGAACATGCTGGCGCCCATCAGGATGGGCAGCACGAAGTAGGGGTCGCGCACCGACAGGTCGTCAATCCACAGGAAGAAGGGCGCGTGGCGCAGCTCCACCGACTCCATCAGCACCCAGTACAGGGCGATGAAGATCGGCATCTGTACCAGTATGGGCAGGCAGCCGCCGAGCGGGTTGACCTTTTCCTTCTTGTACAGCTCCATCATGCCCTGGGACATCTTCTGGCGGTCGTCGCCGTAGCGCTCGCGCAGGGCCACCAGCTTGGGTTGCAGCATGCGCATCTTGGCCATGGAGGTGTACTGGGCCTTGGTCAGGGGGTACATCAGGCCGCGCACCACGAAGGTGGTGAGGATGATGGCCAGGCCCCAGTTGACGGCGAAGCTCTGCAGGAGCTGCAGCAGCTTGAACAGCGGCTGGGCGATAAACCACAGCCAGCCGTAGTCCACGGTCAGGTCCAGGTTGGGGGCCACTTCGGCCATCTCGTCCTGCAGCTTGGGACCCAGCCACAGCCGGGCGGAGAGGCTCTGCTCGCTGCCGGGTGCGACGGTGACCAGCGGCGCCTTGAAGCCGATGATGGCCTGGCCCTGGTTGCTCAGGGCCACGGTGTACAGCTGGTTCTGCTGGTCCTGGGCCGGGATCCAGGCGGACACGAAGTAGTGCTGCAGCATGCTGACCCAGCCGCCTTCGGTGGTCTGGTTCAGGTTGGCTTCACGCACCTTCTTGAAGTCGTACTTGCTGTAGCGGGTGTCGCTGCTGGAGTAGGCGGGGCCGCGGTAGGCGGCGGCCATCAGCATGCCGCTGCCCTTGGCGTCGGGATCGTTCTCGCTCTGCTTGAGCTGGCCGTAGAGCTGGGTCTGTACCGGCTCGGCGCTCTGGTTGTCGATCCGGTAGCCCACTTCCACCACATGCTCATTGCGCTTGAGGGTGAAGGTTTTGGTGAACACCACGCCCTGCTCGTTGGTGAAGGTCATGGGCACGGTCAGGCTGTCCTGGCCGTCGGCCAGCTGGTAGCTGGCCTGCTCCACCTGGTAGACCGGGCGGCCTTCGGCGCGGCCGTCGGGGCCGTCGCGGCCGATCAGGCCGCTCTGGGCCACGTGCACGAAGTTGGGGCTGTTGCTCAGCAGCACGAATTTTTCATCGGAATTGAGGTCGCGGTCGTGCTCGAGCAGCTCGGCGCGGACGATGTCGCCGCCCTGGGTGTCCACGGTCAGCCGGAGCGAGTCGGAGCTGATGGTCACCAGGCGGCGGCTGGCGGCCACCGGCGCCTCACCGGTCGGGATTTCGCCACCGGCCTGATCCGCTTCGGGGATAAAGGTCTCCTCGCCGGCGCTGGTCTGGGTGCTTTGCGCCGTTTCTGGCTGGGGCGCTTTGTCCGTTTGCCACTGTTGCCAGATGAGGAAGCTCACCAGCAGCAGAGCGATAAGAAGTATATTGCGTTGAGATTCCATAAGTCAGTTTCTTCGCTTGGGTTGCGGGACCGGATCGTGGCCGCTTGGACCTAAAGGGTGGCATTTTAATAGACGTTTGACGGTTAACCAACCGCCTTTTAAAAAACCGTGGAGCCGGATGGCTTCAATGGCGTATTGGGAACAGGTGGGAGTGAAACGGCACCTGGGGCCGAGCAGGGGGCTGATAACCAGTTGGTAAAGGCGGATAAGCCCTATGCTGAGCCATTGCAGCGGCGAGAAAGGGTGCGCCATAGTCTATCCAGCAGCTCGAACAGTTCGTCATTCGGCACATCCCCTATGCCCTGCTTGGCGATCACCACTATGTCCACGGCGGGCAGCCGGTGTTGCCGCAGGCGGAAGGATTCGCGCACTACCCGTTTGACCCGGTTGCGCCAGACGGCCCGCTTGAGCGCCTTCTTGGGCACGGCGAGTCCCAGCCGGGGGTGACCGGATTCATTGGGTTTGGCAAGCAGAGTGAGATGGGGGGAGGCGGCTCTGACGGGGTTGTCGAAGACGTTTTTGAATTGTGCGGGAGTTAGCAGACGTAACTCCCGTGGAAAGGCATGCCTGGCCATTAGGCGCTCAGACGGGCACGACCTTTGGCGCGGCGGGAAGCCAGTACTTTACGGCCGTTTTTGGTGGCCATACGAGCACGGAAACCGTGGCTGCGCTTGCGCTTCAAATTTGAAGGTTGAAAAGTGCGTTTCATCGTTATTACCGTTTGTCAGTTGACTGTACAGTTTGACCGCTCTGCCGCCGATGCTCGACACCACCGCGAAACGGTCCCACAAAAGAGGCCGAATTCTAAACAGTTAAGTGCCCGGCGTCAATCGGCATAGCATTAATCTCGACACGGCCCTGCCGCATGCTGGCCCGACCGGATCGATCCCGGATCCAACAGGATCGCGGGGCCTGGATTATACAGGCCCCCACGGCCTTGGCAAGCCGAGGTGCTATTCCTCAGGCCGCCGGCAGCACCTTGCGCAGAAAGGCGCGGGTGCGGGGATCCTGGGGGTTGGTGAGCAGCGTGGCCGGCGGCCCCTGCTCCACGATACGGCCGCCGTCCATAAAGATCACCCGATCCGCCACGTCCCGGGCGAAGCCGATCTCGTGGGTCACCACCACCATGGTCTGGTGGGCCAGGGCCAGCTTCTTCATCAGCCCCAGCACCTCGTCCACCCATTCCGGATCCAGTGCCGAGGTGGGCTCGTCGAACAGCATCACCTTGGCATGGCTGGCCATGGCCCGGCCGATGCCGACCCGCTGCTGCTGGCCGCCGGAGAGGGAGGAGGGGTAGGCGTCGGCCTTGTCGGCCAGGCCGATGTCGCCGAGGATGCGCATGGCCTCGGCGCGGGCTTCGGCCCTGGGTTTCTTCCACACGGTGATCAGCCCCTCGGCGATGTTGTCACGGGCGGTCTTGTTGGCGAACAGGGCGTAGTTCTGGAACACGAAGGAGGTGCGCTTGCGCAGTGCTATTGCCTGCTTGCCGTTATGCCGGGCCAGATCGATGTGGAAGCCGTCGATCTCCAGGGTGCCGGCCTCGGGAGTTTCCAGCAGGTTGAGGCAGCGCAGCAGGGTGGATTTACCGGTGCCGGAGGGCCCCAGTATCACCACGATTTCCCCCTTGTCGATGTCCAGATCGATGCCGTTCAGCACCGTCTGGCCGTTGTACACCTTGGTCAGGTTACGCAGTTTGATCATGGTGGCCCCCTAGTACGCCGAGTTCAGGCGCCGCTCCAGCCGCCCCTGCAGATGGGTGAAGAACACCACCACCGCCCAGTAGATCAGGGCCACGGCGATAAAGGCCTCGAAGAACTTGAAGCTGCTGGAGGCTTCCTTCTGGGCCGAGGCCATGATCTCGGCCACCCCCAGGGTGAAGGCCAGGGAGGTGCTTTTGATCATGTCGATGAAGTAGTTCATCAGCGAGGGCGTGGCGATGCGCGCCGCCTGGGGCAGTATGATGCGGCCCATGGCCTGGCCGCGAGTCATGCCGATGCTCATGGCCGCTTCCATCTGGCTCTTGTGAATGCCGAGGATGGCGGCGCGGATCGACTCGGCCATGTAGGCGGCGAAGTGCAGGGTCAGGCCGATGACGGCGGCGGTAAAGGCGTTCATGCCGATGAACACCGGCATGATCTGCGGCAGCCCGTAGTACAGCAGGAACAGCTGCACCAACAGCGGGGTGCCGCGGAAGAAGGAGATGAACAGCTTGGCCAGGGCGTTGAGCCCCGGCAACTGGAAGGTTCTGATCACCGCCAGCACCACGGCGATGATCAGGGCGAACACAAAACCCAGCAGCGCCATTTCCATGGTAGTGCCCAAATATTTGAGCAAAATGGGAAACAGCGCCAGGGTGTAGTCGAGATCAAATTGCATGCTTATTTACTGGTGATGTCCGCGCCCAGCCATTTCTCGGAGATTTGCGCCAGGGTGCCGTCGGCGCGCATCTCGGCCAGGGCCTGGTTTACTTCGGCCAGCAGCGCCTGCTGCTCCGCCTTCTTCACGAAGGGGAAGGCGTTTTCCATGGTCTCGAAGGGGTGGCCGGCCAGTTGCAGCGGCAGGCCCGCTTCCTTGATCAGCTGGGCGGAGCCGACCCTGTCCATCACGAAGGCGTCGATCCGGCCCAGGGCCACGTCCTGCTCCAGATTGGTCTCGTAGGTGATGATGTCGATTTCGTTGTTGGTGTCGTGCTGGCGCATCAGCTGTTCGAAGTTGGAGCCCAGGTTGACCGCCACCTTCTTGCCCTTGAGATCCTCCAGGCCCTGGATGCTGTCGTTGCCCCGCCGCACCACTATCTGGGCGCCGTCGTAAACGTAGGGCTCGGAGAAGTCGTACTTTTCCTTGCGCTCGGCGGTCACGGTGATCTGGTTGGAGATGGTGTCGATGCGGCCGGTTTCCAGCATGCCGAACAGGCCGGAGAAATTGGTGGTCACAAACTCCACGTCCCGGCCGATGCGCTTGCCGATTTCGTTCCAGACGTCGACCTCGAAGCCCTGCAGCTTGTCCTGCTGCACGAAGGTGAAGGGGAAATAGCGGCCGGACATGCCGACCTTGACCGGCTCGGCGGCCATGGCGGGGGCGATCAGGGTGGCGGACAGGGCGATGGCGGCGCCCAGCAGTTTGGCGGATTTGAACATGGATACGTCTCCTGGTGAAAAGGGCAAGACTGCCGCGGGGCAGTCATAACCACTACAGCATAAGTGATGGGGGTCTTTTTATACCAGCAACGGCTGCCATGCCAGTTTTTTACAGCCATCCAACCGAACAATGGGTGATAACCAGGTGCGTCTGGTTATAAGCGGGGATGACCAAGCCGGGCCGCCGCTCCCGGGCTCCGGAGCCGGGCGGTTTTTTTTCAGTGATCGGGCCAGGATCCGGGTGTGGGTAGCTTGTTTATAAGGTGGAGGATCCTGTGCATGAGGTTGTGACGATCCGGCAGAAGTCAAGGATCATATTTTCCCGGTTCGGCGCGATCCGGCTAGAGATCCTCCCCCCGGCTCAGTAGAATAACTGCCCCTTGCTTGATCCCTTATGTTCCAGGAGTACTGATGAGCACTATGCTTTGGCAGCAGTGTCTTAACCGGCTACAAGATGAATTGCCTTCCGCGGAATTCAGTATGTGGATCCGGCCGCTGCAGGCGGAGCTCGCCGACAATACCCTGACCCTGTTCGCTCCCAACCGCTTCGTGCTGGACTGGGTGCGGGACAAGTACCTGATCCGGATCAACGGCCTGCTGGGCGAGTTTTGCGGCAACCAGTGCCCCCAGCTGAAGTTCGAGGTGGGCAACAAGCCGGCCCAGGTCAATCTGATGGCCAACAACAAGCCCCAGGCCCGGGTGCAGGCGGCGCCCTCCTGGATCGAGCAGGCCGAAGACAAGCCCCAGATCAACCACAAGAGCAACATGAATCCCAACTATACCTTCGACAACTTCGTCGAGGGTAAGTCGAACCAGCTGGCCCGGGCCGCCGCCCGCCAGGTGGCGGACAATCCGGGTGGGGCCTACAACCCCCTGTTCCTGTACGGCGGCACCGGCCTGGGCAAAACCCACCTGCTGCACGCGGTGGGCAACGGCATCCGTGCCCGCAAGGCGGACGCCAAGGTGATCTATATGCATTCCGAGCGCTTCGTGCAGGACATGGTCAAGGCGCTGCAGAACAACGCCATCGAGGAGTTCAAGCGCTACTACCGCAGCGTGGATGCCCTGCTGATCGACGACATCCAGTTCTTCGCCAACAAGGAGCGCTCCCAGGAGGAGTTCTTCCACACCTTCAACGCCCTGCTCGAAGGCAACCAGCAGATCATCCTGACCTCGGATCGCTACCCCAAGGAGATCGACGGGGTGGAGGACAGGCTCAAGTCCCGCTTCGGCTGGGGGCTGACGGTGGCGATAGAGCCGCCGGAGCTGGAAACCCGGGTGGCGATACTGATGCGCAAGGCGGCCGAGAACAACATGCACCTGCCGGACGAGGTGGCCTTCTTTATCGCCAAGCGGCTGAGATCCAACGTGCGCGAGCTGGAAGGGGCCCTGAACCGGGTGATCGCCAACGCCAACTTCACCGGCCGTGCCATCAACATCGACTTCGTGCGCGAGGCGCTGCGCGACCTGCTGGCGTTGCAGGAAAAGCTGGTGACCATCGACAACATCCAGAAGACGGTGGCCGAGTACTACAAGATCAAGGTGGCGGATTTGCTGTCCAAGCGCCGTTCCCGTTCCGTGGCCCGCCCGCGCCAGCTGGCCATGGCCCTGGCCAAGGAGCTGACCAACCATTCGCTGCCGGAGATCGGCGACGCCTTCGGCGGCCGGGATCATACCACTGTGCTGCACGCCTGCCGAAAAATCGGCCAGCTGCGGGAAGAGAGTCATGATATAAAGGAAGATTATTCCAATCTTATCCGTACCCTGTCTTCCTGAACCGGAGAACCCCATGCAGTTTACCATCAGCCGTGAAGCGATTTTGCGTCCCCTGCAATTGGTATCCAGTGCCCTGGGGGGCCGCCCCAACCTGCCGATCCTCAACAACATACTGCTGAACGTGAGTGAAGACTCACTGTCGATGACCGGCACCGATACCGAGGTGGAAATGGTGGCCCTGGTGCCCCTGGCGGCACCCGCCACCACCGGCCGCACCACGGTGCCGGCGCGCAAGATGCTGGACATCTGCCGGGGACTGCCCGACGGCGCCGAGCTGACCTTCACCCAGGAAGGAGAGCGCTTGTTGCTGCGCTCCGGGCGCAGCCGGTTCAACCTGTCCACCCTGCCGGCGGAAGACTTTCCCAATATCGAGGAATGGAGTTCGGAGCTGGAGTTCGACATCAACCAGCTGGCCTTGAAGAAGCTGATTGAGTCCACCCAGTTTTCCATGGCCATCCAGGATGTGCGCTACTACCTCAACGGCATGCTGTTCGAGACCGAGGGTCAGTGGCTGCGCACCGTGGCCACCGACGGCCATCGCCTGGCCACCTGCCAGCGCCAGTTGCTGGCGGAGGAACTGCCGACCCAGCAGGTGATAGTGCCGCGCAAGGGGGTGCTGGAACTGGTCAAGCTGCTGGAGCACGAGGAGCAGGACGTACGCCTGCAGATCGGCAAGAGCAATATCCGGGCGGTGACCCCCGGCTTTATCTTCACCTCCAAGCTGGTGGACGGCCGCTTCCCCGACTACCGCCGGGTGCTGCCGCGGGAATGCGACAAGACCCTGATCTGCGGCCGGGAAGAGCTGAAGCAAGCCTTCTCCCGGGCGGCCATCCTGTCCAATGAAAAATTCCGCGGCGTGCGGCTCAACATGCAGGATCAGACCCTCAAGATCACCGCCAACAACCCCGAGCAGGAAGAGGCGGAAGAGGTGCTGGACGTGGACTACCAGGGCAGCGACCTGGAAATCGGCTTCAACGTTTCCTATGTGCTGGACGTGCTGGGCACCCTCAAGTCGGACAGGGTCAAGATCAGCCTGAAGGACGCCGGCAGCAGCGGCCTTATCGAAGCGGAAGACAATGGGGATGCGCTCTACGTGGTGATGCCGATGCGGCTCTGACATGGCCCTGCTTAATCTCCAGCTCAAGGATTTTCGCAATATCCGCCATGCCCGCCTGGTGCCCGCCGCCGGCATCAACCTGCTGGTCGGCCCCAACGGCAGCGGCAAGACCAGCATACTGGAAGCCATCCATTACCTGGGCTTCGGCCGCTCCTTCCGTACCCACCTCAGCGGCCGGGTGATCCAGCAGGGGGAGCAGGCCTTTACCCTGTTTGCCCGGGTGCGATGGGACGACGACGGCCTGGCGGTGGGGCTCAGCAAGACCCGGGGTGGCGATACCCGACTCAAGGTGGGTGGCCGGGTGGCGGAGCGGCTGGCCGATCTGGCCCATATCCTGCCCATTCAGTTGATCCACCCGGAAGGGTATAATCTGCTGACTGGCGGGCCCAAGCTGCGGCGGGCCTACCTGGACTGGGGCCTGTTCTATTCCAACCCGGATTTCTTCGCCGCCTGGGGGCGCTTTCGCCGGCTGCTCAAGCAGCGCAACGCCCTGCTGCGCCAGCAGCGTCCCTACCGGGAGCTGAGTTACTGGGATCCCCAGCTGGTGGCGGTGGGCGAGGAACTGAGCCGTTTCCGGCAGCACTACGCCGATGCCATCTCTCCGGTGATCAAGGAGATAGCGGCAGATTTTCTGCCCGAATACGATTTTTCCTTCGATTTCTTCCGGGGCTGGGATCGACAGGCCGAACTGGCCAGGGTGCTGGAGCAGGGCTATGAGCGCGATCTGGGGCTGGGTTATACCCAGTCCGGGCCCCACAAGGCCGAGATCCGCATCAAGGCCAGGGGCATGCCGGTGCAGGATTTATTGTCGCGCGGCCAGCTGAAGCTGCTGGTGTGCGCCATGCGCCTGGCCCAGGGACTGCACCTGAAAACGGCGTCCGGCCAGGACTGTATTTTTTTGATAGACGACTTTGCGTCCGAGCTGGATGAGCAAAAGCGGGGCCTGTTGGCCGCCCGGTTGAACGAACTGGGTGCCCAGGTCTTTATTTCCGCCATCGAGGCGGCCCAGCTCGGTCAGATGATCACACGGGACAACAGTAAGCTGTTTCACGTGAAACAGGGTGAAATCACCGAAACCCAGGAGTGCGAGTAAGCCAATGAGTGAACACACTTACGACTCTTCGAGTATTAAGGTATTGAAAGGTCTGGACGCGGTCCGGAAACGGCCGGGCATGTACATCGGCGACACCGACGACGGTACCGGCCTGCACCATATGGTGTTCGAGGTGGTGGACAACTCCATTGACGAAGCCCTGGCGGGCCACTGCAAGGACATCGTCGTTATCATCCACGCGGATGGCTCTGTTTCCGTGTCCGACGACGGTCGGGGCATTCCGGTCGATATTCACCAGGAAGAGGGACGCTCGGCGGCGGAGGTGATCCTCACCGTGCTGCATGCCGGCGGCAAGTTCGACGACAACTCCTACAAGGTGTCCGGCGGCCTGCACGGGGTGGGGGTCTCGGTGGTGAACGCCCTGTCCGAGAAGCTGCAGCTCACCATCTGGCGCAACGGCAAGGTGCATGAGCAGACCTATCGCCATGGCGAGCCCCAGGCGCCCCTGGCGGAAGTGGGCGAGACCACCAAGTCCGGTACCCTGATCCGGTTCTGGCCCAGCCACGAAACCTTTACCGACACCGACTTCCATTACGACATCCTGGCCAAGCGGCTGCGGGAGCTGTCCTTCCTCAACTCGGGCGTGTCCATCCGCCTGCTGGACGAGCGCGACAACAAGGAAGCCCACTTCCAGTACGAGGGCGGCATCCAGGCCTTCGTGGAATACCTGAACCGCAACAAGACCCCCATCCATCCCAAGGCCTTCCACTTCGCCAACGAGCGGGAGGACGGCATCGCGGTGGAGGTATCGATGCAGTGGAACGACTCCTATCAGGAGAACATCTTCTGCTTTACCAACAACATTCCCCAGCGGGACGGCGGTACCCACCTGGCCGGCTTCCGGGCCGCCCTGACCCGTACCCTGAATACCTTTATGGATAAGGAAGGCTACAGCAAGAAGGCCAAAACGTCCGCCTCCGGCGACGACGCCCGGGAAGGCCTGACCGCGGTGATTTCGGTCAAGGTGCCGGATCCCAAGTTCTCTTCCCAGACCAAGGACAAGCTGGTGTCGTCCGAGGTGAAGACGGCGGTGGAGCAGGCGATGGCCGAGCGGCTGAACGAATTCCTGCTGGAAAACCCCAGCGACGCCAAGATAGTGGTCAACAAGATCATCGACGCGGCCCGGGCCCGGGAAGCGGCGCGCAAGGCACGGGAGATGACCCGGCGCAAGGGCGCCCTGGATCTGGCCGGCCTGCCCGGCAAGCTGGCCGACTGCCAGGAGAAGGATCCGGCCCTGTCCGAACTCTACATCGTGGAGGGTGACTCGGCGGGCGGCTCCGCCAAGCAGGGGCGTAACCGCAAGTACCAGGCGATACTGCCGCTCAAGGGCAAGATCCTGAACGTGGAGAAGGCGCGCTTCGACAAGATGCTCTCTTCCCAGGAGGTGGCCACCCTGATCACCGCCCTGGGCTGCGGCATCGGCCGGGACGAGTACAACCCGGACAAGATGCGCTACCACCACATCATCATCATGACCGACGCCGACGTGGACGGTGCCCACATCCGCACCCTGCTGCTCACCTTCTTCTACCGGCAGATGCCGGAGATCATCGAGCGCGGCTACGTCTATATCGCCCAGCCGCCCCTGTACAAGGTGAAGAAGGGCAAGCAGGAGCAGTACCTGAAGGACGAGCCGGCCATGCTGCAGTTCCAGACCAGCCTGGCCCTGGACGGCGCCTCCCTGCACGTCAACGAGTCGGCCCCGGCCATCGCCGGCGAGGCGCTGGAGAAGCTGGTCAACGACTACCGCAAGGTGCAGGAGCTGATCGTGCGGCTGTCGCGCCGGGCGCCGGAAGTGGTGCTCAACGAGCTGATCTACCAGCCGGAGCTGACCCTGGAGGCGCTGGCCGACGAGGCCCGGGTACAGGCCTGGGTGGCGGCCATCAACCAGTCCCTGGAAAACAGCAACACCAACGGTACCCAGTATGTGCTGGATTACCGCTACTCCGAGGAGCGCCACTGCTACCTGCCGCTGGTGAAGGTGCGCCAGCACGGCATGGAGCGGGAGTTCCCCATCAGCTACGACTTCTTCGCCTCCGGCGAATACCGCAGCATCGTCGCCCTGGGCAAGGGCATCGCCAACCTGATCGAGGAGGGCGGCTTCGTCAAGCGGGGCGAGAAGACCAGACCGGTGGCCAGCTTCGCCGAGGCCCTGGAGTGGCTGATGAGCGAGAGCAAGCGCGGCCTCTATGTACAGCGCTACAAGGGGCTGGGCGAGATGAACCCGGAGCAGCTGTGGGAAACCACCATGGATCCGGAAACCCGCCGCATGCTGCGGGTGACCATAGAGGACGCCGTGGCCGCCGACCAGCTGTTCTCCACCCTGATGGGTGACCACGTGGAGCCGCGCCGCGACTTTATCGAGACCAACGCCCTCAAGGTGGCCAACCTGGATATTTGATCCGGGCCGGCAGGCAAACAGAAGGAAAAGGGAGCCAAAGGCTCCCTTTTTTATTTACCTTGGAGCGGGTTTGACCAGCGACGGGACAGGAATGACCGCCCAGGGCGGTGTCACCCGCATAGCTGACAGCGGTTATCGCGAACCGGACAGGGGGAGTTTCAGACTAGACTGATAAGTGATGCGTCGAGTATGGGAAGGGGGTGAGATGGGTAACAGCAGCCGAAAATACTCCAGCCGGGTGGTGGACGGGCCTACCCGGGCGCCGGCCCGGGCCATGTTGCGGGCCACCGGTTTCACCGACGGCGACTTTCACAAGCCCCAGGTGGGCATCGCCTCCACCTGGAGCAACCTCACTCCCTGCAACATGCATATCAACGGCCTGGCGGAGGAAGCGGCGCGGGGCGCCGACGGCGCTGGCGGCAAGAGTGTCATCTTCAATACCATCACCATCTCCGACGGCATTGCCAACGGCACCGAGGGCATGAAGTATTCCCTGGTGTCCCGGGAAATCATTGCCGATTCCATCGAGGCGGTGGCCGGTTGCGAGGGCTTTGACGGCCTGGTGGCCATCGGCGGCTGCGACAAGAACATGCCCGGCTGCCTGATCGGCCTGGCCCGGCTCAACCGGCCGGCGGTGTTCGTTTACGGCGGCACCATAACCCCCGGAGACAACCATACCGACATTATCTCGGTGTTCGAGGCGGTGGGTTCACATGCCAAGGGCGACATGACGGCCATAGAAGTGAAGCGCATCGAAGAGACCGCCATTCCCGGCCCGGGCTCTTGCGGCGGTATGTACACAGCCAACACCATGGCCTCGGCCATCGAGGTGATGGGCATGAGCCTGCCGGGCAGCTCGGCCCAGAATGCCACTTCGGACACCAAGCTGAGGGACTGTCGGCAGGCGGGCGAGGCGGTGCTGCGACTGCTGAAACACAACATTCGGCCGTCCGACATCATGACCCGGCCCGCCTTTGAAAACGCCATTATCCTGGTGATCGCCCTGGGCGGCTCCACCAATGCCGTGCTGCACCTGCTGGCCATGGCCCATGCGGTGGGCGTGGAGCTGAGCCTGGACGACTTCACCCGCCTCGGCAAACGGGTGCCGGTGCTGGCGGATTTGCGCCCCAGCGGCCATTACATGATGTCGGAGCTGGTGGCTATCGGCGGCATACTGCCGCTGATGAAAACCCTGCTCGACGCCGGCCTGCTGCACGGGGACTGCCTCACCGTGACGGGCAAAACCCTGGCCGAGAACTTGGCCGGCGTTAATCCCTATCCACCGGGGCAGAACATCATTCGCCCCCTTGCCAATCCCATCAAGCCCGACAGCCATTTGCGCATACTGTATGGCAACCTGGCGCCGGGCGGCGCCGTGGCCAAGATCACCGGTAAGGAAGGGCTGAGCTTTACCGGCCCGGCCCGGGTGTTTGACTCGGAAGAGGAAACCCTGGCGCGTATTCTCGACGGCTCCGTGCAAAAAGGCGACGTGGTAGTGATCCGCTACGAAGGGCCAAAAGGGGGCCCCGGCATGCGGGAAATGCTGAGTCCGACCTCGGCCATCATGGGGCGCGGTCTGGGCAAGGGTGTTGCGCTGATCACCGATGGTCGCTTCTCCGGCGGCAGCCACGGCTTTGTGGTGGGGCACATCACACCCGAGGCGCGTCAGGGCGGTCCCCTGGCGATAGTGGAAGACGGCGACGTCATCACCATCGACGCCGAGCATAACCGGCTGGAGCTGGATCTGACCGACAGCGTGATCACCGAGCGCCTGGCCCGCTGGCAGCCGCCCGAGCCCCGTTATCGCCGGGGCGTGCTGGCCAAGTATGCCCGGGCCGTGGGCCCGGCATCCCAGGGGGCGGTAACCGACGCCCAGGAGGACGGCAACTGAGCGAGCAAAAAATTATCGATTGCGTGCTTGAAAGCGTAAAAAACCATCCCTATATCTTTTAATGAACAAGGCGGGTCGCTCGGTTGAGGGCCCGCACCGCCCGTCCGAATGGAGGGCAAGCCATCATCGCTCATTGGAGGATATGATTATGTCACGCTTCGATTTTTCACCCCTGTACCGCTCCGCCATCGGCTTCGATCGCCTGGCATCCCTGATGGAAAACGCCGCCAGCGGCACCGGCAACAACGGCTACCCGCCGTACAACATCGAACTGCTCAGCGAGAACCAGTACCGCATCTCCATGGCCGTGGCCGGTTTTGGCCGCAACGAGCTGGAAATCACCAGCCATGAAAACACCCTGATGGTGAAAGGCCACAAGGAGCAGGAGCAGAATCCTAGGAATTATCTCTATCAGGGCATTGCCGAGCGCGGCTTCGAGCGCCGCTTTCAGCTGGCCGACCACATCCGGGTGGTGGGTGCCGATCTGGAAAACGGCCTGCTGCACATCGATCTGGTGCGAGAAGTGCCGGAGGCCGCCAAGCCGAGGACCATCGCCATCGGCCAGGCCGAGTAAAACCAACTCTGCACATCAACCTATTGCTTTAATGGAGGATAGGAACATGAGCCGTTTTGATTTTAGCCCCCTGTATCGCTCTGCCATCGGCTTCGACCGGCTGATGGGCGATCTGGAAAACCTGCTGCAGCACAAGGGGGAAGCATACCCGCCTTACAACATCGAGAAGCAGGACAACGATCACTACCGCATCAGCCTGGCGGTGGCCGGTTTCCGGGAGTCCGAACTGCAGCTTTCCGTGGAGCAGAACATGCTGCTGGTGAAGGGCAGCCGGGAAAAGTCCGCCGGCGACAGCCGCTACCTGTACCAGGGCATCACGGAGCGGGACTTCGAGCTGAAATTCCGCCTGGCCGATCATGTCCAGGTGGCCGGCGCCCGGCTGGACAACGGTCTGCTGGTGATCGATCTGCAGCGGGAGGTGCCGGACGAGCTGAAGCCCCGCCGCATCGAAATTGGCCAGGGCCGTACCCTGGAGCACAAGAGCGAGTAAACCTTACTCTTGAATGACAACGCCGGCGTCATGCCGGCGTTGTTGTTTCTGCTATGACTGGCCGTAAAGCGCCAGTATTTCCCGCGCCAATATCGCTATGCCGGCCTGCACGTCCGCTTCCGGCTGGGCGTAGTTGAGGCGGATGCACTGCTTGCTGTGAGCCCAGTCTTCATCTTCTATGCCGGGAAAGAAGTAGTGCCCGGGCACCACCAGCAGGCCTTGCTGCTTGAGGCGCTGATAGAGCTCCTGGCAGTGGATGGGCAGATCCTCGAACCACAGCCACAGGAAGAGCGCGCCTTCCGGCTTGTGGATATGAAACTGGGGCAGGGGAATGGCCTCTTGCAGCCAGGCGACGGCCTGCTGCGCCTTGGCCTGGTAGAAGGGACGGATAACCTGGTTGCTGAGCTCGATGACCTCGCCGCTTTCCATCATCGGCAGGGTCAGGGCCGGGCCCATGCTGCCCGGCGCTAGGTTGACGATGCCGCTGATGTTGGTGATGGCCTGGATGATGGTGGGGTTGGCCACCACTATGCCGCAGCGTACCCCGGGCAGTCCCAGCTTGGACAGGCTCATGCACAGTATGGTGTTGTCGTTCCAGAACGGCCTGGCATCGGTGAAGATGATGTTGGGGAAGGGCGTGCCATAGGCATTGTCGATCAGCAGCGGTATGCCCTTGTCCCGGGCAATCTGATCCAGATGCACGATTTCTTCGTCGGTGAGCACGTTGCCGGTGGGGTTGGTGGGACGGGACACGCAGATCAGGCCGATGTCGTCGCCCACTTCCAGCTGTTCGAAATCCACATAGTACTTGAACAGGCCATCGTCCAGCTTGCGGATATCCGGCTTGCAGGCGATGAAGTGGTTCTCGTCCAGGGCACTGTCACCGTAGCCGATGTATTCCGGGGCCAGGGGGAAGAGCACCTTCTTCTTGCGGCCGTCGGCGAACTCGCCGGCCAGCAGGTTGAACAGGTAGAAGAAGGCGGTCTGGCTGCCGTTGGTGAGGGCGATGTGCTCGGGGCCCACCGGCCAGCCCAGCTCGCGGGACAGCAGGCCGGCCAGGGCGCGGATAAAGGTGTCCTTGCCCTGGGGGCCGTCGTAGTTGGCGATGGCCTTCAGCAGCTCGCCGGTCTTCAGCAGTTGCTGGGCCTGCTGATCCAGATAGGCGAGCACCTCGGGGATGGCGGCCGGGTTGCCGCCGCCCAGCATGATGGTGTTGGGCGCGGTCAGGCCCTGGTTGAGATCGTCCATCAACTGGGTGATGCCGGCGTGGCGGCTAAACTTCTGACCGAAGGTTGAAAATTCCATGGAACTTGTTACCGGAAGGAGTGGGTTGACCAAAAGCCCACGTTAGCCCATCTCGGCGCCGCTGTCGACCGCCCGGAGGGATGGCCCCTGTTCCACGTGAAACAGGGGCGGGAACCCCGGCAGGAGTTCAGTAGGAATAGGTCTGGGTCGGCTTGGCGTATTTAGCGGGCTGGGCCTCGTAGCTGACCTTGAGCGCCAGCACGGTGCACTTTTCGTCGCTTTCGAGGAAAGGAGCCAGCTCGTTGAGCATGTGCTGTCGTTCGGGGGAGTCGTGCCAGCGTTCCCAGCAGCCGATATTCTCCCAGTTGGAGATCACGTAGAAGTGGTTGGGGTGGTTGAGGTCGCGGTAGGCATCGCCCTTGAGAAAGCCGGGTCTGTCGGTGATCTGCAGCATCAGGTTGCGCACCGTTTCCTGATAGACCTCTTCCAGCCCTTCGGCGACGTGACGTTCGATAATGACTTTGATCATGGCAGTATCCTTGCTGCTGAATGACATCACTTAATATGTAACACAGATCCTTGCCGATTTTGGTAAGACCAGAGAATTTAAACAAAAAGCCCCGCGAGATGCGGGGCTGACTGGCGTTACTGCAGCAGGGAGATATCCGCAACCTGCAGGAAGAGATTGCGCAACTGGTTGAGCAGGGCCAGGCGGTTGAGGCGGATGGCCTCGTCGTCGGCCATCACCATCACCTGATCGAAGAAGCTGTCCACCCCTTCGCGCAGGGCGGCCAGTTCGTTCAGGGCGTTGCCGTAGTCGGCGGCGGCAAACAGCGGCGCCAGACGGGTGGAAAGCTCCGCCAGCTGTCCGGCCAGCACCTTTTCCGCTTCGTCCTGCAGCAGGGCCGGGTTCACCTCGGCGGGGATATCGCCTTCGAACTTGGCCAGGATATTGCCCACCCGCTTGTTGGCGGCGGCCAGGGCGGCGGCCGCTTCCAACTGACGGAAGGCGCTCACGGCCCTGACCCGGGCGTCGAAGTCGGCGGGGCGGGTCGGCTTGCGGGCCAGCACCGCCTGGATGACGTCCACCTCATGGCCCAGATCCTGGTACCAGGCGCGGAAGCGGCCGAGCATAAAGTCCAGCACCTCGTCGGCCACCCGGGCGTTGGAGAGCTTGTCGCCGTAGAGGGTGCGGGCCTGCTCGATCAGCGTCACCAGATCCAGGTCGTAACCCTTCTCGACGATGATGCGCAGGGCACCCAGGGCGGCCCGACGCAGGGCGAAGGGATCCTTGTCGCCCTTGGGGGCCTGGCCGATGCCGAAGATGCCCACCAGGGTGTCCAGCTTGTCGGCCAGGGCCAGGGCGGCGGAAATGTCCTGGCCGGGCAGCTCGTCACCGGCGAAGCGGGGTTGGTACTGTTCCTTCAGGGCCAGGGCCACGGCTTCGTGTTCGCCGTCGTGGCGGGCGTAGTGCATGCCCATCACCCCCTGGGTGTCGGTGAATTCGAACACCATGTTGGTCATCAGATCGCACTTGGACAGCAGGCCGGCCCGTTCGGCCAGCGCCCGGTCGGCGCCGATGGCGGCGGCGATGAAGCCGGACAGGGCGCTGATGCGTTCGGACTTCTCCCGCACCGTGCCCAACTGTTGTTGGAACAGCACATGGTCCAGCTGCTCCAGGCGGGAGATCAGCGGGGCCTTGCGATCGGTATTGAAGAAGAACTCGGCGTCGGCCAGGCGCGGGCGTACCACCTTTTCGTTACCGCTGACGATCTGGCTCGGATCCTTGGACTCGATGTTGGTGACGAAGATAAAGGTCGGCAGCAGGCGGCCGTCGGCGTCGTACACCGGGAAGTACTTCTGGTCGCCCTTCATGGTATGCACCAGGGCTTCCGCCGGCACCGCCAGGAACTTCTCCTCGAAGGAGGCGGTGAGCACCACCGGCCACTCCACCAGGGAGGTGACTTCTTCCAGCAGCTCGTCGTCCAGATCGGCGACACCGCCCGCGGCGGCGGCGGCCTGTTCCGCCCCGGCCTTGATGATCGCCTTGCGACGTTCGAAGTCGGCCAGCACCTTGCCGCGCTCTTCCAGCTGTTGCAGGTAGTGATCGGCATGGTCCAGCTGGAACTCCTGCTCGCCCATGAAGCGGTGGCCGCGCAGGGTGCGGCCGGCGTCGACGCCCAGTATGGTGGCGGGCAGCAGTTGTTCGCCCAGCAGCAGGGTGACGGTATGCACCGGCCGGATGAACTGGGTGGACTTGTCGCCCCAGCGCATGGCCTTGGGGATGGGCAGTCGGGCCAGGGCTTGTTCGACCATGGCCGGCAGCAGCTCGGCGGCGGTCTTGCCCTTGACGTCGGCCAGGTGTACCAGCCACTCGCCTTTGTCGGTCTTCAGCCGGCCGGCCTGCTCGATGCCGATGCCGTTGCCGGCGGCCCAGCCCAGGGCCGCCTTGGTGGGATTGCCGTCGGCGTCGAAGGCGGCCTGCACGGCGGGGCCGCGTTTTTCGATCTGCTTGTCGGCCTGGCCTTGGGCCAGCCCGGTGATCTGCACCGCCAGTCGGCGGGGGGCGGCGTACCAGCGCACCTCGGCGAAGGGCAGCTCGGCGTTGGTCAGCTCAAGCTTGAGGTTGTCGGCGAAGGCTTCGCCCAGGGTGCGCAGCGCCTTGGGCGGCAGCTCTTCGGTACCGATTTCTACCAGGAAATTCTGTTCGGCCATGCCCTTATCCTTCTTTCTTGCACATGGGGAAGCCCAGGGCCTCGCGGGAGGCGTAGTAGGCCTCGGCGACGGCTTTGGTCAGGGTGCGGATGCGCAGTATGTAGCGCTGGCGTTCGGTTACCGAAATCGCCTTGCGGGCATCCAGCAGGTTGAAGGCGTGGGCCGCCTTGAGGATCCGCTCGTAGGCGGGCAGGGGCAGCGGTTTTTCCAGGGCCAGCAGGTGCTGGCATTCCTTCTCGCACTGCTCGAAGAAACCGAACAGGAAATCCACGTCGGCATATTCGAAGTTGTAGGTGGACTGTTCCACCTCGTTCTGGTGGAAGATGTCACCATAGGTGGTCTTGCCCAGGGGGCCGTCGCACCACACCAGATCGTAGACCGAGTCCACGCCCTGGATATACATGGCCAGGCGCTCCAGGCCGTAGGTGATCTCGCCGGTCACCGGCCGGCACTCCAGGCCACCCACCTGCTGGAAGTAGGTGAACTGGGTCACTTCCATGCCGTTGAGCCAGACTTCCCAGCCCAGGCCCCAGGCGCCCAGGGTGGGGTTTTCCCAGTTGTCTTCCACGAAGCGGATATCATGCACCTGCGGGTCCAGGCCCAGCTCCTTCAGCGAGCCCAGGTACAGCTCCTGGAAATTGTCCGGCGACGGCTTGATGATCACCTGGAACTGGTAATAATGCTGCAGCCGGTTGGGGTTTTCGCCGTAGCGGCCGTCGGTGGGACGGCGGGAAGGCTGCACATAGGCGGTGGCGATGGGCTCCGGTCCTATGGCCCGCAGGCAGGTCATGGAGTGGGAAGTGCCGGCCCCCACTTCCATGTCCAGCGGCTGCACTATGGTGCAGCCTTGCCGGGCCCAGTAATCCTGCAATGTCAGGATCAGACCCTGAAAGGTATTGATATCGAATTTTTGCATGATGTTCGCGCCTTGATATAGGTGCATTCGCAGTGTGAAACTAGGTCAAAGAGTATACCTGCTGACCCGGTGTGAATATAGGCTGAATTCGAGGAGAGACCATGCTGGAACGCTGCGGCTGGGTCAATGAGGACCCGCGTTATATCCATTACCATGATCACGAGTGGGGCGTGCCCGAATACGACGGTCGGGCCCTGTTCGAGAAGCTGTGCCTGGACGGCCAGCAGGCCGGCCTGAGCTGGTTCACCATCTTGTGCAAGATCCCCGCCTACCGGGCCGCCTTCGCCGGCTTCGAGCCCGGGCTGATCGCCCGCTTTGATGAGCGGGATGTGGCGCGGCTGATGCAAGACAGCGGCATAGTGCGCAACCGGCTCAAGATCCAGTCGGTCATCAAAAATGCCCGGGCCTACCTGGCGATGGAGGAAGAGGGGCTTGATTTCGGCCGCTGGCTGTGGGACTTCGTCGGCGGCGAGCCGGTGGTGAACCGCTGGCCCAGCCTGGGCGCGGTGCCGGCCACCACCCCGGTATCGGACGCCATGGCGAAGGCGCTGAAGCAGCGGGGCTTCTCTTTCGTGGGCAGCACCATCTGCTATGCCTTTATGCAGGCGACCGGCATGGTGAACGATCATCTGTTGAGTTGCCCCTGCCATCCGGACAACGTCAGCCGTTGACACCTGGCCGCAAGGAGTCTTTGTCGAACGCCCTGGAGGGCGCTATATTGTCGAGTACTTGTGCTCGTTATCAACGGAACCCCGATATGAAAAAAATCTGCTTGGCCGTGGCTGCGGCGATGGCCCTTTCTGCTTGTACTACCAACCCCTATACCGGTGAATCCCAGACCTCCAAGGCGGCCATTGGCGGTGGCATCGGTGCCCTGGCCGGGGCGGTGATCGGCGGGGCTTCGGCCAGTTCCAGCGATCGCAAGAAAGGCATCCTGATCGGCGCCGCCAGCGGCGCGGCCCTGGGCGGCGGCGTGGGTTACTACATGGACGTGCAGGAAGCCAAGCTGCGGGACCAGATGCGCGGCACCGGCGTCAGCGTGACCCGCAATGGCGACAACATCATCCTCAACATGCCGAGCGCCATCACCTTCGCGGTGGACAGCGCCGATCTGTCGCCCAGCTTCTACAACACCCTGAGTGGGGTGGCCATGGTGTTGAAAGAATATGACAAGACCTGGGTACACGTGGTCGGCCATACCGACAGCACCGGCTCCGCCAGCCATAACCAGGCGTTGTCCGAGCGCCGTGCCGCTTCCGTGGGCCAGTTCCTGATCAGCCAGGGCGCGGCCGCCAACCGGTTCAATATCCGCGGCGTGGGCTTCAACCAGCCGGTGGCCAGCAACGACACCGAGCAGGGCCGGGCGCAGAACCGCCGGGTGGAGATCACCCTGAGCCCCATGTCCTGAGCCGGGTCGTGGGCATCTGCCGTGTCCCGGCAGGCCTGCGCAATACTGCGTTGAGAGATGCCCGCGTCGCGGGCATTTTTTATGGCCGCAGCCAGGCCAGCAGCGACATCCATACCGGCAGTATCGCCATGGCCAGCAGGGTCTGGCCGGTGATGATGGCGGCCATCAGGGGAGCATTGCCGCCCATCTGCCGGGCCAGGATATAGGACGAAGTAGCGGTGGGCAGGGCGGTGAAGAGCACCACCACCCCCAGCTCGATCTCGCCCAGCCCGGTCAGCCAGCCGACCAGCAGGGCCAGTACGGGCAGGGCGGCAAACTTGATGGCGCAGGCCTGCCAGAAGGCCCGGCCGGTGCCGCGCAACGCTTTCAGTTGCAGTGCCACCCCCACCGCGATCAGCCCCAGGGGCAGGGCCGCCTGCCCGGCCAGGCTCAGGGTATCCCGGCTCCAGCCCGGCAGGCCGATACCGGTGACATTGAGGCCGATGCCGGCCACGCAGCCCAGCAGCAGCGGATTTTTGGCCAGGGCCTTGATGGCATTCCAGAGCCCGGACTGGCCGCCGCCGTCGACACCCACGAACATCAGCACGCAGAGGATATTGACCAGCGGCACCATGACGGCGATGGCCACGGCAGCGGCGGTGATGCCGGCGTCGCCGTAGAGGGCGGCGGCCCCGGCCAGACCCACGTAGGTATTGAAGCGCAGGGCGCCCTGGAATACCGAGGTGAAGGAGGACATGTCCAGCCCCAGTCTGTTCCTGGCCAGCCACAGCACGGCGGCCAGCACCAGCAGCAGGCCGGCGAGCAGGCCGACCATGCCGGTGAAGGCGACCCGGCCGAAGTCGGCGGTAGCCAGGGTGCTGATCAGCATGGCCGGAAACAGCAGGAAGTAGATGAAGCGCTCGGCGCCGTGCCAGAACTGTTCGTCGGGAAAACGCAGCCGGCGGAGCAGGGTGCCGGTGAGGATCAGCAGGAAGAGGGGGCCAAGAGCATGGCTGACGGCCAGCATGGGGTGTCCTTACAAAGAGAGTTGTTCGAACCCCCAGCTTATCAGCTTGTGACGGACGGCCATATCCGCCCTTCGGCGAGTCAGGTGCCTTTCTGGATCAGGAACTGATAGGGCAACTGCTCGATCTGGCTGGACAGCAGCACATGGTCCATGAAGCGGCAGAAGCTGGGGATGTCCCGGGTGGTGGAGGGATCGTCGGCGGTGACCAGCAGGGTCTCTCCGCTGGCCATGTTGCGTACTTGCTTGCGCACCATCATTACCGGCTCGGGGCAGCGCAGGCCGGTGGCATCCAGACGGTGCTGGGCGTCGGAAAAGAAATCGGTCATGGTTCTACTACCTGGTCGTTAACCCCGCCTATATTACCCTTGCTGAATAAATGGTCAACCGTGACCACGATCAAAAAAGGGCAGAGGAAGCCCCTGCCCAAAATCGACCATAGAAGTTTCTTGTTTCCCCTAAACCCGTTCAAACACGGTGGCGATGCCCTGACCCAGGCCGATACACATGGTGGCCACGCCCAGGGTGGCGTTCCTGTTCTCCATCAGGTTGATCAGGGTGGTGGAGATGCGGGCGCCGGAGCAACCCAGGGGGTGGCCCAGGGCGATGGCGCCGCCGTTGAGGTTGACCTTGTCGTCCATCACCTCCAGCAGCCCCAAATCCTTCAGCACCGGCAGCGACTGGGCGGCGAAGGCCTCGTTCAGTTCGAACAAGTCGATGTCCTGCACCGACAGGCCGGCCCGCTTGAGCGCCTTGTGCACCGCCGGCACCGGGCCGTAGCCCATGATGGAGGGGTCACAGCCCGCCACCGCCATGGCCTTGATGCGGGCGCGGGGCCTGAGGCCCAGGGCGGCGGCCTTGTCGGCGGACATCACCAGCATGGCGGCGGCGCCGTCGGACAGGGCGGAGGAGGTGCCGGCGGTGACGGTGCCGTTGGCCGGATCGAAGGCCGGGCGCAGCTGGGCCAGGGACGCCAGGCTGGTTTCCGGGCGGATCACCTCGTCGGTCTCGAGCCGGGTCAGGCTGCCGTCGGCGGCATGGCCGTTGGTGGCCAGGATCTCGTTGGCGAAGCGGCCTTCCACCGTGGCCTGGTGGGCCCGTTGATGGGATCGCACCGCGAAGGCGTCCTGCTGCTCCCGGCTGATGCCGTGCAGCCGGCCCAGCAGTTCGGCGGTCAGGCCCATCATGCCGGCGGCCTTGGCCACGTTCAGCGCCAGGCCGGGATGGAAGTCCACCCCGTGGTTCATGGGCACATGGCCCATGTGCTCGACCCCGCCGATGATGAAGACGTCGCCGTCACCCACCATGATGGCGCGGGCGGCGTCGTGCAGCGCCTGCATCGAGCTGCCGCACAGCCGGTTGACGGTGACGGCGCCCACTTCCTTGGGCAGGCCGGCCAGCAGGGCGGCGTTGCGGGCCACGTTGAACCCCTGCTCCAGGGTCTGCTGCACGCAGCCCCAGTAGATGTCTTCCACCTCGCTGGCGGCCAGGGCGGGGTTGCGGGCCAGCAGCCCCTGCATCAGGTGGGCGGACAGATCCTCGGCCCTGACGTTGCGGAATGCGCCGCCTTTGGAGCGCCCCATGGGGGTGCGAATACAATCGACAATGACCACGTCTTTCATGTTGTCGTCTCCTTCCGCCAAATCAGTAAAAGGTCTTGCCGTCGGCGGCCATCTGGCGCAGTCCGGGGCTCACTTGATAGAGGGGGCCCAGGTGGGCGAACTTGTCGGCCAGGGCCACGTAACTGGCCAGGCCCAGGGTGTCCAGGTAGCGGAACACGCCGCCCCGGAACGGCGGGAAGCCGAGGCCGTACACCAGCGCCAGATCCGCCTCGGCGGGGGAGCCGATAATGCCTTCTTCCAGGCAGAGCACCACCTCGTTGATCATGGGGATCATCATGCGGGCGATGATATCGTCCTGGGCAAACTCCGCCTGGCCGGTCACCACGGCCTGCAGCAGCTGGTAGCTCTGCGGGTCTGCTTCCTTCTTCGGCTTGCCCTTCTTGTCCTGGCTGTAGGCGTAGAAGCCCTTGCCGTTCTTCTGGCCGAAACGCTGCTGTTCGTACATGACGTCGATGGCGTCCTTGCCGGCCTTGCTCATGCGCGCCGGGAAGCCTTCGGCCATGACGGCGGCGGCATGGTGGCCGGTGTCGATACCGACCACGTCGAGCAGGTAGGCGGGGCCCATGGGCCAGCCGAACACCTTCTCCATTACCTTGTCGACCTGCACAAAGTCGGCGCCGTCGGCGATTAGCTTGCCAAAGCCGAAGAAGTAGGGAAACAGCACCCGGTTGACGAAGAAGCCGGGACAGTCATTTACCACCACCGGCGATTTGCCCATGGCGGCGGCGTAGGCCACCACCTTGTTGATGGTGTCGTCGCTGGTCTGCTCGCCGCGGATGATTTCCACCAGAGGCATGCGGTGCACCGGGTTGAAGAAGTGCATGCCGCAGAACCGTTCCGGGCGCTGGAGGCTCCTGGCCAGGGTCGAGATGGGAATGGTGGAGGTGTTGGAGGCGATGACGGCGTCCTCGCTCACTTTGGTTTCCACCTCGGCCAGCACCTGGGACTTGATCTTGGGGTTTTCGACCACGGCTTCCACCACCATGTCCACGCCCTGCAGGCCGTCGTAGCTCAGGGTGGGGGTGATGCTGGACAGCACCTGGGTCAGCTTGAAGCCATCGATCTTGCCCCGCTCCAGCTGCTTGTTGAGCAGTTTGCCGGCCTCGTTCATGCCGAGCGCCAGGGCCTGGTCATTGATGTCCTTCATTACCGCCGGTATGCCTTTCACCGCCGACTGGTAGGCGATGCCGCCACCCATGATGCCGGCACCGAGCACGGCGGCCTTGCGGGTGGCGGGTGCCGCTTTGGCCGCCTTCTTGGCCTTGCCCTTGATGAACTGATCGTTCAGAAAAATGCCGACCAGGGCGCGGGCCACCGGGGTCTTGGCCAGCTTGACGAAGTTGTCCTGTTCTACCAGGAGGGCGGCGTCACGGCCCAGGGCGGCGGCGGCCTCGATGGTTTTCACCGCGGTGATCGGCGCCGGATAGTGGGGGCCGGCCTTGGCGGCCACCATGCCCTTGGCGGTGTTGAAGCTCATCATGGCTTCCAGCTTGTCCAGGGTCAGGGGCGCGCATTTGCGGGCGCGCTTGCCCTGCCAGTCCTGCTTGCCGGCGGTAGCGTCCTGCAACAGGCGAATGGCGGCGGTCTGCAGCTTGTCACTGTCGACCACGGCGTCCAGCACGCCCACGGCCAGGCAGGCCTCGGCCTTGTTTTCCTGCCCCGTGGTGATCCATTCCATGGCGTTGTCTGCACCGATAAGGCGCGGCAAGCGCACGGTGCCGCCGAAGCCGGGCATGATGCCGAGCTTGGTTTCCGGCAGGCCGATGCGGGCGCTGGCATCACCGATACGGTAGTCGGTGGCCAGGATGCATTCGCAACCGCCGCCCAGGGCATAGCCCCTGACCACGCTGAGGGTGGGGAAGGGCAGGTCTTCGATGCGGTTGAAGATGGCGTTGGCCTTGGCCAGCCAGTCGCCAAGCTCGGCTTCCGGCAGCTCGAACAACTCCAGAAATTCGGTGATGTCGGCACCGACGATAAACGCATCCTTGGCGCTGGTCAGCATCAGGCCGCGGATACCGCTGGTCTGTTCCAGCGCCGTCACCGCCTGTTCCAGCGACAGCAGGGTGGCGCGGTCGAGCTTGTTGATGGCGCCTGCGCCATCGAATCGCAGTTCAGCAATACCGTCTTGCAACAGTTGCACAGAGAGGGCTTCGCCTTGATAGATCATCCTCATAATCTCCTTGTTCCCTTGGGCTGCTCCGACTCTCCCGGGCAGGGATGGGCTCACTATGAACAGAAAAACAGCGGATTTCAACACCTATTTTAAACAATCGTTTTAATTTTGTGTGGCTCTTGTAACAGCCCGTCACCGGCGTGCCCGAATGAGCAAAAGATGACTTCCCTGCCCGATTCGGCAACAATGTTGCGCTCTTTTTTCCAGGCAGGCCAACAGGTCGAATAAACAATAGCAGGCGAGCTTTGCCGTAACCGGGATCCGTGCCGTGAATATGTCTCCTTATCCGGTGCCTGCCGGCCCACTGGTGTGGGAGCAGGACATCAAGAAAAGCCGTTTCATCGCCTACCTGGCGCATACGCCGGATCCAACGGCGGCGAAAGCCTTTATCGAGGCGGTGCGGGCCCGGGAACCTGCTGCCGGCCACCACTGCTGGGCGTTCGTCGCCGGCGCCCCGACGGATTCCCGGGTGCTGGGCTTCAGCGACGACGGCGAGCCCTCGGGCACCGCCGGCAAGCCCATACTGGCCCAGTTGCAAGGCTCGGGCATCGGCGAGATCACCGCCGTGGTCTGCCGTTACTTCGGCGGCATCAAGCTGGGCACCGGTGGCCTGGTGCGGGCCTATGGCGGAACTGTGGCATCGGCCCTGGCGCAACTGGAAACCCGGGAGCGGCGCATCATGGGGCGGGTGGCCATCAGCGCCGACTACGGCGACATGGCGCTATTGGAGTTCCTGCTGGGTGAATTCGAGGGGCTCTGGCTGGAGGTCGAGTACGGCGCCGGGGTGACGGGAACACTGTCGATTGAGGCACGTGTCATACCCGAATTTTGCCGTCAACTGCTGGATCGCAGTCAGGGACGTTTAAAGGCCAGGCCGCTGGAACAGGCGCTGGATTAATCGGTTATCAGTGTATCGGAAACACCATGCATATTCGCACAATTATCCGTATCGTGGGCATCCTGGTGGCCCTGTTCAGCGTGACCATGCTGGCGCCGGCCCTGGTGGCCTATATCTACCGGGACGGTGCCGGCCTCGACTTTTTCAGTGCCTTTGTCATCTGCCTGATCCTGGGGTTGGCACTCTGGTTTCCCAACCGCACCCACAACAAGGAATTGCGGGCCAAGGAAGGTTTTCTGATCGTTGTGCTGTTCTGGACGGTGCTGGGCAGCGTGGGGGCCATTCCCTTTATACTTAGTGCCGAACCCAGCATGACACTGGCGGAGGCCTTTTTCGAGTCGTTTTCCGGGCTGACCACCACCGGCGCCACCGTGATCAGCGGACTGGACGAGTTGCCCAAGGCGATACTGTTCTACCGGCAGATGCTGCAATGGCTGGGGGGCATGGGCATCATAGTGCTGGCGGTGGCCATCTTGCCCATCCTCGGCATCGGTGGCATGCAGCTGTTCCGGGCCGAGATCCCCGGGCCGGTCAAGGATAACAAGGTGGCGCCACGCATTGCCGAAACCGCCAAGGCCCTCTGGTACATCTACCTGGTGCTGACCATCGCCTGCGCCCTGCTGCTGTGGCTGGCGGGCATGAACCTGTTCGATGCCATCTGCCATGCTTTTTCTACCGTGGCGATAGGAGGCTTCTCCACTTACGATGCCAGCATAGGCCACTTCAACAGCCCCATGATCAACCTGATCATAGTGGTGTTCCTGATGATTGCCGGGGTCAACTTCACCCTGCATTTTGCCGCCTTTGCCAACAGGGGCACGAGGTTGTCGGTGTATCGCCTCGATCCGGAGGTCAAGGCCTTTATCGGGGTGCAGGTGGTGCTCACCCTGATCTGCATGTCGGTGCTGATGGCTCACCGGGTTTATTCCGATCCCTGGCAGGCGCTGGATCAGTCCCTGTTCCAGGCGGTCTCCATTTCCACCACCGCCGGCTTCAGCACCACCGGTTTTTCCGAGTGGCCCCTGTTTCTGCCGGTATTATTGATGTTCGCCTCCTGTATCGGGGGCTGTGCCGGCAGCACCGGCGGTGGTATAAAAGTGGTCCGGATCATGCTTCTTAATTTGCAGGGGATGCGGGAACTCAAGCGCCTTATCCATCCCCGCGCCGTCTATCGAATAAAACTTGGCAACAAGGCACTAGCTGATAGAGTGGTGGAGGCGGTATGGGGCTTCTTTGCGGCCTATGCCCTGGTGTTCGTGCTCTGCATGCTGGCCCTGCTGGCGACCGGTATGGACGAGCTGACGGCCTTTACCGCCGTGGTGGCCACCCTCAATAACCTGGGGCCGGGACTGGGGGAGGTGGCAGCCAACTTTGGCTCCACCACCGATACCGCCAAGTGGATCATGATCCTGGCCATGCTGTTCGGACGTTTGGAAATTTTTACCTTGCTGGTGTTGTTTACGCCCGCCTTCTGGCGAAGCTAAGAGGAGACTATGGGAAAACTGTTGGTACTTTATTCGTCTCGCAATGGTCAGACGACAAAAATCATTGATGCGATGCGGGATGAATTTACCGGTTATGATGTGGAACTGGCTGATTTACATGCGTTGCCCAAGAAAAACCTCAGCAAGTACGATAAGGTGCTGATTGGAGCTTCCATTCGCTACGGCCATTTCCATGACAGCCTGTACACCTTTATCCATACCCATAGTGAACAGCTTGAGGTCGTTGATTCGGCGTTTTTCGGGGTTTGCCTCACGGCCAGGAAGCCGGAAAAGGCCGATCCCAAGACCAACGCTTATATTCGCAAATTTCTGGCCAGGTCTCCCTGGCGCCCCCGGACCATAGGTGTGTTCGCCGGTGCCTTGAAGTACAGCGAGTACAACTGGTGGCAGACCCTTATCATCCGGCTGATCATGAAGATCACCGGCGGCAGCACCGACAGCAGCCGGGATCTGGAGTTCACCGATTGGGATAAAGTCAGGGAGTTTGCCCGTCAGTTTGCCCGCCACCGCTAAGGTTTGGTTAACAAACTATTAATAAAAGGTGGTTTTGGCTCATTTTATATCCAAAATCGCCTTTTTTAATAAAAACGTCAAAAAAGCCCTTGCGCAAAAAGCGCGGCTCCCTATAATGCGCCCTCACTGACACGGCGGAACACGCCGGCGGTCACAAGCGGTAAAAACTTCGGTTTTGAGGCTTGACGAATCAAACGGACGGCGTAGAATACGCAGCCCTGACCCGCTAACGGTCAACGCTCTTTAACAATTTATCAAGCAAACTGTGTGGGCACTCGCAGTGGTTGGGAAACAAAAAGATATTGTTTTTCAATGATTGTCGAAGTGCACAAACACTTCAGTAATTCATTGAGCATCAAACTTAAATTGAAGAGTTTGATCATGGCTCAGATTGAACGCTGGCGGCAGGCCTAACACATGCAAGTC
>NZ_NMUO01000150.1 GCF_002237365.1 Zobellella denitrificans
CTACTACCATGGCGGCAACTACTACCGTCCTTACGATAGGGGCTACCGGGTAGTGGCGCCTCGCCCGCTACCAGCGGTGGCCGGGCGGCGGCGCCACTACCCGGTAGCCCCTATCGTAAGGACGGTAGTAGTTGCCGCCATGGTAGTAGTAGGGCCCGTCGCTGTAGCTGAAGCTGATGAAGCCACCGGGCAGGGAGGAGACGATGGTCCCCAGCGGCAGGCTCACCGAAATATGGGTGCCGGGGCCGGGCACGGCATAGTAGGCCGGCGGCCGGTGATAGTAATGGTGCTCCACCACCCTCACCTTTTTCGGCGCGGATCGGTAGTAGTGATGGCGCTGCTTCAGGTGCTTGTGGGGATGGTGATGCCAGTGCCTGGCATCCCGCTCATAGCGACGGTCGTCCCAGCGGGCCTGGGCCTCGGGCACCATCACCCCCAGCGCAAAGACCCCCAGCAGGGGCAGCAGCAGGGCGCCACGTCTGAACAGGGTTTTCATTTTCGCCCCTCCTCTCTCGATGGCCCGCCGTCCGGGCACAGGAAGCTACCCTAATCATGGGTCGGAAAGGATGAAAACGACAGCGGGAAGAAAGGCGTTGCGTCAGCTCGTGACGGGGGCATTATACGGAGTAACCGCTCACACCGGGCCGGTGCTCATTGCTGCAGAAAACGCCCCTGGGCCATTTCCCGCTCGCGCTGGCATTCGGCCAGGTAGATGGCGGCCACCACGGCGGCGTGCTGGTGATGATCGTCCACCGCCTTGGACACCATCAGCTCCAGGGTCTTCTCGTTCTTGGCCATGCGGAACTTGCGCAGCCAGTACAGCTTGTCGGTCAGTTCCCGATCAAGGGGTTGTTGCTCGGTCATAGGTGGGATTGAATCCAGTCAGGCAAAATCGAAAAAGGAGCCGAAAGGCTCCTTATCAGTCAACGACTCTTTGGCACGAAGCCGATTACATCATATACCTTTTCCAGGGTCTGTACAGCCTTGGCCCGGGCCTTGTCCGCCCCCAGGGTCAGCACCTTGCGCAGCTCGACCTCGTCTTCCCGCAGCTCATGGAAACGGCGCTGGATCGGCTCCAGCATGGCCAGCACCGCCTCGGCGGTCTCGGTCTTGAGGTGGCCGTACATCTTGCCTTCGAAATGCCGCTCCAGCTCGGGAATGGAGCTACCGCTGGCGCCGGCCATCAGGGTCAGCAGGTTGGACACGCCGGGCTTTTGCTGCTGGTCGAAGCGCACCACGGGCGGATCCTCGGAGTCGGTGACGGCGCGCTTGAGCTTCTTGGCGATGCTCTTGGGATCTTCCAGCAGGCCGATGAAGTTGTTGGCGTTGTCGTCCGACTTGGACATCTTCTTGGTCGGCTCCTGCAGGCTCATGATGCGCGCGCCCTCTTCGGGAATGAAGGGCTCGGGCACGGTGAACACCTCGCCGTAGAGCTGGTTGAAGCGGTAGGCGATGTCCCGGGTCAGCTCCAGGTGCTGCTTCTGATCGTGGCCCACCGGCACCTGGTTGGCCCGGTACAGCAGGATGTCGGCCGCCATCAGCACCGGATAGGTGAACAGGCCGGCGTTGATGTTTTCGGCGTAGCGGCTGGACTTGTCCTTGAACTGGGTCATGCGCGACAGCTCGCCGAACTGGGTGTAGCAGTTGAGCACCCAGGCCAGCTCGGCGTGCTCCGGCACGTGGGACTGGATGAAGATGGTGCTCTGCTCAGGCGTGAGGCCGATGGCCAGGTAGAGGGCGGCCGCGTCCAGGCAGGCGGAACGCAGGGCCTTGGGATCCTGGCGGACGGTGATGGCGTGCATGTCCACGATGCAGTACAGGCAGTCGTAGTCCTGCTGCATCTTCACCCACTGGCGCAGGGCGCCCATGTAGTTGCCTATGGTCAGCTGGCCCGAGGGCTGGGCGCCGCTGAGTACTATCGGTTTAGCCATGGTTGTCTGTTCTCTGTCAATCGGTTAGCAGTATATCAGCGAGGGCGGCAAAGTCACTCAGCACCCAGTCGGGGCCGCTGTCCGCGATATCCCGACCGTAGTTGTAACCGTAGGTCAGGCCCACCACCGCCATGCCGGCCGCCCTGGCCGCCAGCACGTCATTCTCGGAGTCGCCCACCATCAGGGTGCGGGCCGGATCCATGTCCAGGCTGCGGCAGACGTGCAGCAGCGGCGCCGGGCTCGGCTTCTTCTCGGGCAGGCTGTCGCCGCCCAGCACCAGTTCGAACTGCTCGCTCAGGCCGGCCGCCGCCAGGATGGCGGGCACGAAGCGGTAGGGCTTGTTGGTGACGATGGCCAGCCGCTTGCCCGCCCGGCGCAGGGCCGCCAGGGTATCGAGCACCCCGGGGTAGAACACCAGCCCCTGGTCGGCCACCTGGTCGTAGGCCGCATCGAAGGCGGCGCGTGCCGCCTGGCGCAACTCATCACCGGGTTCGGTGCCGAGGGCCGCCGTCAGCGCCCGGCGCACCAGCATGTCGGCGCCGTTGCCCACCCAGTGGCGCACCGCCTGCTCGCCGGCCTCCCCGAAGCCCAGCTGTACCAGCATGCGGTTCACCGCCTGCGCCAGCTGGGGCACGCTGTCGATCAGGGTGCCGTCCAGATCGAACTGGACCAGGTCGAAGTTACCCATGGGCCTTGGCCAGTTCGCCGCGCATCTGCTCGATCACCGCCTTGTAGTCGGGCTGGCTGAAGATGGCGGAGCCGGCCACGAACATGTCGGCACCGGCCTCGGCGATATCGCGGATATTGTCGACCTTGACGCCGCCGTCGATCTCCAGGCGGATAGGGCGGCCGCTTTCGTCGATGCGACGGCGGGCCTGGCGCAGTTTGTCGAGGGTGGAGGCGATGAAGGACTGGCCGCCGAAACCGGGGTTGACCGACATCAGCAGGATCACGTCCACCTTGTCCATCACATAGTCCAGGTGGCTGAGCGGGGTGGAGGGGTTGAACACCAGGCCGGCCTGGCAGCCGTGATCCCGGATCAGGCCCAGGGTGCGGTCGATGTGTTCGGAGGCTTCCGGGTGGAAGGTGATGATGGAGGCCCCGGCCTTGGCGAACTCGGGCACCAGGCTGTCCACCGGCTTGACCATCAGATGCACGTCGATGGGAGCCTGAATGCCGTAGTCGCGCAGGGCCTTGCAGACCATGGGGCCTATGGTCAGGTTGGGCACATAGTGATTGTCCATCACGTCGAAGTGCACCACGTCGGCTCCCGCCTCCAGTACCCGGGTCACATCCTCGCCCAGGCGGGCGAAATCGGCGGACAGTATGGAGGGGGCAATCAGGTAGTCTTTCATCGGGGTTCCCTTAAGCGCAAAAAACGCACCAATTCTACCCCAGCGCCCGGTGATTCTCTAGCGAGGCGTCTATGCTTGGCAGAAGTTGACGGAAAAGGTGGACTATGAACTGGAAACACTGGCTGCAGGCGGTGGCGGCCGCCTTGTTCGGGGTTCAGTCGGAGAAGAACCGGCAGTTGCAGTTCAGGGGCAGCCCCTGGCCCTATATCGGGCTGGGAGCGATGGCCATACTGCTGTTCGTGCTGCTGCTGATGCTGGTGGTGCGGCTGGTGCTGGCGTAAGGCGCCTTTCCCCTCACGCCTCGCTTGTGCCGGGCACAAACAGCGCCAGCAGTTCGTCCACCTTCTTGCGGTTGTGGCCGTGGCGGCTGATGGTGCGTTTGACCGCCACCACGTCCAGCTCCGCCTCCCGGTACAGCTCCCGGGTGAGGGGGATGTCGTGGTTGCTGATCAATACCGGCACCCCCCGGGCGGCGGTTTCCCGCGCCAGCCGGGCCAGTATGGCCTGATCGTCCAGGGTGAAGCCGTTGGCGGCGTAGGTGGTGAAGCTGGCGGTGGTGGACAGGGGCGCATAGGGCGGGTCGCAGTAGAACACCTGCTCTTCGCAAGCGGCGGCGAACACCTCCACATAGCTCTGGCACACGAAGGTGGCCTTCTGCGCCTTCTCGGCGAAGAACCACAGCTCCCGCTCGGGGAAATAGGGTTTCTTGTAGGCGCCGAAGGGCACGTTGAAACCGCCCTTCTGGTTGTAGCGGCACAGGCCGTTGTAGCCGTGCCGGTTCAGGTAGAGGAACAAAAGGGCCCGCCGGTAGCCGTCCTGCTCCAGGTTGAACTCGTCCCGAAAACCGTAATAAGCGCCACGTTCATTGTTGGCGGCGATGAACAGCCGGGCCGCATCACGGATAAAGGCGTCGGGCCGGGTCTTGAGCAACTGGTAGAGGTTGATCAGATCCGCGTTGATGTCGGCCAGCAGGTAGGCGTCGTAATCGGAATTCAGAAATACCGAGCCGGCGCCGACGAAGGGCTCCACCAGCACCCGGCCTTCCGGCAGGCGGCGGTTGATGTCCTCCACCAGCCCGTACTTGCCGCCGGCCCACTTCAGGAATGCCCGAGTTTTTGTCATAGTCGTCATCGTTGCCGCACCGCTCAGAGGGCGCGCATTGTAACCGCAAGCCGAAGTCATGACTATGGGTTGGCTTCTTTTTGCACCTGCCCGAAGGGCTTGGGCCAGGGTTTGGCCGCCCGCAGCTCGGCCGGCAGGCTGCCGATGGCCCGGCGCGCCTGTTCGGGGGTCTCGAAATCGCCGAACACCAGCACAAACCAGGGCTGCCCATTGATGGTGCGCGGGTAGATCCAGGCCGGGGCCAGGGTATGGCGGGTCGCCAGCCGCTCCAGCACCGCCCGGTCACGTCCCGCCCCCTGTTGTACGGGGGAGCGCGCGGGCCGCGCTTGCGTCACCCCCGCCGGCGGGGGCAGCCCCCCCCGAGAGGTGTTTCTTTTACACATCCTGGCCCGCCGGCGCAACAAGAGGGGGTAGAGTTCTGGGGGGAGCTCAGATCGAGTCCAAAA
>NZ_NMUO01000151.1 GCF_002237365.1 Zobellella denitrificans
AACCGGCCGCGGCTCCCGGCGCTGGCGCGGGCCGCCGACTATGCCACCCCGCGCTGGAGCAACGGCATCCCCGGGCGGAAATGGGCGCAGATCAAGGATTTTGCCGCCAATATCAGCGGAACTCATCCCATACTGGAGTGGTGCGCCGGCAAGGGCCACCTCGGCCGGCTGCTGGCCCAGCAGTCGGCGCGGCCGGTCACCAGCCTGGAATGGAACCCGGACCTGTGCCGCCAGGGCGAGCAGCTGGCCGAGCGACTCGGGCTCGAGCACCGCTTTGTCTGCGCCGATGCCCTGGCCGAAACCGCCGCCGGGCTCTTCGCTGCCGAGCAGCAGGCCCTGGCCCTGCACGCCTGCGGCGAGCTGCACCTGCGCTTTTTGCGCCATGCCGCCGCCGCCGGCACCCGGACACTGGCGCTCTCTCCCTGCTGCTACCACCTGATCGAGGGCGACCGCTACCGGCCGCTGTCCGCCGCCGGCCGGGCCCGGGATCTCGGGCTGGACCGCCAGGATCTGCGGCTACCGCTGCAGCAGCAGGTGACCGGCGGCGAACGGGTGCGCCGGCTGCGCCGCATCGAGCTGAGCTGGCGGCTGGCCTTCGACGAGCTGCAACGGGCGCTGAGGGGACAGGATGAATACCTGCCGCTGCCCTCCTTCCCCAAACAGCTGCTGAGCGGCGATTTCGCCGACTTCGCCCGCTGGGCCTGCGGGCAAAAGGGGATCCCCGCCCCCGCCATCCTGAACGGCGAGCACTGGCTGGCCCGGGCCGAGCCGCGCCGGCTGATGGTCCAGCGCATCGAGCTGGTGCGCCACCTCTACCGCTACCCGCTGGAGCTGTGGCTGCTGCTGGACCGGGCCCTGTTCCTCGAAGAGCGGGGCTACCGGGTGCGCCTGGGCACCTTTACCGAACCGGCCAACAGCCCCCGCCGTTATTTGATCCAGGCCAGCCGGGGCTGAAATAGCGTCCCGGCCATCTTGTCCCGGCCGCCCGTCCTGGCCTATGCTGCTGGCATCAGGCGCGGTGCGAAATTCCCGCCCAGCTCACGGTTTAACGGCTAATGGATTGATAGACTTGGGAAAAAAGGAGAAGTGCCATGACAGAACCCTATCAGTACAAGCATATCCTGGCGGCGGTCGACATGACCGAGAAAAACCGCAAGGTGATCGCCAAGGCGGTGGATCGCGCCCGTGCCAACCAGGCCAAGTTGTCCGTCATCCACGTGGATGTGGATCTCAAGGATCTCTACACCGAGATGATCGACATCGATATCGACAATATCCAGGATCAGGTGGTGGCCGACGCCAAGCAGCGGCTGGAGGAATACCTGGGCGATCTGGGCTATCCCATCGAGAAAAAGCTGGTGATCTGCGGCGATCTGGCGCTGAAAGTGAACGAAGCGGTGGAGCAGAACCAGATCGACCTGCTGGTCTGCGGCCACGAGCAAAGCTTCTGGAGCCTGCTCACCTCCTCCGCCCGTCAGTTGATGAACACCGTGCCCTGCGACATGCTGGTGGTGCCCCTGCCCAAGGAATAAGCCCCAAGGGCGGTTGGCTGCTGACAAACCTTCGGGCTTACCTAAACAGGCAACACCTGAACCAGTACAGGCGGACAAAGGGAACGGCTCCGCCGACCGTCACATGCCAGGGGGCGCGAAGCGCCTTGCACCGGAGGTATCGGCGCGACCGAGTTGCCAGTGGCAAGTCGCAGCGCGGCGATACCGACGGTTTCCGCGACATTTGGCATGTGCGAGCTTACAGGGGGCGAGCTTGCTCGCCGCGACGAGCGGTTTCGGCCTGACCGAACATCCAGTGAATGTTCGCAGCAGGCCGAAACAGCGAGTGTCATATTTTGTAGCGTGTCGGCGGAGTTGGCCCTTTGGCCGACTCCTGCCAGTGCAACAGGCGAGGTTGTCATCAAGCCGCGGCCCTCACTCCACCCGGCACAAGCTCTCTCCCACCTCCCGCAGCAGTTGCCGGAACCAGACCAGCGCCGGATCGAACTCGGTCAGCGGATGCTGGGCCAGCACATAGGTGCTGTACAACGGCTCGTCCAGGCGGTGGCTCTGCAACGGGTAGTAATGGCAGAAATCCCGGGCGATCAGCTCCGGCACCATGGCCAGATAGCGACCGGTGGCCAGCAGCTTGGGCAGCGCCTCGAAGCTCGGCACCCACACCGCGATATGGCGCTCCAGCTCCTTCTCCTTCAGCCAGTGTTCCACCAGGGTCTGGTTGTGGCCCCAGGTGGAGGTGGACACATGGCTCCAGGCCACCAGTTCGGCGGCCGACATCACTTCGGGCAGGCCGCTGCCCCGCGCCGACAGGCACACCATGGGGTTGTCGAACCAGGGTTCGCATAGCAGCCGCGGGGACAGGTGGCCGGCGCCGGCAAAGCCCACCACCAGATCCAGGCCGCCCCGGGCCAGACTGTCTTCGTAGTCGGAGTCGACCAGCTCGCTGATGGCCAGCCGGCAGGCCGGCGCCCGCCGGTGCAGCAGCTCCACCAGCTGGGGCACGGCGCCGTGTTCGATGGAGGACGGTACCGCCAGGCGGAAAGTGCGGGTCGAGGAGGCGGGTTCGAACCCCGCCGACTGGCGCACCCCCTGCTCCAGCAGGGCCAGGGCCTGGCGCACCGGTGCCGCCAGCGCCTGGGCCCGGCCCGTGGGCCGCATCTCCTTGCGGGTCATCACGAACAGGGGATCGCCCAGGGCCAGGCGCAGCCGGGCCAGGGCATGGCTGACGGTGGACTGGGACAGGTTCAGCTGCTCCGCCGCCCGGGTAACGTTGCGGCTTTGCATCAGCACGTCGAACACCCGCAGCAGGTTCAGATCCAGCCGTTGATAGAGGTTATCCATCGATATTTACCATACTTCCATGGTGATAATTCATTTCTTACATGAATTATCTGACCATAGAATGTGCGCCACAGACAAGTTAATCGTCGGCGTGGTGGAGTTGTTTCATCCGGCGGCCTGGCCGAACAGGGTTCTGGGCATGGTGGCATCATGGGGGGTACTGCCTGTCTGTCGTGATACCGGGGTTATTCGAGGTAATGCCGGTATGGCGACAAAAACGGAATGTTCGGGGTCGGGCGGCACGGGTTGCCACGCTGACAACCTTTTCGGGCGCGATGCCCAAGAGTTCTGCGTGTGGTGTTGAACCACTTTGTTTGGGGACGTCATTCTCTCCTTTATGACAAACCTGATGTTGGTCCCGGGCCGGTGCATTGCGCCGGCTTTTTTTATGGGCCCGCGGCTGGATCGGCCCCCGGCTTTGCGCCATCATAGCGCCCCATCTTTACCAATGACGAAAATTCACCCATGTCCTATCTGGTCTTTGTCACCCTGCTGTGGGCCTTTTCCTTCAGCCTGATCGGCGTCTACCTGGCCGGCGCCGTGGACAGCTACTTCTCGGTGCTGAGCCGCGTGGCCCTGGCCGCCCTGCTGTTCCTGCCCTTCCTCTCCCGGCGCCTGCCGGCGCGGCTGGCGCTGGGGCTGATGGGCTGCGGCGCCGTGCAGCTCGGCATCATGTATCTCTTTTATTACCAGTCGTTCCTGTTGCTGACGGTGCCCGAGGTGCTGATCTTCACCGTGCTCACGCCCATCTACGTCACCCTGATCTACGATCTGCTCAACCGGCGCTTCAACCCCGGCTACCTGCTCACCGCCGCCCTGGCGGTGCTGGGCGCCCTGGTGATCCGCTTCGACGGCATCACCGACACCTACCTGCTCGGTTTCGCGGTGGTGCAGGGCGCCAACCTCTGCTTCGCCCTCGGCCAGGTCGGCTACAAGGTGCTGATGGAGCGCTATCCGCAACATCCGCCCCAGCATCGGCTGTTCGGCTATTTCTACCTGGGCGCCCTGCTGGTGGTGGTGCCGGCCTGGCTGTGGCTCGGCACCGACCGCTACCCCGCCAGCGGCCAGCAGTGGGGCATACTGCTGTGGCTGGGCCTGGGCGCCTCGGGCCTGGGCTATTTCCTGTGGAACAAGGGCGCCACCCTGGTCAATGCCGGCGCCCTGGCAATCATGAACAACGCCCTGGTGCCCGCCGGCCTGCTGGTCAACCTGCTGATCTGGAACCGGGAAGCGGACCTGCTGCGGCTCGGCCTGGGCGGACTCATCATCATCGCCTCGCTCTGGCTCAACGAAGCCTGGATCAAAACCCCGGAAGCCGCCCGGACCTGATGGCGCCGGGGTCACAAAATCGCAATTTAGCCGGTGCCGGCCATGGCAATCCGCACCGGCCTCCTTACACTGGGTCATAGGAAACAGTGCCGAGGAGAACACCATGTTTACCGCCCTACTATTAGAAGAATCCGGCAAACAAACCCAAGCCCGCCTGCAGCGGCTGAACGAGCACCAGCTCACCACCGGCGACGTGCTGGTGAAGGTCGACTACTCCACCCTCAACTACAAGGACGCCCTGGCCATTACCGGCAAGGGCAAGATAGTGCGCCAGTGGCCCATGGTGCCCGGCATCGACTACGCCGGCACCGTGCTGGCCTCGGATCACCCGGACTACCGCATCGGCGACGAGGTGCTGCTCACCGGCTGGGGCGTGGGCGAACAATACTGGGGCGGCCTGGCGGAGAAGGCCAGCGCCAAGGGGGACTGGCTGATCCCCCTGCCGCCGGGCATGAGCGCCAAGCGGGCCATGGCCATCGGCACCGCCGGCTTTACCGCCATGCTCAGCCTGATGGCGCTGGAGCATGCGGGCATCACCCCCGGCCAGGGCCCGGTGCTGGTCACCGGCGCCACCGGCGGCGTGGGTTCGGTGGCGGTGCTGCACCTCATACCCATCTGCACGCGGCGGCGGTGTTGAAGGCACATGCTTCCGGGGACAGCCTGATTGATCAGCA
>NZ_NMUO01000152.1 GCF_002237365.1 Zobellella denitrificans
GCAGCGGGCCGGGGAGTCGCAGCGGTTTCCTGCCTGGGCGCCGTGGCCGCCCGGGTGGCGGTGCGGTTGCCCTGCTGGCTCAGCCGCCGGAATTCGGCCTCCGCTTCGCGTGGCGATCGCTGCTGGGCCTGGGACTGAGTCGGCAACCGCAGGGTGGCTCCCCGCTGCAGGTAGTTGATATTGCCACGCACGAAAGCGTTGGGGTTAAGATGATAGAGCGCCACCATGGTCTGCTGTACCGTGACCGGGGCACGGGTATGGCGGGCGGCGATGGCCCAGAGGGTATCGGTACTGCGGATGGGGCCGTAGCGTCCCGGGGCCGGCGCGGGGGCCGGCTGCGGCTGGACGGACGGCACGGCGGCCGGAGATGTTGCCGGGGCCGGCGCTTCCGTTTCCGGCCCGCGCAGCTCGATATAAAACTCGCCCTGGGCGAAGGACGGCGCGGAGCAGGCCAGCCACAGGGCCAGACCGGAGCTAAGGTGTGGTCTGAGTCGTCTCATTATGTATCCAGTATCCTTTTCCTGACGCTTCACCGGGGCAACCGGCGGGCTTGGCTCGCCATGGCACAAGTGTAGAAAAAAACAGTGCCAATAGGAACTTATCTGTCCAGGTTATGCTGTCTTAGCCTTATCGGCCGCGGTGCCTCAAGCTTTAAACCCCAGGGCGGCGAGGTCGTTGTCAACCCCCAGCAGACGCAGGGAGCCCAGCTCCCGGCGCTGGGGATAGTCCTTGCGCAGCCGGTCGAAGAAACCGGGCTGGCCCAGGGCCCGGCGAAAGGCGAGATCGTCCCGCTCGATATCGTAAACCAGCCGCACCAGGCGTTCGAGCAGCGCTTGCTCCGGCACCTCGGCCAGGGTCACGGCCGCCACCGGGGGAGACGGCAGCAGTTGCCCGGGGGTGACTGCCACCGCCCGCCCCTGCTGGGTGCACAGGGCCTGGTAGAGGGCGAAGGTGCCCCTGACCTTGCCCTCCAGGCTGTAGCCGGCGATATGGGGCGTGGCGAGCAGCACATGGGGTACCAGGGGCGCCAGCACCTCGGGCTCGTGCTCCCACACGTCCATCACCAGGGTCAGGGGCTCAGGTCCCTGTTGGCGCTGCAACAGGGCCCGGTTGTCCCACACGTCCCCCCGGCAGGCGTTGATCAGCACCTGCTCCCCATCCAGACCGGCAATGCGGGCCTCGTCCAGCAGGTGCCAGGTGGGATGTTCGCCATCCCGGACCAGGGGCACGTGGAAACTGACGATATCCGCGCGCAAGGCCTGGTCAAACTCGACAAAAGCCGTCGGATCCCGTTCGGCCAGCAAGGGGTCGCACAACAGTACCTCCATGCCCAGCGCCCGGGCCCGGCCGGCCACCTCGGATCCGGTATTGCCGGCCCCGATCACCGCCAGGGTCTTGCCGGCGAGTTGCCAGCCCTTGTGGACCGCGACCCGCAGCAGGGCCGCCAGCAGATAGTCGCCCACCGCCACCTTGTTGCAGCCCGGCGCACTGGCAAAACCGATGCCGCGGCGGGCCAGCAGGCCGGTGTCCACGTGGTCACAGCCGATGGTGGCCGTGCCCACGAAGGCCAGGCGCCCGGCCTGGGCCAGCAGGGCCTCGTCCACCCGGGTGATGGAGCGTACCAGCAGCACGTCCACGTCCCGCAGCTGCCCGGGACTGATCTCCCGGCCGGGGCAGGTCGTCACCTCGGCCCAGTCGCCAAACAACTCCTGCACGAAGGGCATGTTTTCATCGGCCAGCAATTTCATCGGTTACCTCCTTGAACGGCCAGGCATTGTACCCCGAGTCGCCCCGGGCTTCAGCTGTAATCCGCCCGCGCTTTTGCTAGACTCGCGACTTTGTCGCCATTCACTCCCTCACCTATGACTTTGAAGCTATTCCTTGGCGTGCTGGCCTTGCTGGTCCTGCCCGTCGCCATCGCCAGCCTGGGCTACCACTGGCACTGGCACTGGTTTCCCCTGCTGGATCTGGACGAACTGCCCGCCCTGCTGGCCTACGGCCTGACCCTGTCGGTCGGGGAAACCGGTATTCTTATCACCCTGGTGCTGCTGAGCGCCCTCACCCTGCATCGCTGGCGGCGCCGCCCCGGCCAGTTTCTGGTGTTCTTTCTCTGCCTGATGACCGCCCTGGGCGGCGCCTTCGTCACCAAGACCCTGGCCAAGCAGTACTTCAAGGAGCCCAGGCCCTATGTGCTCTGGCTGGAGGAGCAGGGCAAGATCGACAGCAGCAGTTTCTATGCCCAGCGGGAGGCGATCCGCGAGCAATGGCTGGCCGAGGGCCTGAGCCGGGTGTCCGAGCAGCAGATCCCCCGCTGGCTCAAGCTGCACTGGCAGGAAGAGGTGAACTATTCCTTCCCCTCCGGCCACTCCATCGCGGCCATGACCATCGCCGCCTTCTTCTGCCTGCTGCTGGCCTACCGCCGTGCCTCGCCCTGGCTGGTCACCGCCCTGGCCGGCTGGGCGGTGGCGGTGTGTTACTCCCGCCTGCTGCTGGGCCTGCACTGGCCCGCCGATATCCTGGCCAGCAGCCTGCTCGGCTTTCTGTTCGGTGCCCTCGGTGCCTGGGGCTTTATCCGCTGGGATCGACGGAAACTATAGCGAGGCGTGAGGCGTGAGGCGTGAGGCGTGAGGCGTGAGGCGTGAGGCGTGAGGCGTGAGGCGTGAGCAACAGTGGAGATGCTTCCGATCCCGACGCAACAAAAAAGCGCCCGCGGGCGCTTTTTTACTTGTGTTATCAGAGCCTTCAGCCCTTGTACTTGCTGAACACCAGGCTGGCGTTGGTGCCGCCGAAACCGAAGCTGTTGGACATCACGGTGTCCAGCTCGGCTTCTTGATATTCGGTGACGATGGGCAGGCCCTGGGCCTTCTCGTCCAGCTCGGTGATGTTGATGCTGGGGGCGATAAAGCCGTGCTCCAGCATCAGCAGCGAATACACCGCCTCGTGCACGCCGGCGGCACCCAGGGCGTGGCCGGTCATCGCCTTGGTGGCGGAGATGTAGGGCGCCTGGTCGCCGAACAGGCCGTGGATGGCCTCCAGCTCCTTAACGTCGCCCACCGGGGTGGAGGTGCCGTGGGTGTTGATGTACTGCACCGGCGCCGGCGCCGTGGCCATGGCCTGCTTCATGCAGCGTACCGCGCCCTCGCCGGAGGGAGCCACCATGTCGTAGCCGTCGGAGGTGGCGCCGTAACCGGTGATCTCGGCGTAGATCTTGGCGCCGCGCTTCAAGGCGTGCTCCAGCTCTTCCACCACCAGGATGCCGCCGCCACCGGAGATGACGAAGCCGTCGCGGCCGGCGTCGTAGGTGCGGGAGGCCAGCTCCGGGGTCTCGTTGTACTTGCTGGACAGGGCGCCCATGGCGTCGAACTGCAGCGCCAGGGTCCAGTCCACTTCTTCACCGCCGCCGGCGAAGACGATGTCCTGCTTGCCCATCTGGATTTGTTCCAGGGCGTGGCCGATGCAGTGGGCCGAGGTGGCGCAGGCGGAGCTGATGGAGTAGTTGATGCCCTTGATCTTGAAGGGAGTGGCCAGGCAGGCGGAGGTGGTGGACGACATGGTGCGCGGCACCATGTAGGGGCCGACCCGACGCACGCCTTTCTCGCGCAGGGTGTCGCAGGCCTCGATCTGGTTCTTGGAAGAAGCACCGCCGGAGCCCACCACCAGGCCGGTGCGCTCGTTGGACACCATGGACTCGTCGAGTCCGGCGTCGGCAATGGCCTGCTCCATGGAAAGATAGGCGAAGGCGGCGGCATCGCCCATAAAGCGCATGACCTTGCGATCGATATGCTCGGCCGGGTTCAGTTTGATGTTCCCCCATACCTGGCTGCGCAGCTTGTAGTCCGCGAACTGCTCGGAGAAGCTGATACCGGAGCGGCCCGCCTTGAGGGAAGCCAGGACCTCTTCCTTGTTGTTGCCTATGCTGGACACCACACCGATACCGGTAATGACTGCTCTTCTCATCTATCTTTCCTACTGTCTTGATTTGGCGCCAATTCTAACCACAAAACATGGTCAAACTGGTCTGCTTTCACATAAAATGACCGCTTTTACGGCCCCGGAGGTTCAGTGTCACCCCACATCATCACGACCGCTCGCCTGGACTGGAATGACCAGGGCACGCCGGTCGCCGCCGCGTTCGACGATGTCTACTTTTCCAACGACAACGGCCTGGCCGAAACCCGTTATGTGTTCCTGGGCCAGAACGGCCTGCCCGGACGCTTCGTCGATCACGACCGTGCCCTGTTCGTGGTGGCCGAAACCGGCTTTGGCACCGGCCTCAACTTTCTGGCCACCTGGCAGGCCTTTATCGACTATCGTCGGCAGCATCCGCAAGGTAACGCCCGGCGCCTGCACTTTATCAGCGTGGAAAAATACCCGCTTTCCCACACCGATCTGCGACAGGCCCTGGGCCAGTGGCCAGAGCTTAGCACTTTAAGCGAACATTTGTTAGCTGAATATCCGCTGGCCGTGAGCGGCTGTCACCGGCTGTGGCTGGCGGAAGACGTCTGCCTGGACTTGTGGCTGGGCGACGTGGCCGAACTGCTGCCCCAGATGGAAGCGGGCCTGCTCGGCAAGGTCGACGCCTGGTACCTGGACGGCTTCGCCCCCAGCAAGAACCCCGAGATGTGGACCCCCGAGCTGTTCCGGGAGCTGGCCCGGCTGGCCAGGAACGGCGCCACCCTGGCCACCTTTACCGCCGCCGGTTTCGTTCGCCGGGGGCTGCGGGAGGCAGGCTTCGAGGTGGCCCGGGTCAAGGGCTTCGGCCGCAAGCGGGAAATGCTGGCCGGGCACCGCCGTCCCGACATCCGCGCCCCCTACCCAACCCCCTGGTACTGGCGC
>NZ_NMUO01000153.1 GCF_002237365.1 Zobellella denitrificans
GTCTACTCGGTGCCGCCGGCGATCGGTGCCCTGGGGCCCAGCCTTCTGTTTATCGGGGTTGCGCTTTTTTTGCTTAATCGCCTGGCCTATTCTTGAGGGGAGCGGTGATATGCTTGGGGACTCCGCCTCACCCCTCACTCCTTCCTCCTCACCCCTCACTCCCCACGCTTCACGCTGCACAGCCCCCCTGCTACAATCGCTTTCTTTAACGGACTTTCAGCTCAACAAGGTTTAAGCGCATGCGTACCAGTCAATACTTGCTTTCCACCCTCAAAGAGACCCCGAGCGATGCCGAAGTGATCAGCCACCAGCTGATGCTGCGCGCGGGCATGATCCGCAAGCTGGCTTCCGGCCTCTACACCTGGCTGCCCAGCGGCCTGCGGGTATTGAACAAGGTGGCCGCCATAGTGCGGGAAGAGATGAACCGGGCCGGCGCCGTCGAGGTGCTTATGCCCATGGTGCAGCCCGCCGACCTGTGGCAGGAAACCGGCCGCTGGGACAAGTTCGGCCCCGAGCTGCTGCGCCTGAAAGACCGTCACGATCGCCCCTTTGTGCTGGGCCCCACCCACGAGGAAGTGATCACCAGCATGGTGCGCAACGAAGTGGCCTCCTACAAGCAGCTGCCGCTCAACCTGTACCAGATCCAGACCAAGTTCCGCGACGAAGTCCGTCCGCGCTTCGGGGTAATGCGCGCCCGCGAGTTCCTGATGAAGGACGCCTACTCCTTCCACACCAGCCAGCAAAGCCTGCAGCAAACCTACAACGACATGTACCAGGCCTACAGCCGGGTGTTCGAGCGCATGGGGCTGGACTTCAGGGCGGTGCTGGCGGATACCGGCGCCATCGGTGGCAGTGCCTCCCACGAGTTCCACGTGCTGGCCCAGAGCGGTGAGGACGACATCGCCTTCTCCACCGAGTCCGATTACGCCGCCAACATCGAAATGGCCGAGGCGGTGGCGCCCAAGGAGCACGCCGATGCTCCCACCCAGGCCATGACCCTGGTCGACACCCCCAACGCCAAGACGATTGCCGATCTGGTGGAGCAGTTCGGGCTGGACATTACCAAAACCGTCAAAACCCTGCTGGTGCGCGCCGCCGAAGACGAAGACTGCTCCCTGGTGGCGCTGATGGTGCGCGGCGACCACGAGCTGAACGAAGTAAAGGCCGAGAAGCTGCCCCAGGTGGCCAGCCCCCTCACCTTCGCCACCGAAGAAGAAATCCGCACCCTGGTGGGTGCAGGCCCGGGCTCCCTGGGGCCGCTCAACATGCCGGTGCCGGTGATCATCGACCGCGCCGTGGCGGTGATGAGCGACTTCGGCGCCGGCGCCAACATCGAAGACAAGCACTACTTCGGCCTTAACTGGGGCCGGGATCTGCCGCTGCCCCAGGTGGCCGACCTGCGCAACGTCAAGGAAGGGGACCCCAGCCCGGACGGCAAGGGCGTACTGCAGATCAAGCGCGGCATCGAAGTGGGCCACATCTTCCAGTTGGGCAACAACTACTCCGCCAAGATGAACGCCACCGTGCTGAACGAAGACAGCAAGGCCGTGGTGCTGGAGATGGGCTGCTACGGCATCGGGGTGTCCCGCATCGTGGCCGCCGCCATCGAGCAAAACCATGACGAGCGCGGCATCGTCTGGCCGGACGCCATCGCCCCCTTCCAGGTGGCCATCATCCCCATGAACATGCACAAGTCCCACCGAGTGCAGGAAGTGGCGGAAAGGCTCTATGCCGAGCTGAAAAACGCCGGGGTGGATGTGCTGTTCGACGACCGCAAGGAACGCCCGGGCGTGATGTTCGCCGACATGGAGCTGATCGGCATTCCCCACAGCATCGTCATCGGCGAGCGCGGCCTGGATAACGGCGTGGTGGAGTACAAGCACCGCCGCGGCGGCGACAAGGTGGAAGTGGCCATCGACGACGTGGTGGCGCAAATCCGCCAGGCCCTGGCCGGTTAGGCATAAAATGGGAGTGCGGGCGGGCCGCCCGCGCCCCAATTTGTGCAACATCTCAGCCTGGGTGGAGCACGCCCCCTGGAGCGCAGGCGGCTCGCCTGCATTCCTAGCCTGGAGCGCAGGCGGCTCGCCTGCATTTCCGCGCAGCGGGAACCCTCCGCTCCACAAGCCACACCCCAACCTCGGCAAACACCCTTGTGGGCGGGCCGCCCGCGCCCCCTCTCCCCCACAACCTGCGCTTGCTCACATGCCGGCCAACCGGCGCTTTCTGCCCCATTAACAAGCACTTATACTTGCTAAAAAGGGGGTCGTCATGGAACAAGAAGAAAGCAATGCCTGCGCCCTGGTGCTTACCGGCGGCGGTGCCCGGGCCGCCTACCAGGTGGGGGTGATCAAGGCCATCGCCGAGTGCTACCCGCGCGGCCATCATATTCCCTTCCCCATTCTTTGCGGCACCTCGGCCGGGGCCATCAACACCACCGGCCTGGCCTGCTATGCCTCTTGTTTCCACCTGGGAGTGCGCAAGCTGGAGTACGTATGGCGCCACCTGCATACAGAGGATATCCTGCGCCTGCAGCTTGGCCGGGTAGTCTGGCATTCCCTCAAGGGCATGATGCTGGATTTGATCGGCAGGCCCACCCAGACCCGCCTTTCCCTGTTCGACAACAGTCCGCTCGAACGCCTGCTGGAGCGGCTGATCGACTTTCAGCGTATCGACAACAACCTGCTTTACGGCGCCCTGGAGGTGCTGGCCGTCACCGCCTCCAACTACGACACCGGCGACTCCACCACCTTTTTCCAGGGCCGGCCCTACCACCAGCCCTGGGCCAGGGCCGGGCGCTCGGGGCGCTCCGCCGTCATAGCGCCGCCGCACCTGCTGGCCAGCTGCGCCCTGCCCTTCGTGTTCAAGCCCTGCCGGCTGCAGAACCACCACTACGGCGACGGCTCCATCCACCAGCTCAATCCGCTCAGCCCGGCCATCCACCTGGGGGCCCGCAAGATCCTTATCATCAGCCTGGCGTCGGAAGAAGCGGAGCCCGGTGTGCTGCCGAGCGATCCCAGCAGTTCCGATATCGCCGGCCACCTGCTGGACACCATTTTTACCGACGCCCTCACCTCCGACATAGAGCGGCTGCAGCGCATCAACAGCACCATCAAGCTGGTGCCGGAGCGCAAGCGGGAGCAGCTCTCCCTGCGCCATATCGACAACCTGGTGCTCAAGCCAAGCAAGAACCTGGACGATCTCACCCTTAATCACTTCCACAAGCTGCCGCTCAATATCCGCGGCCTGCTGCGGCTGTTCGGGGTCAATGCGGGGGATGCCACCGGCCTGGCCAGCTTCCTGCTGTTCGAGCAGGACTACTGCCAGGAGCTGATCGAGCTGGGTTATAAGGATACCCACGCCCGCCTGGAGGAAGTGTGTCGCTTTCTGCTGGTGGACGAGCCGCTGCGAAAAACCGGCTGAATGGACGCGCTTTTGCGTTTAAGGCGCACGCCGCTCCCTGGAGCGTCTGCATTATCCTGGAGCGCAGGCGGCTCGCCTGCATTATCCTGGAGCGCAGGCGGCTCGCCTGCATTCACGCGCAGCGGGAACCTTTGGCTTGGGTGCAGCACCCTTGCGGGCGGGCCGCCCGCGCCCCAATTCGTGCAATACCCCGGCATTTAAGGCGTACGCCATTCCCTGGAGCGCAGGCGGCTCGCCTGCATTCCCGCGCGGCGGGAACCCTTGGCTTGGGTGCCCCCCCTTTGCGGGCGGGCCGCCCGCGCCCCAATAGGTGCAATACCCCGGCATTTAAGGCGTACGCCATTCCCTGGAGCGCAGGCGGCTCGCCTGCATTCCCGCGCAGCGGGAACCTTTGGCTTGGGTGCAACACCCTTGCGGGCGGGCCGCCCGCGCCCCAATTCGTGCAATACCCCGGCATTTAAGGCGTACGCCATTCCCTGGAGCGCAGGCGGCTCGCCTGCATTCCCGCGCAGCGGGAACCTTTGGCTTGGGTGCAACACCCTTGCGGGCGGGCCGCCCGCGCCCCAATTCGTGCAATACCCCGGCATTTAAGGCGTACGCCATTCCCTGGAGCGCAGGCGGCTCGCCTGCATTCCCGCGCAGCGGGAACCTTTGGCTTGGGTGCAACCCCCTTGCGGGCGGGCCGCCCGCGCCCCAATTCGTGCAATACCCCGGCATTTAAGGCGTACGCCATTCCCTGGAGCGCAGGCGGCTCGCCTGCATTCCCGCGCAGCGGGAACCCTTGGCTTGGGTGCA
>NZ_NMUO01000154.1 GCF_002237365.1 Zobellella denitrificans
ACCTGCAGCCGGGCCAGGGCCATTTCCTCGGCCTGCGGTTGTGCCAGCGCCGGAGCAGGCCGAGGAAATGGCCCTGGCCCGGCTGCAGGTTCGGCTGATGGACGAGCTGCGCGAACAGGTGGCCATGTCCAACGAGCAACTGGCGGCCCTGGCCGACAACAACCAGGCGTTGCGCCAGCGCCTGAGTCAGCTGACGGCGGAAGTGAACGAACTGAAGATGGCGCGGGAAGGGGCTGCGCCCGCGGCGGCTTCTCCCGGCATCGGCCGCTGGCTGGATGAACTGCTGCGCAATCCGCTCAACCTGGCCCTGGTGCTGACCCTGCCGGCCCTGCTGTTGCTGGCGCTCTTCACCCTGTGGTGGCGCAACAGGGTCAGGCGGGAGCTGGCCGAGCAGGAGCGGGAGCTGGCCGAAAGCACCTCGGCCATGATGGACGAGCGCAACGAATTTGACGATCTGTTCGCCACCACCGAGCCCGAGCCGACTCCCCGGTTCGAGTCCTCTGCCGAGCCCGACCTCGAGCCTGCGCCCGAGGTCCGGGAGAGCGAGCGGGATATCGACGAGGACACCTTTGCCCGCTTCCTCGAGGAGCAGCAACTGCAGGAAGAGCAGGAAGCCCTGCGCCAGCAGACGGTGGCCGAGCAGGAACCCGAGCCCGAGCCGGATCTGTCGCAGATGCTGTTCGATGACGAGTCGACCCTGGGGGGAGACACCAAGAACAAGGTTTCGAACGACGATATCGATGATCTGCTGTTCGATGCCGGCGAACCGGCCGAGCCGCCGCGGGAACACCGGGAGGTGGCCATGGAAGCCGTGGCGCCGGCGCAGGAGGAGATCAGACAGGCCCAAGCACCCGTTCGCGAACCCTATGTATCGGTGGACAAGCTGATGGAAGAGGCGGATCTCGGCGAGGGGCCTGAGCGCGACTACGAGCCCAAGCTGGAGCTCGAACTGGACGACTATGCCGATGTGCTGGGCCGCGGCCGGGATATTGATATCGATCTGGACGAGGGTGGCCTGGGGGCCAAGCTGGATCTGGCCCGGGCCTATATCGAAATCGAGGACATCGACAGCGCCCGCGAACTGCTCAACGAGGTGATCGAGCAGGGCAATGCCGAGCAACAGGCCGACGCCCGCAAGCTGCTGCAGCGGCTGGCCAAACGATAACCCGCCCACCACCGGCCTCACTCGGAGGCCGGTTCTTCAATTTACCGCGTCAACGGGTATAATTGCCGTCCTTTTTTGACCTTGGAACTGATTATGCGCATTGCCCTTGGCATAGAGTATGACGGCAGCCGCTATTACGGCTGGCAGCGGCAACGGGAAGTCCCCAGCATCCAGGAAGAGGTGGAAAAAGCCCTTTCAAAAATCGCCGATCATCCGGTAGAGGTGCAGTGCGCCGGGCGTACCGATGCCGGTGTGCACGGCACCAACCAGGTGGTGCACTTCGACACCCAGGCCGAACGTCCGGCCGGGGCCTGGACCCTGGGCATGAACGCCAACCTGCCGCCGGACATCGCGGTGCGTTGGGTCAAGCCGGTGGGGGAGGCGTTCCACGCCCGCTTCAGCGCCACCGCCCGACGCTACCGTTACATCATCTTCAACCACAATATGCGGCCCGCCATCCACGGTCGCGGCGTCAGCCACTATGTCGGCTCCATCGATGCCGACAAGATGCACGAAGCGGGCCAGTGCCTGCTGGGTGAGCGGGATTTCAGTGCCTTCCGGGCGGTGCAGTGCCAGTCGAACAGCCCCTATCGCAACGTCATGCACCTGAATGTCCGGCGCCACGGCCACTATGTGGTGCTGGACATCAAGGCCAACGCCTTCCTGCACCATATGGTGCGCAACATCACCGGCACCCTGCTGCAGGTGGGCATGGGTCAGGCCGAGGCAGGCTGGGTGAAAGCGGTGCTGGAGGGGCGGGACCGCAACCTGGCCGGGGTGACCGCCAAGGCGGGCGGCCTTTACCTGGTGGAAGTGGACTACCCGGAGGAATTCGGTCTGCCCAAGGCGCCTCCGGGCCCCCTCTGGCTGCCCGACACCCTGGTCGAATAGCGGTAAGACCAGTGCCGCCACTACCAGTTTTTTATCAACCTGCATGCAGTTATATGGTTTAATGCCAGCCAGAAAAATGGCCCGTCCCCGCTCGGGGATCCCATGGCCATCGAGGTTGTCGGGCCGGCCCGCTGCCGGACCCCGGGCGCCATGCCGTTGACAGCGGTGCCCAACCTGATCAAACTGCGTGATAACTATGCAATACGCTAAGGATTTCCATGAGTTGGCTTGAGAAAATTCTCCCCAAGAACAAGAACATCGGTGTGCGTCGGCACAATATTCCGGAAGGGGTCTGGACCAAGTGCACCAATTGCGAACAGGTGCTGTACCGTGCCGAGCTGGATCGCAACCTGGAAGTCTGCCCCAAGTGCGACCACCACATGCGCATCGGTGCCCGGGTACGGCTGGACAAGTTCCTGGATCAGGACGGCCGCGAGGAGCTGGGCGCCGAGCTGGAGCCCCAGGACGTGCTCAAGTTCAAGGACTCCAAGAAGTACAAGGACAGGATCAGCGCGGCCCAGAAGGCCAGCAACGAAAAGGACGCCATGGTGGTGCTCAAGGGCACCCTCAAGGGGCTGCCGGTGGTGGCCTGCGCCTTCGAGTTCTCCTTTATGGGCGGCTCCATGGCCTCGGTGGTGGGCGCGCGCTTCGTCAGGGCGGTGGAGACCTGCCTGGCGGAAAACCGCGCCCTGGTGTGTTTCTCCGCCTCCGGCGGCGCCCGCATGCAGGAAGCCCTGTTCTCCCTGATGCAGATGGCCAAGACCAGCGCCGCCCTCAACCGCCTGTCCCAGGCCGGCCTGCCCTTTATTTCGGTGCTGACCGACCCGACCATGGGCGGTGTGTCCGCCAGCCTGGCGATGCTGGGCGACGTCAACGTGGGTGAGCCCAAGGCCCTGATCGGCTTCGCCGGCCCCCGCGTCATCGAGCAGACGGTGCGCGAGAAACTGCCCGAAGGCTTCCAGCGCAGCGAATTCCTGCTGGAGCACGGCGCCATCGACATGATCATCGATCGCCGCGAGATGCGCGATCGCCTGGCGGGCCTGATCGGCAAGCTGATGAACCAGGAGCCGGCCGAGTTCTGATGAACCGCACCACCGATGCCATCACAAGCCGGTCCTTCCAGGACTGGCTTGCCTTTTTGGAAGGCCTGAACATCGCCCATATCGAGCTGGGGCTCGAACGGATGGGCCTGGTGGCCGGACGGCTCGGCCTGCTCCGGCTGCCGAGCCATGTGATCACCCTGGGCGGCACCAACGGCAAGGGCACCACCTGTGCCCTGCTCGAGGCCATGCTGAGCGCCGCCGGCCACAGCGTGGGGGTTTATTCCTCGCCCCACCTGCTCGACTACCGGGAGCGGGTGCGCATCAATGGCGAGAGCCCGTCCGAAGAGGCCTTTTGTGCCGCCTTCTCCGCGGTCGAGCAAGCCCGGGGCGACACGGCACTGACCTATTTCGAGTTCACCACCCTGGCCGCGCTCTGGCTGTTCCGGGCGACGGCGCCGGAGGTGGTGCTGCTGGAGGTGGGCCTGGGCGGGCGGCTGGACGCCACCAATGTGGTGGACTCGGAGCAGACCGTCATCACCACCATCGCCCTCGATCATACCGACTGGCTGGGGCCGGATCGGGAAGCCATCGGCTTTGAAAAGGCCGGCATCTTCCGCACCGGCAAGGCGGCGGTGTGCGGCGATCCCATGCCGCCCGCCAGCCTGCTGGCCCAGGCCGAGCGGCTCGGCACGCCGCTTTCCTGCGTCGGCCGGGACTACCGCTGGGCGCAGCAGGACGGAAGCTGGTCCTTCGACGGGCTGGGCTGGCGGCTCGAGGGGTTGCCGCTGCCGGCGCTGCCGGTGATGAACGCGGCCACCGCCCTGGCCGTGCTGGCCCTGTCCCCCTTTCGTATCGGCGAAGAGGCGGTGCGCACCGGCCTGCGTCAGGCCCGCCTGAGCGGGCGCATGCAGCAACTGGAGCCCCGGCTGTGGGTGGACGTGGCTCACAACCCCGAGTCGGCGGCCTATCTCGCCGGGCGGCTGGCGGCACTGCCGGTGTCCGGCCGGCGGCTGGCGGTGGTGGGCATGCTCAAGGACAAGGACATCGCCGCCAGCCTGGCGCCGCTGTCGCCCCTGGTGGATGCGTGGTATCTGGC
>NZ_NMUO01000155.1 GCF_002237365.1 Zobellella denitrificans
ATCACCTTGACTGGGCCTGTCAGTATTTACGACGAAACGCCCAGCCATCGCAGCAGAGTAAATCCAGGCAGGGCAATGGGTTACGTGACATTTATGAACATTTTAATGCTTAAGTACCTGGCTATGAGCGGCGGCTACAACGGCGGTGCAGCCCTACGGCGGCGGTTACCGCAGTACCACGGCGGTGCGGGGATGTCGCTGCCTGAGTTTCAAACCATAGGGTGCTTCAGGCGCATTTGGTTAAAGCAGGAGCGGGTGAGGTTGGACACCGGGTGGATAGATGCGAGAATACGGCTTTCTCGTGCATGCCGTTGCGGTCCCGGGTTTTGGGTGTTAAATGAAATTGCGGCCGGTAAAGCGATGATTGACTGTTTTTATTCTCTTAAATCAAATAGATAAGCTAAATATGCTGTTGATGATCGACAACTACGACTCCTTTACCTGGAACCTGGTGCAGTACTTCGGTGAGCTGGGGCAGGAGGTGGTGGTGCGCCGTAACGACGAGATCGCCCTGGACGAGATCGCCGCGCTGGCGCCGCGGGGGCTGGTGATCTCGCCCGGGCCCTGCACACCGAACGAGGCGGGGGTATCGCTGGCGGCCATCACCCGGTTTGCCGGCGTTATCCCCATCCTGGGCGTCTGCCTGGGGCACCAGGCCATCGCCCAAGCCTTCGGCGGGCGGGTGGTGCGCGCCCGCCGGGTGATGCACGGCAAGACTTCCCCCATCCGCCATACCGGCCGGGGCCTGTTCAAGGGGCTGCCGGATCCGCTCACCGTCACCCGTTACCACTCCCTGGTGGTGGAGCCCGAGAGCCTGCCCGACGGCTTTGAACTCACCGCCTGGACCGAAACCGGCGAGGGGCGGGTGGACGAGATCATGGCCATGCAGCATCGCCGCCTGCCGCTTTACAGCGTGCAGTTCCACCCCGAGAGCATCCTCACCCAGGGCGGCCATCGCCTGCTGCAAAACTTCCTCGAACTTATCTGAGTCCTTCCCTGGCGCCGTCTGCGGCCCATTAGAAATCCTGTTGCCGGCCCCGACTATTAGTTTTACTTATCGGGGCTATCAGTGTTTTTCGTTCGTCAGCCACGCCCGGAGCGGGAATAATGCGGTTTCCGCCTGTCGGGACGGCCGCGTCAAAAATTTTTTTGGTTGCCCTTTTATGCAGCCCGGCCGCTGGGCCGGGGCCCGGACCGGCGGTTTTGATGCGAGCTTATGCAATATAAATGACTATATTTTTTCTTTTATCCGAATAAATGACTAATATTTTCGGTGGTTGTAGAGACAAGTCACCATTGTTTTGCAATAATGCTCGCGTGTTTACATGGATTTAACTTTTATCGCAGAGCAAGCTGCGGTATCTGGAGGAGATAAGCATGTCTGATATGGCAGTCACCCGCGAATTGTTCGACCAGGTTATGGTACCCAACTACGCCCCCGCCCAGGTGATCCCGGTGCGCGGCCAGGGTGCCCGGCTGTGGGACCAGCAGGGTCGGGAATACATCGACTTCGCCGGCGGTATTGCGGTCAACTGTCTCGGCCACTGCCACCCGGCGCTGGTGTCCGCGCTCAAGGAGCAGGGTGAGAAGCTCTGGCACCTGAGCAACGTGTTGACCAACGAGCCGGCGCTGCGCCTGGCCAAGAAACTGGTGGACGCCACCTTCGCCGAGAAGGTGTACTTCTGCAACTCCGGCGCCGAGGCCAACGAGGCGGCCCTCAAGCTGGCCCGTCGTTACGCCATCGACAACTTCGGTCCGGAAAAGACCCAGATCATCGCCTTTACCCAGGGCTTCCACGGCCGTACCTTCTTCACCGTGTCGGTGGGTGGCCAGGCCGTCTATTCCGACGGTTTCGGTCCCAAGCCGGCCGACATCGACCACGTGCCCTACAACGATCTGGCCGCGCTCAAGGCGCTGATCTCCGATCGCACCTGTGCCGTGGTGATGGAGCCGCTGCAGGGCGAGGGCGGCATCATCAGCCCGGAGCCGGCCTTCGTGCAGGCGGTGCGCGAGCTGTGCGACCAGCACAACGCCCTGCTGGTGTTCGATGAGGTACAAACCGGCGTGGGCCGCACCGGCGCCCTCTATGCCTATATGGATCTGGGCGTGACCCCCGATATCCTCACCAGCGCCAAGGCCCTGGGCGGCGGTTTCCCCATCGGCGCCATGCTCACCACCACCAAAATCGCCGCGGCTTTCAAGGTGGGCACCCACGGCTCCACCTACGGCGGCAACCCCCTGGCCTGTGCGGTGGCCGAGGCGGCCTTCGACACCGTCAACACCGAATCGGTGCTGAAGGGCGTGAAGGAGCGCGAAGCCTGGTACCGGGAAGGGCTGGACGCCATCAACGCCAAGTACGGCTGCTTCAAGGAAGTGCGCGGCAAGGGCCTGCTGCTCGGCTGCGTGATGAACGAGCAGTTCCAGGGCCGGGCCCGCGACTTCCTGCTGGCGGCCATGGAAGAGCAGCTGATGGTGCTGATTGCCGGTGCCAACGTGGTGCGTTTCGCCCCTTCCCTGGTGATCACCAAGGAAGAAGTGGCCGAAGGCCTGGCCCGCTTCGAGCGCGCCGTGGCCAAGGTTGTGAACGGCTAAGTCATCCCGGCGACAGCCATCAGGGCGGGGCAGGGTTGCCTCGTCCTGGTCGCCAACTTTGTAATAAGGAGTTCTGCATGTTGGTGATTCGCCCCATCGAGCAGAGAGATTTCCCCACCCTCAAGCAGATCGCCATTGAATCCGGCCACGGTTTTACCTCGCTGCCGGTCAACGATGAGCTGTTGCAAAACAAGATCGATCATTCCATGGCCTCCTTCGCCAGCCGGCCGGCGGGCAAGGGCGAGTGCCTCTATTTCTTTGTGGCGGAAGACAGCGACACCGGCGAGGTGCTGGGCACCACCGCCCTGGACGCGGCCGTGGGCCTGTCTTCCCCCTTTTATACCTACCTGCTGGGCAAGCAGGTACACAGCTCGCGCAAGCTCGGCATCTACAACGTGGTCGAGACCCTGACCCTGACCAACGACTATACCGGGGTCAGCGAGCTGTGCACCCTGTTCCTGCGCGAAAAGGCGCGGGAAGGGCTGAACAGCCGGCTGCTGTCCAAGTGCCGTTTTCTGTTCCTGGCCGAGTTTTCCGAGCTGTTCGACCATCGCATCCTGGCCGAAATGCGCGGCGTGTCCGACGAGCGGGGCAACAGCCCGTTCTGGAGCTGGCTGCAGGAGCACTTTTTCTCCATGGACTTCCCCACCGTGGATTACCTCACCGGCATCGGCCAGAAGGGCTTTATCGCCGATCTGATGCCCAAGTACCCGATCTACGTCAACCTGCTGTCCCAGCAGGCGCGGGCGGTGATCGGCAAGACCCACGACAAGACCCGGCCGGCCCTGCGCCTGCTGGAGGAAGAAGGCTTCGCCTGGCGCGGCTATGTGGACATCTTCGACGCCGGCCCCAGTGTGGAATGCGATCTCAAGCACATCCGCACCGTGCGCAACAGCCGGCGGCTGACGGTGCAGGTTGGCCAGCCGGTACATGCCGGCAAGTTCCTGATCAGCAACACCCGCTTCAATGGTTTCCGGGCCCTGATCGGCGATATGGCAGTCAATGAAGAAAAAGCCCAGGCGGTGCTGTCCCCCGAGATGGCCCGCTTGCTCAAGGTTGAAGACGGCGACACCGTCCGGGTAGTGGAGATGTAAGGCAATGACTGAAGCAGTGCAATATATCAATGGTCAATGGCTGGCGGGGGAGGGCGAACCCTTCGCCTCCCTGGATCCGGCCAAGAATGAAGTGATCTGGCGCGGCGCGGCCGCCGGCCCCGAGCAGGTGGCCGCGCCGCGCCAGATCACCTCATACCTGGCCGGGCCCCGGGAACGTATCTTT
>NZ_NMUO01000156.1 GCF_002237365.1 Zobellella denitrificans
GGTGGGGTTAAGTTAGCAAAGTCGGCCCGGGGGGGAAAGGACATCAGTCCGCCGCGACCAGCCGGCAGGGCAGGGCCAGCTCGGCGACGGCCCGGCCCTGCTCGATCTGGGCCAGCAACTGGCGGGCGGCGGCGGTGCCGGCTTGGGGATAGCCGAGATCGACACTGGCCACGGCCGGAAACAGGAAGCGCAGCAACTCGTTGTTGCCGACCCCGGTGAGGGGCAGTGCCTTGCCGCTCTGCTGCAGGTGCTTGGCGGCGCCCAGGGCCAGGGTGTCGCTGGCGCACACCAGGGCATCCGTATCCGGCCGCTCCGCCAGCAGCAGGCGGGCGCCCTCCTGGCCGGCATGGTAGGACAGGCCCCCCAGCCGGTAGCCGGGCGAGATGCCCCGGGCCTGGCAAAAGTCGAGGTAGGCTTCCAGACGCTGCCGGCCGGTGGTGCTGTCCTGCAGCTCGACGCCGACATAGGCCGGGCGGCGCACACCCTGCCGCCACAGGTGTTCCAGCATCAGCCCGATGGCGCCCTTGTCGTCGTAGCAGACCGACGAAAAGCCCGGGTAGCGGCGGGCCATCACCACCAGCTTGTCTTGCCAGTCGGCCTGGCCATCCAGCGCCAGGCCGGTAAAGGCGAACAGGATGGCGCCGTCGGCCTGGCGCTGCCGCAGCCAGTCGAGGTGCTCGGCCACCTTGGCGCTGCTGAAGCCGGACTCCATCAGCAGCACCTCGTAACCGGCCTGCTCCAGCACCGGCAGCATGGCGCGCACCGCCTGGTGCTCGGAGGCGGAGTCCAGGCGCGAGACGATGATGCCCACCACCTGCTGGCGCCGGGTGCGCATGGCCCGGGCCGAAGGGGAGGGGGCATAGCCGGCCTCGGCGATGATCTGCTCTATCCTGTGGCGGGTTTCCGGCTTGACCTTGGGATCCTGGTTCAGTACCCGGGAGACGGTGGTGGTGCCCACCCCGGCCAGCCGGGCAATATCGGAAATCGTCAGGCGTTTTTTCATCATGGTCGTCAACTTGCTCGCGGTGGCGGGATTGTGCCCCAAGTGTGAGCGCTTGCACAAAATGGTATCGATACCATTTTATTCTTCCTGCATTAGGATACACTCTGCGGTATCGATTCCACTGTTAAGGAAAACCCCATGAGCCAGAGCAAGAGCCAGGAAATGGCGACCCTGATTGAACACGTCGGCGGCAAGGGCAACATAGCGGCGGTGAGCCACTGCCTGACCCGGCTGCGGTTTGTGCTGAACAACCCGGGACAGGCCGACCTGAAGAAGATAGAAACCCTGTCGGCGGTCAAGGGCTGCTTCACCAATGCCGGCCAGTTCCAGGTGGTGATCGGCACCAATGTGGACGGTTACTATCAGGCGCTGAACAGCCTGCTCGGCCAGGAGGGACAGAGCAAGGAGCAGGCCAAGCAGGCGGCCCGGCAGAACATGAGCGTCTGGGAGCGGGCCATCTCCCACCTGGCGGAGATCTTCGTGCCGCTGCTGCCGGCCATCATTACCGGCGGCCTGATCCTGGGCTTTCGCAACCTGATCGGCGATATCGCCCTGTTCGACGGCCGGACCCTGACCCAGATCAGCCCCTTCTGGGCCGAGGTGCACTCCTTCCTCTGGCTGATCGGCGAGGCAATTTTCTTCTTCCTGCCGGTGGGGGTGTGCTGGTCCACGGTGCAGAAGATGGGGGGCACGCCCATCCTCGGCATCGTGCTGGGGGTGACCCTGGTCTCGCCCCAGTTGATGAACGCCTACCTGATCGGCCAGCAGGCGCCGGAGATCTGGGATCTGGGCTTCTTCGCGATCGAGAAGGTCGGCTACCAGGCCCAGGTGATCCCCGCCATGCTGGCCGGGCTGGTGCTGGCGATGATCGAGCTCCGGCTGAAGAAATGGGTGCCGGACTACCTCTACCTGGTGATAGTGCCCTTCGTCTCCCTGCTGGTGGCGGTCACCCTGGCTCATACCCTGATCGGTCCCTTCGGCCGTCTGTTGGGGGACGGCGTGGCCTTGGTCGCCAGGGCGGCGATGACCGGCGATTTCGCCCCCATCGGCGCGGCCCTGTTCGGTTTCTTCTACGCGCCCCTGGTGATCACCGGCATCCACCACACCACCAACGCGGTGGATCTGCAGCTGATGCAGAGCATGGGCGGTACCCCCATCTGGCCGCTGATCGCCCTGTCCAATATCGCCCAGGCCTCCGCCGTGGTGGGTATCATCTGGGTCAGCAAGAAGGCCAACGAGCGGGAGATATCGGTGCCGGCGGCCATTTCCGCCTACCTGGGGGTGACCGAGCCGGCCATGTACGGCATCAACCTCAAGTACAAGTTTCCCATGCTCTGCGCCATGACCGGCTCCGCCCTGGCGGCCCTGCTGTGCGGCCTGTCCGGGGTGCTGGCCAACGGCATCGGGGTGGGTGGCCTGCCGGGCATCCTCTCCATCCAGCCCCGCTACTGGCTGATCTACCTGCTGGCCATGGCCATCGCCGTGGTGGTGCCCATGCTGCTGACGGTGCTGATGTACCAGCGCCGGCAACGGGCCGGGGTAGCCCTGGGCTGAGAATCATATACAAGGCCCGGCGCGGCATTCGCCCGGGCCCTTTCTATCAAGATGGAACCAAGAGCACACAGATGAACAAAGAAGAGCAGTACGACCAGTGGTGGCATAGCGGCGTCATCTACCAGATCTACCCCAAGTCCTTCTACGATTCGGGAGACAGGGGCACCGGCGATCTGCGCGGGGTGATCGACAAGCTCGACTACCTGGCCGATCTCGGGGTGGACGCCATCTGGCTGACGCCGGTGTACGTCTCGCCCCAGGTGGACAACGGCTACGACATCGCCGACTACTACCGGATCGATCCGGCCTACGGCACCATGGCCGACTTCGAACAACTGCTGGCCGAGGCCCACCGGCGCGGCATCCGGCTGATCATGGATCTGGTGGTCAACCATACCTCCACCGCCCATCCCTGGTTCCTGGCCGCCATCGCCGATCCGGGCGGCCCCTACCGGGACTTTTACATCTGGCGCGACGGCCGTGACGGCGGCCCTCCCAACAACTGGCAGTCCAAGTTCGGCGGCAGCGCCTGGCAACGGGATGCCGCCTCGGGCCAGTATTACCTGCATCTGTTTGCGGCGGAGCAGGCGGATCTGAACTGGGAAAACCCAAGGGTGCGGCAGGAGGTGAACAACATCGTCCGCTTCTGGGCCGGCAAGGGCGTCGACGGGTTGCGCCTGGACGTGATCAACCTGATCTCCAAGGATCAGGCCTTTCCCGATGACGAGCGGGGCGACGGGCGGCGCTTCTATACCGACGGTCCCCGTGTCCACGAGTTCCTGCACGAACTCAACCGGGCGGTGTTCGCCCCGAATGGCATGATGACGGTGGGGGAGATGTCTTCCACCAGCCTGGCCCACTGCCAGCGCTACTCGAGTCCGGACAGCGAGGAGCTGTCCATGGTGTTCAACTTCCACCACCTCAAGGTGGACTACCCGGACGGCGACAAGTGGCGGCTGGCGCCGCCGGATTTTGTCGAGCTCAAGCGGCTGTTCAGCGAGTGGCAGCAGGGCCTGCACGGGCGCGGCTGGAACGCCCTGTTCTGGTGCAACCACGATCAGCCGCGCATCCTGTCCCGCTTCGGCGACGAGGGCGAATTCCGGGAGCGCTCCGCCAAGATGCTGGCCACGGTGCTGCACCTGATGCAGGGGACACCCTATATCTACCAGGGGGAGGAGATCGGCATGCCCAACCCGGGCTATGAGCGTATCGGGCAGTATGCCGACGTGGAAAGCCGCAACATGTACCGGATCCTGCGCGAGCGGGGCCTTGC
>NZ_NMUO01000157.1 GCF_002237365.1 Zobellella denitrificans
GCTCAGGGCCGCGGCCGAGGTGGCGGCCGCGGCCGCGAACAGCGTGACTCACAGCGCCAGCCAGCCCTTCCGCTCGCCGGAGGACTTTGTCAAACGGCTGCTGCCCGCCGCCACCGAGGCGGGCAAAAAGCTCGGCCTGGCGCCCGAGGCCATGATCGCCCAGGCGGCACTGGAAACCGGCTGGGGCAAGAAGATCATCGGCCGAAAAAATGGTGAATCCAGCCATAATCTTTTCGGCATCAAGGCCGATAAGAGTTGGCAGGCGGAAAAAACCTGGGTCAACACCCTGGAATACGAGCAGGGGATAGCGGTGAAGGTACAGGCGCCTTTCAGGTCTTACGCCTCCTTCAACGACAGCTTCAACGACTATGTGCGCTTTCTGCACGACAACCCGCGCTACGGCCGGGCGCTGGAGCAGACCGGCGAGCCGCGCCAGTACTTCAGGGCGTTGCAGCAGGCGGGCTATGCCACCGACCCCGGGTATGCCGACAAACTGACATCGATTTTCAATACCGTCACCCGACTGGTATCGCAAGCATAAGGACACCCCATGGCAATCGATCTGTATCAAACCGGTGTGAGCGGACTGATGGCGGCCCAGGCACAGCTGGCCACCACGGGGCACAACATCGCCAACGTCAATACCGAAGGCTACCATCGCCAGCGGGTTGAGCAGATCACCAGCACCGCCCTGCTGCAGGGCGGGCTGCACCTGGGCACCGGCACCCAGCTGTCGGACGTGACCCGGCTGTACCACGAGTACGCCTTCAAGGATCTCCTGGTCAACAACACCGAAAAGGCGGAAGCGGTGCAGCTGCACCAGCACCTGTCCTACCTGGACAGCAGCCTGAGCAACCTGAACAAGGGCATCACCACCAGCATGGACGACCTCTATGCCGCCATCAACGCCATCGTCGACAACCCCGGCGATCTCGGCAACCGGGAGATCATGCTGGCCAAGGCCGGCGATCTGGCCAGCCAGTTCAACCAGCTGTACGACAGCCTTACCCAGGAGATGAACATCAACAGCCGGGAGATCGGCTCCCGGGTCAAGTTCATCAACGAAACCACCGGCGCCATAGCAGCACTCAACCAGGAAATCCAGCAGGCCGGCATCAACGGCACCCCCAACGACCTGCTCGACAAGCGCGACAAGCTGATCAAGGAGCTGTCCGATGAGGTGAAGATCACCACGGTGAAGGACGCCAACACCGGCATGATCACCGTGTTGCTGGGCGGGCGCGAGCCCCTGGTGAGCGGGCCCCAGGCCTACCAGCTGCAGGAGCGGGCCGGTTCGCCGGACCCGACGCAGACCGAGCTGTACCTGCAGCACCCCGCCCGCCCCGATAGCGCCACCCGGCTGGACGGCGCCAGCTTGGGCGGTGAGCTGGGCGCCGTGTTCCGCTTTCGCGACCAGGTGCTGCCCCAGACCCTGAGCGACATGGGCAAGGCGGCGGTGGCCGTTGCCGACGTGTTCAACCAGATCCAGGCCCAGGGCGTGGATCTGAACGGCCAGCCGGGGCAGAACCTGTTCAACGACATCAACAGCCCCCAGGCCCAGGCCAGCCGCTTTCTCACCAGCAACGCCGGCGTGGCCGGCGCCGTGGCGATCACCGACACCGGCGCCCTGACCGGCGACGAGTACGAGCTGCGTTACCAGGGCGGGAACTACCTCTTTACCAACCTCACCACCGGCAAGAGCGAGACGGTCACGCCGGATGGCGACGGCAAGCTTAACCTGGACGGCTTCAGCCTCACCCTGACCGGCACCCCCGCCAACGAGGATCGCATGCTGGTGCGGCCCACCCGGCTGGGCACCAGCGAGCTGGGCCTGGCCATCGGCGACGGCAAGCAGATTGCCGCCTCCAGCCTGGTGATGGCCACCGCCAACGGCGACAACCCCGGCAATAGCCGGCTGGCGCTGACGGTGACCGACCCGGCCGACGCCGATTTTCCCACCCGCACCGATCCCCTGGTGGTCACCCTGGACGCCGCCGGCAATTACCAGGTGTTCCGCAAGAGCGATCCGTCCACGCCGCTGGCGGGCGGGGTTCTGGACCCGAACGACCCTGTCATCCAGGTGGCGGGCCTGGACATCACCGTGTCCGGCCAGGCCGGGGCGCCCCTCGATCGCTTTGAGGTTGAATACGCGGCCGGCTCCGGCAACAACGCCAACGCCCTGGTCTTTGCCGAGGTGAAAAGCCGGCAGTGGCTCAATGGCGGCCGCTCCACCCTGGGCCAGAGCCTGGATCAGACCACGGTGCGGGTGGGCTCCCAGGCCTACAATCAGCGTCTCAAGGCCGAAACGGCAAGCGCGGCCTATGATCAGTCCTTCAACCGGGTGCAGTCTCTGGTGGGGGTGAACCTGGACGAGGAAGCCGCCAACCTGCTGCGCTTTCAGCAGTCCTACATGGCCTCGGCGCGGGTGGTCACCGTGGCCTCCGAGACCATGAACACCCTGCTGCAGATTCGCTAAGGAGCCATGATGCGGGTTTCGACATTCAATATTTTCCAGTCCCAGCTGAACAACATCACCGGCAAGACGGCGACCGTGCATCAGCAGATGAACAAGCTGTCTTCCGGGGTGCGGGTGGAAACCGCGGGGGAAGACCCCGTGGCCATGAACAGCATCCTCAACTACAAGCAGGAGCTGCAGAAGATAGCCCAGTACAGCAAGAACATCGATCTGGCGGAAAACCGCCTGCGCCGGGAAGAATCGGCCCTGACGGTGGGTGAAAACCTGCTGCAGCAGAGCAAGGAGATACTGCTCAAGGCCAACAATGGCACCTTTACCCAGCAGGAGCGGGACGCCTATGCCACCGAACTCCGGCATCGCATCGGCGAAATGGTGGATCTGGCCAACAGCCGGGACGAGTTCGGCCAGTATATCTTCGGCGGCTTCCAGACCGACAATCCGCCCTTTTCCCTGCAGCCGGACGGCAGCGTGCGCTACCACGGCGATGGCGGCCAGCGCCAGATGGCGGTGGGCGACAGCGTCAAGGTGGCCATCAACCACGACGGCCGGCTGGTGTTCGGCCAGGCCGCCAACCCGCGCGGCGACTTTACCGCCGTCTATGCACTGACGGACCAGAGCCGGGAGCACAACCTGCGGGTGGAAAGCGCCCGCATCGGCGATGCCGCCGCCTTTGGCGACCGCCATCCCTACCAGGTGAGCTTTGCCGACAACGCCGGTACCCTGGAGATCACCATTACCGACGACGACGGCAACAGCCTGACCGAGCCCTTCGAGGCGGGCAAGGCCTACCGCCTGGACGGGGTGGATCTGGTGCTGAGCGGCGAGGCCCGGGCCGGGGACGGGATCACCCTGTCGTCGAACCAGAGCGACGGCACCGGCCAGGATCATATCGATGTGTTCGACACCCTCAATCGCGCCCTGGCCTGGCTGCAGCAGGACAACAACAACCCCAGCGGCCAGAGCGAGCTGACCGAGGTGCTGGACGGGCTGGACGCCATTTCCGGCCACTTCACCCGGGTGCGGGCCGACACCGGCAACCGGCTGCTGCGGCTGGACAACCAGAGAAACAACCACGAGGACATGACCCTGACCCTGGAAAAGGTGCGCAGCGGCATGGAGGATCTGGACTACGCCCAGGCCATCGGCGAACTCAACCAGACCATGGTGGCCCTGCAGGCCACCCAGACCATGTTCGGCAAGGTCCAGGGCATGAGCCTGTTCAACTATATCTGAGCCGAGGGCGTGGGGGGAAGGGGTGAAGCGTGAGGGGTGAAGCGTGAGGTGTGAGGGGTGAGGTGTGAGGCGTGAGGACGCCGCACCCCGGAGCGCTTGCTTCAACCCCACTC
>NZ_NMUO01000158.1 GCF_002237365.1 Zobellella denitrificans
GCGCTGACCGGCTGGGGCCGCTTCTGGAGCGGGCGGCGCATCCTGCTGGTGACCATGGCGCTGCTGCTGGCCGGCATGCCCTGGCTGGCGCTCAACCAGGGCTTCTGGCTGTCGGTACTGGCGGTGGCGGCCCTGCTGGCGAGCGCCGGCTGGCTGGGCGGACGCAGCCTGTGGCGGCTGCAACTGGGGTTGACCCTGTTGCTGCTGCCGCTGGTCATGGTGCTGTTCGGCGGCCTGAGCTGGCTGTCGCTGCCGGTCAACCTGCTGCTGATCCCGCTGTTTTCCCTGTTGTTCATTCCGCTGTTGTTGCTGGCCTGCCTGGCGCTGGTGCCCTTACCGGGGTTGGCGCGGCCGGTGCTGGCGTTGCTGGATGGCCTGTTCGCGCCCCTGATGGCGTCGCTGCACTGGCTGGAGCAGGTGCTCTCGCCCTGGCTGGTATTGTCGGCCTTTGGCCAGGGCGCCCTGCTGCTGGCCCTGCTGGTGCTGCCGGCGGCGCTGTTGCCCGGGGGGCGCGGGGTGGCGGGCCTGGCGCTGTACCTGCTGCTGTTGCTGCCCTGGTCCCGGCCGGCCTGGGAGGTGCGGGTGCTGGACGTGGGCCAGGGCCTGTCGGTGCTGGTGACACAGGGGCGGGAGGCGCTGTTGTACGACACCGGCAACCGTTTCCCCACCGGCTTCAACATGGCCGATGCGGTGATCCTGCCATTGTTGGGACACCTGGGGATCGAGCGCCTGGAATACCTGGTGGTGAGCCACGACGACAGCGATCACAGCGGCAACCGGGACTACCTGGCGTCCGTGCTGCCGGTTACCTACCGCCGCGGCGCCTGGCCCGACGGCCAGCATTGCCGGGCCGGGCAGAGCGAACAATGGGGCCGGCTGCGCCTTCGGGTGCTGTGGCCGGTCGAGCCGAGCGGCCACAGCAACAACGACTCCTGTGTGCTGCATATTGGCGACGGCCGGCTGTCGCTGCTGCTCACCGGCGACATCGAGGCGCCGGCCGAGCGGGCCCTGCTCGCCACCGGCCAGGCGCTGGGCGCCCAGTTGCTGTTGAGCCCGCACCACGGCAGCCGCAGCTCTTCCACCGAGGCCTTCAACCGGGCGGTGGCGCCGGACTGGGTGGTGCATACCGCCGGCTTTTACAACCGCTGGGGCTTTCCCTCGCCGGAGGTGGTGGCCCGCTTCGAGCGCCAGGGGGTGGCGCAGCTCACCACCGGCGAGCACGGCATGGTGCACCTGGCGGCGGACGGCCACCACTGGCGGCTGCTGAATCCCAGGCGCTCCGGTGCCTGGTATCATCGGCTCAATGCTTGGTTGCAGGAGGCGAAGCCGTTAGAATAGCGCCTTGTTTTTCAAGGCAGAGACCTTATGTCCCAAGATGCACACTCCTCCTCCTGGCCGGTGCTCAAGCGCCTGCTCGGCTATGTGAAGGAGCGCAAGCTCGGTCTGGTGGCCGCCATCATCGGCATGGCCGGCTACGCCGCCGTCGACACCACCTTCGTCTATTCCATCAAGCCGCTGATCGACGAGGGCCTGACCGGCCAGGATCCGAACGTGCTGAAATGGATGCCGCTGTTCGTGATCGGCATCGTCTTCCTGCGCGGGGTCTGTACCTTCCTGTCCGGCTACTGCATGGCCTGGGTCGGCAACCATGTGGTGATGACCCTGCAGCAGCAGGTGTTCAACAAGCTGATGGCCATGCCGGTGGCCTTTTTCGACCGGCACAACACCGGCAACCTGTTGTCCAAGGTGACCTACGACGCCTCCCAGGTGTCGTCCGCCGCCAGCTCCACCCTGGTGACCCTGGTGCGGGAAGGGGCCACCGTCATCGGCCTGCTGGGGCTGATGTTCTACCATTCCTGGCAGTTGTCATTGATCTTCTTCCTGGTCGGGCCCGTGGTGGGGGTGATGATAGCGGTGATCAGCCGCCGTTTCCGCCGCATCAGCCGGGGCATGCAGGACGCCATGGGCAACATCACCAGCAGCACCGAGCAGATGCTCAAGGGCCACAAGGAAGTGCTGATGTTCAACGGCCAGCAGGTGGAGTCGGGGCGCTTTTTCGGCGTCAGCAACAAGGTGCGCCAGCAGAACATGAAGATGGTGGCGGCGGATTCTATCGGCACCCCATTGGTGCAGGTGATCGCCTCCACCGCCCTGGCCATACTGCTCTACGTGGCCACCTTCGAGGATATTCAGGAACAGCTGACGCCGGGCACCTTCACCGTGATCGTCACCTCCATGATGATGCTGATGCGCCCACTCAAGAGCCTGACCCAGGTGAACGCCTCCTACCAGCGCGGCATCGCCGCCTGCCAGAGCCTGTTCGAGCTGCTCGACAGCGACGGCGAGCAGGACGAGGGTGACAAGCCGCTGGCCAGGGCCCAGGGCCGGATTGAGTTCGATCATGTCACCTTCCGCTATCCCACCAAGGACACCCCGGCGCTGAAGGACGTCAGCCTGAGCCTGGCGCCGGGCAAGACCATCGCCCTGGTGGGCCGTTCCGGCTCGGGCAAGAGCACCATCGCCAGCCTGCTGACCCGCTTCTACGACGTGGACCAGGGCGAGATCCGCCTGGACGGGGTCGATATCCGCCAGTACCGGCTGAGCGATCTGCGCCGCCAGTTCGCCCTGGTGTCCCAGCACGTGCACCTGTTCAACGACACCATCGCCAACAACATCGCCTATGCGGCCCAGGGCGAGTACAGCCGCGAGCAGATCATCGCCGCGGCCAAAATGGCCTACGCCGATGAATTCATCCAGAAACTGGATCAGGGCTACGACACCGTGATCGGCGAAAACGGCGCCAGCCTCTCCGGCGGCCAGCGCCAGCGCATCGCCATCGCCCGGGCCATGCTGCGCAACGCGCCGCTGCTGATCCTGGACGAAGCCACCTCGGCGCTGGATACCGAGTCCGAGCGCCATATCCAGGCGGCGCTGGAGGCATTGCGCAAGGACAGGACGGCCCTGGTGATCGCCCATCGCCTGTCCACCATCGAAAACGCCGACGAGATCCTGGTGATCGACGAGGGCCGGGTGGTGGAGCGGGGCACCCACGCCGAGTTGCTGGCACGCCAGGGCGCCTACGCCCAGCTGCGCAGCATCCAGTACGGCGAGGCCTGATGCGGGCCTGGTACAAGGCGCCCACCTGGCTGTGGCTGCTGGCGCCGCTGAGCGCCCTGTTCGCCCTGGTGAGCGGCCTGCGCCGCTGGCTGTTCCGGCGCGGTTTCAAGGCCGTGTACCGGGCGCCGGTGCCGGTGATAGTAGTGGGCAACCTCACCGTGGGCGGCAACGGCAAGACGCCGCTGGTGGTCTGGCTGGTGGAGTGGCTGCGCGGCCAGGGCTACCGGCCCGGGGTGATCAGCCGGGGCTACGGCGGCAAGGCCGAGCGCTATCCCCTGGTGCTGGATAAGACCACTCCCGCCGCCGAGGCCGGCGACGAGCCGGTGCTGATCCACAGACGCACCGGCTGCCCGGTGGTGGTGGGGCCCAACCGGGGCGAGGCGGCCGCCCGGCTGGTGGCGCTGGGGGTGGACATCATCGTCAGCGACGACGGCCTTCAGCATTACGCCCTGGCCCGGGACATCGAGCTGGTGGTGGTGGACGGCAAGCGTCGTTTCGGCAACGGCCACCTGCTGCCCATGGGGCCCCTGCGCGAGGGGCTGTGGCGGCTCGGCCGGGTGAGTGCCGTGATCAACAACGGCGGCCCGGCCCGGGCCGGGGAATTCCTGATGCAGCTGGCGCCGGTCAAGGACAAAGCCCAGTTGCTCCAGGGTCGCGAAAAAGCGCGGCGGATGGC
>NZ_NMUO01000159.1 GCF_002237365.1 Zobellella denitrificans
CCACCGCCAGTACCGACAGCCAGAAGCCCTGGTTGAGCGCCAGCCAGGGCATGCCGGCCAGCAGCAGCGCCATGGTCACCAGCAGGATGCGCCGCCCGCTCCAGAAGCGGCCCCAGCCGGTCAGCGCCAGCCACAGCAGCAACATCAGCAGCGCCCGCTGGGTCGGCAGCGAAAAGCCGGCCAGCCAGGCATAGCCCAGGGCCAGGCCGGCCGCCAGCAAGGCACCCGGCAGGCGACCGCCCCCCAGCCGGCCGAGCAGCAGGCCCAGCCCCGCCACCAGCCCGATATGCAGCCCGGAGATGGCGAACAGGTGGCTGACGCCCAGGGCGCGCAGGGTTTCCCAGTCCTGCGCCTGCAACTGGCTGCGATCGCCGAAACTCAGGGCCAGCAGCCAGCGCTGGCTCGGCAGTTCCGCGCTGAGATCCCGGAATGCCTCCAGCAACCGCGTCCGGCGGGAAGGCGGTGCCGGCTGGTGATGGAGGCTGCCGGTCAGGTAGCCCCGGGCGGTGATGCCCTGCCCCAGCAGCCAGCGGGCGCTGTCGAAGCCGCCCGGATTGTGCAGCCCGTGGGGCGGCTGCAGCCGGCTTACCGAGCGGATGAAATCCCCCTCCGCCGGCGCCGGCCCCTCCCCGTACCAGGACAGCAGCACCCGGGGTTGGGGGGAAAATACTTGACCATCAATACTTTTCAGACTGACAATCAGCCGACTCGCGCCCTTGTCCCGGCGCTGAACGGCCTCCACCGTACCCGCCATTATCTGGCTGCGCTGGAACAGGCCGGGATGCTGCAGCCAGCCCAGTTGCCAGTGGCTGTAGCACAGAGACCAGATCATACCGAACAGGAAGCAGGCCGTTGCCGGCCGGCTGCGCCAGCACGATACGCCCAGCAGGGCCAGCGGCAGCCACCAGTCCCACGCCGGCAACCAGGGCCAGAGCAGGAGGCTCGACACGCCGGCACAGAAGAAGAACAGCCGCTTGTCCATCCGATAAGTATTGCGGACCCGGAGCAGATGCCAAAAAAGACGTTAAAACGCCTGATGCCCGATCCGGGCACCATCAAGAATCACAAGTACCTGAGCATGCTCGGGCACCGGCTGCACGACAACAACCTCTGGCACCTGAACCGCCACTCGGCGGCGGGCGCCTTCGCGGTGGGCCTGTTCTGCGCCTGGCTGCCCATCCCCTTCCAGATGGTGGTGGCGGCGGTGCTGGCCATGAGCTTCCGGGTCAACCTGCCGCTGTCGGTGGTGCTGGTCTGGCTCACCAATCCGCTGACCATGCCGCCCATGTTCTACTTCGCCTACCGGCTGGGCTCCTTCCTGCTGAACAAGCCCCACCACTACCAGCACTTCGAGATGAGCCTGAGCTGGCTCAGCAGCGCCATGACCACGGCAGCCCCTCCCTTCCTGCTGGGCTGCCTGGTGCTGGGGCTGGTCAGTTCGGCCACCGGCTACATGGTGATCCACGCCATGTGGCGCTGGTCCGTGTCCCGACGCTGGAAGCTCAGGCGGCGGAGCCGCTGATGCTGCGCCAGTGGCTGCGCCGCAAGATGCCGGACCAGGCCACCCTGCGCCAGCACCGGACCCTGCGGCTGTTCGGCGAGCGCCTGCTCGAGCCCGACTACTGGTTCTGCAACCGCCATTCCGCCGCCGTGGCGGTGGCCGCCGGCCTGTTCGCCGCCTGGCTGCCCCTGCCCATGCACACCCTGGTGGCCATCGCCCTGGCCCTGATGCTCAAGGGCTATATGCCGCTGGCCATCGCCATGGTCTGGGTCAACAACCCGGTGACCCTGGCCCCCATGTTCTACCTGGGCTACCGCCTGGGCGCCCACCTGCTGGGCACCCCTGAGCTGGACTTCGACGGCCCGCTGGAAGAAGAGGCCCTCGCCGCCGCCCTGCCCCTGCTCACCGGCTGCCTGCTGCTGGGCCTGGGCTCGGCCCTGCTCGGCTGGCTGCTGGTGCAACTGGGCTGGCGCGCCAAGGTGCTGTTCTCCTGGTGGCTGCGGAAGGTGAATAGGAAACCGTGAGGGCTTGCCCAACATGGAGCGCGGGCGGCCCGCCCGCATAAAAGCCGCACGCTGACGTGGAGAGCATGGCCCAACCCGCCATACCACTTCTTGCCCGAGGGCTTCCCTCCAACTACTACTCCCACCCCACGGGTTCGCGCTACGCGCGAAGGCAGGCGGGCCGCCTGCGCTCCAAATTAAGCTTCTCCCAGCAGTTGCCGCGGCAGCAGCCGGCCGGCGCGCCAGGCGGGGTAGAGGGTGGCGACGAAGATAAGCCCCAGGGCCGAGCCGGTGACCAGCCAGAGATCCGCCCAGTGGAACTCGGTGGGGATAAAGTCGATAAAGTACACCTCGGGGTTGAGCAGCCGGTGCCCGGTGAGGCGCTCGTAGCCGGCCACCATGTCCGACAGCCGGGTCGCCAGCAGGGCGCCGAGCAGGCCGCCCACCACCACCCCGGCCACGCCGTTGAGCATGCCCTGCACCACGAAGGCGCCGCGGATCTGCCAGGGGCCGGCGCCCATGGTCTTGAGGATGGCGATGTCGCCCTTCTTCTCGTTGACCGCCATCACCAGGGTGGACACGATATTGAAGCTGGCCACCGCCATCACCAGCAGCAGCACCACTATCATCAGGGTGCGCACCAGCTGGATGTCCCGGTAGATATTGCCCTGGCTGTTCATCCAGCTGCTCACGTAGAAGGGCGCCGGCAGCGGCATGGCGGCGTTCAGGGTGAGCTGGTCGGCGGCCAGCACCTGGTCCACCCGCAGGTGGAAGCCCATCACCTCGTCGTCCAGCTCGCGCAGGGCCTGGGCGTCCGCCAGGTGGGTGTAGCCGAGCACGGTGTCGAGCTGGCCGCCCAGGCTGAGGATGCCCACCAGGGTGAAGCTGTGGCGGCGGGGCGAACCGAAACCCTGGGCGCCGGGCGCGGGCAGCAGCAGCGAGACGCTGTCGCCCACCGCCAGCTCCAGTTGCTCGGCGATGGCCTTGCCCAGGATGATGCCCCGCTCGCCCGGCTCGAGCCGCGCCAGGCTGGCGCCGCCGAGATAGGGCTCCAGCCGCGAGATGCGTCCTTCCAGCGCCGGCAGCACCCCCTGCAACTGCACCGCCTTGAGCTTGGCGCCCTTGCTGAGCAGGCCCTCGAGCGGCACGAAGGGCGCCGCCGCCAGGATGCCGGGCGCCGCCTCCAGCTGCGCGACCAGCTCGCCCCAGTGGGGCACCGGATCCTCGGCGGCGTAGAGCTGGCCGTGGGGCAGCACCGACAGGATGCGGTTTTCCAGCTCGCGCTGGAAACCGTTCATGGCCGACAGCCCCAGGATCAGGGCGCCGACACCGATGGCGATGCCGAGGATGGACGCCACCGAAATAAAGGAGATAAAGCGGTTGCGCCGCTTGGCCCGGCTGAAGCGCCAGCCCAGGTAGACACTCAAGGGGCGGAACATCAGCCTTGCTCCTCCAGGTGGCCGTCCACCAGCCGGGCCTGGCGGTCGAGCCGGGCGGCCAGGGCCAGATCGTGGGTCACCACCACCAGGCCGGTGCCCAGCTCGCTCTGCAGCTCGGCCAAGAGCGCGAACACCTCGGCGGCGCTGTGGGCGTCCAGGTTGCCGGTGGGTTCGTCCGCCAGCACCAGGCGGGGATTGTTGACCAGGGCGCGGGCGATCGCCACCCGCTGGCGCTCGCCGCCGGACAGGGCCGACGGCCTGTGCTCCAGCCGGTGGCCCAGGCCC
>NZ_NMUO01000016.1 GCF_002237365.1 Zobellella denitrificans
AAACTGCCGGGAAAGGCAAAGGCGGCAAGGGCGGGGGGCCCTTGCCCCCCCAGCCGGCCGGGCTGCTGCTCAACACCGGCCGGCTGCGGGATCAATGGCACACCATGAGCCGCACCGGCCACGTGGCCCGGCTGATGGCCGCGGCCACCGAGCCCCAGGCCCAGCTCCACCCGGATACCCTGGCCGCGCTCGGCCTGGAGCGGGCCGAGCTCATCGCCCTGCACAACGAACACGGCCGCACCCTGGTCCGGCCGGTGGCCGACCCGGGCATGGCGCCCGGCCAGGTGTTCGTGCCCATGCACTGGAGCGAGGAATTCAGCGCCGGCGGCCGCATCAACGATCTGGTCGAGGCCCGGGGATGCGCCCTGTCCGGCCAGCCCGCCTTCAAGCAAAACCGGGTGCAGGCGACCCCCGTCGAACTCCAGTGGCAGGCCAGTTGGATAGCCACCGAGGCGCCGGCCCGGCTGCCGGCATGGTGGAGCCGCCGCCCCCTGGCCCAGGGCGAGTGCTGGAGCCTGGCCGACCTCGATACCTCCGCCGCCGAGGCCCGGGCCGCCCTGACCGCCGAAGGCAGCTGGCTGGACTGGCCCCTGCCCCAGGGCCGGCTGCTGGTCAACCTGGAGCAGGGCAAGATCGCCGGCCTGCTGCTGCTGGGACTGTCACCCTGGCATATCAACCCGGAGCCGCTGGCGACCCTGCTCGGCACCGCCCTGCAGCCCAGCCTGCTGCTCGGCCAGCTGAGCCAGGCCCTGGCCGGCAACAGCCGGCTGGTGTGCAGCTGCTGGAGCGTGAGCGAGGAGCAGATCCGCCGTGCCATAGCACAAAACGAGATCACCGAGCTGCCCCAGTTGCAGCAGTTGCTCAAGTGCGGCACCCGCTGCGGCTCCTGCGTGCCGGAGCTGAAACAGCTGATAGCGGTATGCCAGCCCCAACTGCAGGGAGAACACATCTGACCGGGCCGCGCCCGGCCTACCCCGATTTCCGTAATCTCGGGTCCGCCCCGAGCCGTTTCCTCCAGACTGTGCCATTTGGCTGGCTCCCCTGTTCGCAGGGGAGCTCTTTTTTTATCCTTGGCGCCCTGCCCCAAACTGGTGAAGGCCCGCCTCAAAAGGAATCAGCCTGCATCAAGCGGAAAAATAAAACCATTTATTATCAATAGATTAATATTTGGCGCGCTTTTTGAATCCCTGACAGCCTGGTTCGGCCTCTCAGGGAAAGACACGCATGAAGACAACGCCATCACCCCGGTTATCCGCCCGCTTGGGCCCCCGCTGGCGCCTGCCCGCTGTCCTGCTCGCCCTGGTGCTGTGGCAAGGGCTGGCCGGCCTGCCGCCCCATCCCCCCGGGCCCCTGCAACTGGGCGGTCAGCTGGTGCAACTGCTGCAGGAGCACAAGGCCGAGCAGGACAGGGAGCGCGCCTTCTACCAGGCCGAGCTCCGGCAACGGCTGGCGCAGGATGAAACTGCCGCTGCCCTGCCCCGGATCCCCGCCTTCGAACGCACGCCTACCTTCTTCGATCAACTCCTGCTCAGCCTGCAACGGGTGTTGGCCGGATTCGCCCTGACGGCCCTGCTGGCGGTGCCTGCCGGCCTGCTGCTGACGCGGGGCCGTCGCCGGATCGCAGCCGGGCCTGGAATGTCGATGGCCAGGCTGCTGCCGGCCCCCCTGGTACTGGCCGCCCTGCTGCTGAGCCCCCAGCCCGGCGGCACCAGCACGCTGCTGGGCTGCATGCTGCTGGGCTGCCTGGTTCCGGCCCTGCATGGCGTGGCCAGGGCCGGGCGGCAGGCCGACGCCGGCAACTTGGCCCAGGCCCTGCTCCAGGGTTTGCGCCTGCCCCTGGCCCTGGCCTGGCTGGTGCTGCTCCTGGCCGAAATGGCGCTCCAGCCCCAGGGGCTGGGCCATTTCATCCTGTCCGAGCTGGGTCAGGACGGCCAGAGTGCCCGGGCCCTGCTGGGCCTGGGCTGCGCCCTCCTGGCCGCGGTGCTGCTGGATCGCCTGCTGCTCGGCCTGGGGCAGCCGGCCCCCCGCCCTTAGTGCAGCAGTTGCACCAGCCTGAGGCCAACGCCTTGTCATGGTGCAAAACCGTCCCCCGGCCGGGCACAAGCCGCTGATTTATCAAACAATGAAAAATGGCACCGCTTTTGCTTAGTTCTGTACAGCACCGCCCCGTCGGGGCGGGAACAGGATCACAGCCCCGTGGCGCCGCCTCGCGGTATTAAGGAGAGAAGCGATGAGCCAAAGCATGAATGTCACCCTGGTCGGCGCCGGCCCCGGCGATCCCGAACTGCTCACCCTCAAGGCCCTGCGCGCCATCGAGCAGGCCGAAGTGGTGGTGTACGACAGCCTGGTCAGCCCCGACATACTGGCGCTGATCCCGGCCGGCGTGAAACGCATCGAAATGGGCAAGCGCTGCGGCAAGACCAGCGCCCGCCAGGAAGACATCTGTGCCGTGCTGGTGCGCCTGGCCAGGACCGGCAAGCGGGTGGTCAGGCTGAAAGGCGGCGACCCCTTTATCTTCGGCCGCGGCGGCGAAGAGGCGCTCTACCTCCGGCAGCACGGCATCCCCTTCGGCGTGGTGCCGGGCATCACCGCCGCCCTGGGCTGCGCCGCCTCCAGCCTGATCCCCCTCACCCACCGGGGCCTGTCCCGCGCCGTCACCCTGGTCACCGGCCACCTGCAGCAGGGCGGTGAATTCCGGGGCTGGTCCGCCCTGGCCCAGGCCGGCCAGACCCTGGTGTTCTACATGGGGCTGGAGCAGGCCGCCGTGATCCAGCCCCGGCTGCTGGCCGAAGGCTGTCCGGCGTCACTGCCGGTGGCGCTGATCGAATCCGGCACCACCGCCGCCCAGCAGATCACCACCACCGAACTGGGCCGGCTGACCGCCACCGCCGCCACCCTGAAGCCGAGCGGCCCGGTGCTGATGATCCTCGGCGAGGTGGTGGCACTGCGCGCCGAACTCACCGCCACCCTGGACTCCCTCGCCGTCGCCTGACCCATCCTGGCCGGGCCCCGCGCCCGGCCAGGCCCACTGACCAGGCTTCGGATCACTCTGCACTCACTCCCCATACGCCTTGCCGTACTCCGATCACTTTGCCGTGCTCCTGCCGCAGTTCCCGCAGGCAGGAATCCATCAGCCTTGGCACCAGGCTCAGTCCCGTTCTCGTTGCCCCAGGCAGGCTGCACCGCCCCCTCAATGGCACCACCCGGCCGGCTATCCGTCTCTTGTTCACCCCGCTTATCGGCGAAGAAAAAACGCTTGCACTCTGTTTTACATAACCCTAAAGTGATACCTCTAGCGAGTTATTCCCTGTTTTATCTGCATCATCATGGTGAAAGCACTGCTCCCTAAACGGGCAGGGCTTTTTCGTGCCTCGTATAAAAAACCTTACTTATCAAACAAATAAAATTTGGCACGCATCTTGATATCCCCTGTTTAAGCGCAAGTCGCACAACTAAACGGGGCCGCACCAAGGCCACCAAAAACCATCAACCCGCAAGCAAGTCCTGGGTGGCTTAAGGATAGCAATGATGAAACAGAAACTGATTGTCATCGGCAACGGCATGGTCGGACACCACCTGCTGCAACAGCTGGTGGACCAGAACGGCGTGGAGCAGTACGACATCACGGTGTTCGGCGCCGAGAAGCATGCCGCCTACGACCGGGTGCACCTCTCCGAAGTGTTCGACGGCAAGGAGCCGGAAGCCCTGCTGATGGCCAGCCCCGACTGGTACGGCGAAAGCGGCCTCGAGCTGCGCCTTAACGAGGCGGTAACCGCCATCGACCGGGACGCCAAGACCCTGACCACCGCCGCCGGCGCCGTGCTCTCCTACGACCGCCTGGTGCTGGCCACCGGCTCCACCCCCTTCGTGCCGCCCATCCCCGGCCGGGAGCGGGACAAGTGTTTTGTCTACCGTACCCTGGAAGATCTGGCCGACATCAAGGCCGCCTGCCGCAATGCCAAGACCGGCGTGGTGATCGGCGGCGGCCTGCTCGGCCTGGAAGCCGCCAACGCCCTGCGCCTGCTCGGCCTGGAAACCCATGTGGTGGAATTCGCCCCCCGGCTGATGCCGGTACAGCTGGATGCCCAGGGCGGCACCCTGCTGAAGGACAAGATAGAGCGCCTGGGGCTGAAAGTGCACACCGAGAAGGCCACCCAGCACATCATCGACGGCGAAAGCGCCACCCACCGCCTCGAATTCACCGATGGCGGCATGCTCGAAGCCGACGTGCTGGTGTTCAGCGCCGGTATCCGTCCCCAGGACGCCCTGGGCCGCGAAGCCGGCCTCACCCTGGGCGAGCGCGGCGGCATCTGCATCAACGATCTGTGCCAGACCTCGGACCCGGACATCTACGCCATCGGCGAATGCGCCCTGTGGGAAGGCAAGCTGTTCGGCCTGGTGGCCCCCGGCTACCAGATGGCCCGCACCGTGGCCGCCCAACTGCTGGGCAAGGACGGCGCCTTCAAGGGCGCCGACATGAGCACCAAGCTCAAGCTGCTGGGCGTGGACGTGGGCGCCATCGGCGACGCCCACGGCCAGACCCCGGGCAGCCAGGAAGTGCTGCTGCTGGATCGCAGCAAGGATCTGTACAAGAAGCTGGTGCTGAACGAAGCCGGCGATCGCCTGCTGGGCGCCGTGCTGGTGGGCGACACCGGCGACTACGACACCCTGCTGCAGACCTACCTCAACGACATGCCGCTGCCGGATCACCCCCTGGCCCTGCTGGTGCCGGAAGATGCCGCCGGCGGCGCGCCCAAGGCGGCCCTGCCGGCCACCGCCACCGTCTGCTCCTGCCACAACGTGAGCAAGGGCGCCATCATCGAGGCGGTGCAGGGCGGCGCCTGCGATGTATCGGCGGTCAAGGCCTGCACCAAGGCCGGTACCGGCTGCGGCGGCTGCGCCGGCCTGCTCACCCAGGTGGTCAACCAGGCGCTGGAAGATCAGGGTATCACCGCCGACAAGAGCCTGTGCGAGCACTTTGCCTACAGCCGCCAGGAGCTGTTCCACCTGGTCAAGGTGGGCCAGATCAAGAGCTTCGACGAACTGCTGGCCAAGCACGGCACCGGCCTGGGCTGCGACAGCTGCAAGCCGGCGGCGGCCTCCATCTTCGCCTCCCTGTGGAACGAGCACGTACTGGCGCCCAAGCACCAGCCGCTGCAGGACACCAACGACACCTTTCTCGCCAACATGCAGAAGAACGGCACCTACTCGGTGGTGCCCCGGGTACCGGGCGGCGAGATCACTCCGGAGCAGCTGATCGTGCTGGGCCAGGTGGCCAAGCGCTACGATCTCTACACCAAGGTCACCGGCGGCCAGCGCATCGACCTGTTCGGCGCCCGCCTCGAGCAGCTGCCGCAGATCTGGAAGGAACTGATCGACGCCGGCTTCGAGACCGGCCACGCCTACGGCAAGTCGCTGCGCACCGTCAAGTCCTGTGTCGGCTCCACCTGGTGCCGCTACGGGGTGCAGGACTCCCTGGATCTGGCGGTGGCCCTGGAGCACCGCTACAAGGGTCTGCGCTCGCCCCACAAACTGAAGTTCGCGGTGTCCGGCTGCACCCGTGAGTGCGCCGAGGCCCAGGGCAAGGACGTGGGCGTGATCGCCACCGAAAAGGGCTGGAACCTGTACTTCGCCGGCAACGGCGGCATGCGCCCGCGCCACGCCGACCTGTTCGCCACCGATCTGGATACCGACACCCTGATCCGCTACATCGACCGCTTGCTGATGTTCTACGTGGCCACCGCCGACAAGCTGCAGCGCACCTCGGTGTGGATGGAAAACCTGGAAGGCGGCCTGGACTACCTGCGCGAAGTCATCATCGACGACTCCTTAGGCTTGGCCGAGGAGCTGGAAGGGCGCATGGCCCACGTGATCGCCACCTACGAGTGCGAGTGGAAAGCCACCCTGCAGGATCCGGAAAAACTCAAGCGCTTCAAGAGCTTCGTCAACACCGACGAGGCCGATGACAGCATCGTCTTCGAGCGCAAGCGCGGCCAGATCCGCCCGGTAGAACTGATTGAAATCAAGGAGGTATCATGAGTCTTGTTCGCCTTTGCCACGTCAACGACATCCCCGAGCACAGCGGCATGGCCGCATTGGTGGAGGGCCGGCAACTGGCCCTGTTCAACCTGCCCGGGCTCGGCTTCTTCGCCCTCGACAACTGGGATCCCATGGGCCGCGCCCAGGTGCTGGCCCGGGGCATCGTCGGCGATATCAAGGGCGAGCCCTGCGTGGCCTCGCCCCTGTACAAGCACCATTATTCACTGAAAGACGGCCGCTGCCTGGAGCAGGAGGACGTCAAGGTCAAGGTCTGGCCCCTGGTCGCCAAGGACGATCAGCTGTGGCTTGAGCAGTAATCCCTGACGGGATAAGGACGCGGGGTTGGGCCACCGGGAATTAGGGGAGCCGCAACCCGCCCCGCTTCCACCTTTATAATCAAACGGGGCCGAATGGCCCCGTTTTTACTGGCAGCTGTTTACGATCCTTACGAAACTCGTCGGTGACGACTCAAACACAGAGTCAACAGGGATTGCCTCTTCCAGGCTTCGCCGTTGTCGTCGCGCCAACAGGCGACAGTGAGCTTGGGAGAGGGCAAAGGGTGCTGCTCCGCCGACCCTCCGCGCCAGGGAAGGCGCGGCGGAGTCCCCAGGGGGCGAGCTTGCTCACCGTGACGAACCATTTCGGCCTGACCGAACATCCAGTGAATGTTCGCAGCAGGCCGAAATGGTGAGTATCTGGCCCCACGGCGAGTCGGTGGAGTAGTGCGCTTTGGCCAAGTACAAAAAATGTCAAACCGGCTCTTATGCGCAACCACTCAGCGGGTGCGGATGGCCTGGATGATGGCGGTGGTGGAGCAGCCGTCCTCGAAGTTGAGCACCTTCACCTCGCCGCCGTTGGCGGTCACTTCCTCGAAGCCGGCGATGTCCTCGGGTTTATAGTCGCCGCCCTTGACCAGCACGTCGGGCAGCACCTCGGCGATCAGCCGGCGCGGGGTGTCCTCACTGAAGGGCACCACCCAGTCCACCGCGCCCAGGCCGGCCAGCACCGCCATGCGCCTGTCCACCGAGTTCACCGGCCGGCCCTCGCCCTTGAGGGTGCGCACCGAGGCATCGGTGTTCACCGCCACGATCAGCCGATCGCCCAGCTTGCGGGCGTTGTTGAGGTAGGACACATGGCCGGCGTGGAGGATGTCGAAGCAGCCGTTGGTCATCACCACTTTTTCGCCCCGGCGGCGGGCGGCGTCCACCACGTACTTGAGCTGCTGCTCGGTCACCACCCCCATGCCCGATTCGGGCCCGCCGTAGAGCACGTTGGCCAGCTCGATGGCGGAAACGGTGGAGGTCCCCAGCTTGCCGACCACTATGCCGGCGGCCACGTTGGCCAGGGCGCAGGCTTCGTCCAGCGGCAGGCCGGCGGCCAGGGCCGAGGCCAGGGTGGCGATGACGGTGTCGCCGGCACCGGTCACGTCGTACACCTCGTGGGCCTGGGCCGGCAGGTGCAGTTCGTCCTCGCCCGGGCGGATCAGGGTCATGCCGTGCTCGGAGCGGGTCACCAGCAGGGCCTTGAACTCGAACCGTGCCACCAGCTCCAGGCCGCGGGCCACCAGCTCCTGCTCGTCCTTCACCTTGCCCACCACCGCCTCGAACTCGCTCATGTTGGGGGTGAGCAGGGTAGCGCCCCGGTACTTCTCGAAATCCGAGCCCTTGGGATCCACCAGCACCGGCACCCCGGCCTGGTTGGCGGCGTGGATAAGCTGCTGCACCTGGGCCAGGGCACCCTTGGCGTAGTCGGACAGCACCAGCACCCCGGCCTCGGCCAGGGCGGCCCGGGTCTTGTCGGTGAGGGGAGCGGCGTCCCCGGCCGCGAAGCCTTCCTCGAAGTCCAGCCGCAGCAGTTGCTGGTTGCGGCTCATCACCCTGAGTTTGGTGATGGTGGGGTGGCTATCGAGACGAACGAAGTCGCACTCCACCCCCACCCCCTTCATCTTGTCCTGCAGGGAGCTGGCCGCCTCGTCGTCGCCGGTCAGGCCCAGCAGCCGGGCGCCGGCGCCCAGGGCGGCGGCGTTCAGGGCCACGTTGGCGGCGCCGCCGGGGCGTTCTTCAATGTGCTCGACCTTGACCACAGGCACCGGAGCCTCGGGGGAGATGCGCCCGGTGGGGCCGGACCAATAGCGGTCCAGCATCACATCCCCGACCACCAGCACCCTGGCGTTATCGAATTCCGGCAACTTGATCTTCATAGGTTCCGACCCCTGTCGATATGGAAAGGCGAAATCTTATCACAGCCACGGCCGATCGCACCCGTCGGCCGGCCTTGGGTGGCCATTACCGCCATTGTTATTTAGAATTCGGCCATTCGACGACGATGGCGACTCCCTGATGCAAGACTCCCGGCTTCCTCCCTTTCACGCGGCGCTGCTGCACCCGCGCTATGCCCTGAACTGGCTCGGCCTTTGCCTGCTGTGGCTGCTGGTCACCCTGCTGCCCTGGCGCGCCCAGATGGCCCTGGGCCGCGGGCTGGGCCGGCTGTCGATGAAAGTATTGAAGTCCCGGGTCAAGGTGGCCCGGCGCAACCTGGAGCTGGCCCTGCCGGAGCTGACCCTGGCCGAGCGCGAGCACCTGCTCAGGGGCAACTTCGAGAGCGTGGGCTGCGCCCTGTTCGAAACCGGCATGGCCTGGTTCTGGCCGGACTGGCGCATGCGGGCCCTCACCCGCATGGAGGGCACCGAGCAGGTGGATGCCGCCGCGGCCAAAAGCCAGGGCATGCTGCTGCTGTCGGCCCACTTCCTTACGCTCGAGCTCAACGCCCGCCAGTTCGGCCTGTACCGGCCGGGCGTGGGCGTCTACCGGCCCAACACCAACCCGGTGCTGGAATATGCCCAGGTGCACGGCCGCTGCCGCTCCAACAAGTACCTGGTGGATCGGCTCGACATCAAGGGCATGCTCAAGGCGCTGCGGGCCGGCGATGCGCTCTGGTATGCGCCGGACCACGACTACGGCAGCCACGCCAGCGTGTTCGTGCCCTTTTTCGCGGTGGACAAGGCCGCCACCATCACCGGCACCGCCACCCTGGCGCGGGTGAAGAATACCGTCACCCTGCCCTGCTTCACCCTGCGCGAGAGAGACGGCTACCGGCTGGTCGTCCAGCCGCCCCTGGCCGGCTTCCCCACCGGCGACGACGAAGCGGACGCCATCACCGGCAACCGGGTGCTCGAGGCCGCCATCCGCCAAGCGCCGGAGCAGTACATGTGGCTGCACCGGCGCTTCAAGACCACCCCGGAAGGGGTGCCTTACCGGTACTGAAGCGGGAAGCGATAGGCCGGAAGCTGGAAGCAGCCCGAGTGGTTTACGCTTCCGACTTCCAGCTTCCAGCTTCCAGCTTCCAGCTTCTAGCTTCTAGCTTCTAGCTTCTAGCTTCTAGCTTCTAGCTATCTTTAAGCCATTTGTTCCAGCTTGCCACCACCCAGTCCCGCTCCCGGACGAGTTCGCTGTCCGGCACCCGGCCGGGCTGGTCGGACAGGCTCAGCCGGTGGCCCCGGTCGCGGATGGCGCAGTAGGCGGTTTTCAGCCGGCCGGCCTCCTCCTCTTCCAGCAGCCCCACTTCCACCGCCGCCTCCAGGATGCGGATATTGTCGGACCAGCGGGTCAGGGCAGGATGCTCATGGGCATGGGCCAGCACCAGGTACTGGGTGAGGAACTCGATATCGGCCAGACCACCCACCGACTGCTTGAGGTGGAACTCGCCGGGCCCGGCCTTGATCAGATGAGCACGCATCTTCTCGCGCATCTGCACCACCTCCAGCGCCAGCTCGCCACGCTCCCGCTCCTTGCCCAGCACCTCCCGGCGGATGTCGTTGAAGGCCTCGAACAGCGGCGGATCGCCCACTATCATGCGGCTGCGCACCAGGGCCTGGTGTTCCCAGGTCCAGGCCTCGTTGTGCAGGTAGGCCTGGTAGGCGTCGAGCGGGCTCACCATCAGGCCGGAGGCGCCGCTCGGGCGCAGCCGCATGTCCACCTCGTAGAGCACGCCGCTGGGGGTGCGGGTGCTGAACAGGTGGATGATGCGCTGGGCCAGGCGCAGGTAGAACTGGCGGCAGTCCAGGGGCTTGTCGCCGTTGGTCTGGCCCTTGAGCCCGGCCTCCTGTACAAACACCAGGTCCAGATCCGAGCTGTAGGCCAGCTCGATGCCGCCCAGCTTGCCGTAGGCCACCACCCCGAAGCCCTTGCGGCCGCTGTCCGCCAGCTGTTCGGGCACGCCGTGGCGGGCGCTCATCTGGGCCCAGGCCTGGTTGACCACCTCTTCCACCATGGCCTCCGCCAACCAGGTGAGGTGATCGCTCACTTTCATCAGCGGCAGGGCGCCGGCGATGTCGGCGGCGGCGATGCGCAGCAGATGGATCTGCTTGAACTGGCGCAGGGCCTCCATCTGCTGCTCCACGTCCTCCTCCGGCACCCGCAGCAGGAACTGGCGCAGCTCGCCCCGGTAGGCATCGAGGGGGATGGGGTTGTACAGCAGCTGGGGCACCAGCAGCTCGTCCAGCAGAATGGGATAGCGCGCCAGCTGCTCGGCCACCAGGGAGCTGGCCTCGCACAGGCGGATCAGCTGGGTCAGGGCGCCGGCGTTTTCCACCAGCAACTGCAGGTAGGCGGTGCGGGTGGCGATCTGCAGCAGCAATTTTTGCAGCCGGGCAAACAGGATGCCGGGGGTGTCGGACTGGCTGACCTTGTCGAGCAGCACCGGCATCAGCTTCTCCAGCGCCTGGCGTCCCTGGGGGCCCATGGCCCGGCGCGGACACTCTTCCTTGAAGGTATTGAGCGCCCGGGCCAGGCGCCCGGCCTTGTCCTCGGCCATGCCCTGTTCCTGCAGCAGCCGGACCAGTTCTTCCTCTTCCCAGTCGGTCTGCCAGATGTCGAACCAGATCTGGGCCGCGCCCTCCTCTTCCGCCTCGGTGCTGTCGCCGATCAATTGCTCGAACTGGCGGTGCACCAGGGCCATGGCATCGTGCAGCGCCCGGTAGAAGGCATCCCAGTCCGGGTAGCCCGTCAGCCAGGCCAGGCGGGTGCAGTTGAGTTCGTCCTGGGGCAGGGTCTGGGTCTGCTGATCGGCAAAGGCCTGCAGGAAGTTTTCGACCTTGCGCAAAAAGCGGTAGCTCTGGTGCAGCTCTTCGGCCACCTCGGGACTGAGCGCTCCCGCCTCTCGCGCCGCCGCCAGGGCCTGGGGCAGATGGCGCACCTGCAGCGCCGGCTCCCGGCCGCCGCGGATCAGCTGGAACACCTGGGCGATGAACTCCACCTCGCGGATGCCGCCGGCGCCCAGCTTGATGTTGTCCTTGAGTCCCTTGCGCCGCACCTCGGCGGCGATCATCGCCTTCATCTGGCGCAGGGAATCGATCACCCCGAAGTCGATGTAGCGGCGGAACACGAAGGGCTTGAGCATGGCCTTGAGCTCGGCGCTGTATTCGCCCTCGTCATTGAGGATGCGCGCCTTGACCATGGCGTAGCGCTCCCAGGTGCGGCCGTGGTGCTGGTAGTAGTCTTCCATGGCGGCAAAGCTCACCGCCAGGGGGCCGGACTCGCCGAAGGGCCGCAGCCGCATGTCCACCCGGTAGACCTGGCCGTCCACCGTGGTCTGGTGCAGGGCGTTGACCAGCTTTTGCCCCAGGCGGATAAAGAACTGCTGGTTGGCCAGCTCCCGCCGCCCGCCCTGGGTCACCCCGTTGTGGGGAAAGGTGAAGATAAGGTCGATGTCGGAGGAGAAGTTGAGCTCCCGCCCGCCCAGCTTGCCCATGCCCAGGATCAGCATGGGCACCGGCTTGCCCTCGGCGTCGGAGGGGGTGCCCAGCTCGGCGCACTGGCGCCGGTAGAGCCAGCGATAGGCTTCCACGATCAGCGCATCGGCCAGGGCCGAGATATGCTCGAAGCTTTCCTCCACCTCGGCCCCCAGCAGCATCTCCCGCCAGGCGATCAGCAGCAGCTCGCGCCGGCGAAAGCGGCGCAGGGCGCGCAGCAGGCCGGCCTCGTCGTGCACGGCCGCCAGTTGGGCGGCCAGCGCCGGCCGGTAGCCGCCGGCCCGGTCGCCGTTGTGCAAGTCCTTTTCGTCGTCCAGTTCCAGGGCCAGCTCAGGCTGCTGGCACAGGCTGTCGGCGGCGAAATCGCTGCAGGCGAACAGCGCCCTGAGCTGTTCGCAGCGCGGTTCGCTCAGGCCGGCACGGATGTCGCCGGCGCGTTCTTCGAAGCGGGCCCAGTGTCTGTCGGCCTGGGCCCCGAGCAGGGCGGGCATCTCTCCCATCTAGGTTTCCTTGTTGGCGGATTCTGGCACCAGACTACCATTGTTGCCGGCCTTGAACAGAGAGCCGGCGCAGATTGTCGCGCCGGCCGGCGACGACGGAGCGCGGGCTTGCACTGAAGGCGGCGGCTGATTAGTCTGTAGCGGACTTATTATGTCAGGACCTGTTGATGGAACTCTCAGTTATCGGCCGGCATCTCGAAGGGCTCGGCGACCAGTCGAGCACCGGCTTCGGTTTTCAGTGCTTCCCCATCCCCGGCGAGGTGGAGGTGCTCAAGGTGACGGTGGAAGGGCGCGAAGAGCTGCCCCTGTTCATCTCCGTTTCCGACGATCAGATTTTGTGCATCAGCTACCTGTGGGACGAAAGCCAGGTCGATCCGGCCCGGCGCCAGGCCATGCTGGAAGCCATGCTCGACATGAACATTCCCATGCCGCTGTCGGCCTTTGCCCGGCTCGACGACTGGTACGTGGTGTTCGGCGCCCTGTCGCTCAACGCCGATCTGGCCGACATCGAGCACGAGCTGGCGGTGCTGAGCGACAACTGCCTCGAGGTGATCGAGGACATGGCGGAGTTTCTGTTATGAGGACGGGGCTATGAGCGTATTGGGTCAGGTCCTGCGCAGCCTGCAGGATCCGCAAGACGGCAGCCTGGATCCGGACAGGGTCTGCGTTCAGCTGGTGCGCGCCTGCCGCCACGCCGAACAGCACATGCAGGGGCTGGCGCGCCAGTGCCGGCAACTGAAGGCCGAGCGGCAGCTGGCCGACCGCCGCGAGCGGGCGTTGCGGCACGAACTGCACCGGCAGGAACAAGGCGTGCTGGCGACCCTGGCCGCCGGCCACGATGCTCACGCCCAGGCCACCGAGGTGGCCCGGCTGGAAGACCGCCAGGACGAGCTGGCCGCCGACCTCGCCCGGCTGGAAAAACGGCTGGGCTATTACCAGCGCCGCTGGCTGGAGGCCGAGCGCCACTACCATGATCTGTGCCGCCAGCTGGCCATGGCCAAAACCACCGCCTGCGTGCGCAAGACCATGGCCGCCATCCGCCGCCATCCGGCGGTGACCCTGGTCAACGCCAAGCAAGCCCTGGCCGATATCCGCGCCCGGGAGCAACGCCAGCATCAGGACACGGAGCCCGACGAGGCGCCAAGGGCCCTTTGCCCCCACAGCGCCGAGCAGGTATTGGCCCGGCTGCAACAGCAACTGGGAGGCCGCCCTTGAGCCAGCGCAAGATACCGGAAAAATGGCAGAGTTCGGTGCGCGCCGCCAAGGCGGTGCAGGTAGCCTTCGACATGGACGAGAAGCTGCAATACCAGATCCGGCGCGAGGCGCTGGACAACGGCCTGAGCCCCTCGGATCAGATCCGCCACATCCTGACCCTGCCCACCGCCGCCAAGCCCAAACGCCCCCGGCTGACGGTGTCGCTCAGCCCCGAGGATTACGCCTACCTGGCCGAGCGCTACGGCCTGCGTCCCGAGCAGCAGCTGGAAATCAAGCACAGGGTGATGGACGAGCTGCTGGCCTACAGCCGCCAGCAGCTCGATGAAGGCTAGGCCTCAGCGCCAGTAGGGCTCCAGTTGCAGGGCCTGGGCCCGGGACTGCTCCAGGGCTTCCAGCAGGAAGCGCCGCTTGCGCGCCAGCCAGTCGTCCAGCTCCTCGCGATCTTCCGCCGCCAGCCGTTCGCGCACGTCCTCCAGGGGCGAAAGCATGTCCAGATCCTCGATACCGCGCAGTATGTCGAGCCAGGGCATGCGAAAGGCCAGCCGTTCCTCCTCCGGGTAGAGACCGCTGAAGCAGAGCCCCACCATCAGGGTGCGCCTGAGCTTGCCCTTCTGCTGGATATACTGCTCGCCGTCGAGTACCGGCCCGCCCAGGGCGCTCTGGCGCAGGGTCTGCCAGCTGTCTTCCAGCAGTTCCCGGGCCAGGCCGTTGATGGGCGCGGCCAGTTGCGCGCTCTGCTGCGGCGCCAGCCCGGCCCGCCAGTCCTGGCGATAGAGCCAGTGGGTAAGCCGGAGCAGCAGCCGGCCATAACGGGGCCCGTAAAACAGCTCGCGCAGCTGCTGCTCGTCGGGCAGTTGCGCCTGTTGTTCCGCCAGCTCCGCCAGCAATGCCTTCTGGCAGTCCAGCCGGCGCAGATAATGGCCCCTGTCGGCGGTGAGGTGGGCCAGCATCTGGGCCCGGTCCAGCCAGGACAGCTGCTGCTGCAACCACAGCAGATCGTCGATCCAGCCGCTGTTGATGCGGTGCGATACCAGCTCGCCGAACATCAGCAGGATCTGGTGCACCAGGGCGGCCCCCTCGCGCAGCTGTACCAGCCAGTCGGTGCCGGGCGCTGCCATCCAGCCATCCTCATGATACTGCCAGTGGCGCAGCCCCTGATGGAGCAGGGTCACCATGGCCTGCTCGCAGCCGTCTTCCGCCCTCAAGTCGGCCGGCGCCAGGGCCCGCAGCCGGGGCATGGGGCTGAGGCCCGCCAGGCGGTAGCCGCGCTGGGCCTTGGATACCGCCCCCAGGCGCAGGCCGCCCTGCCGAACCAGGGTGTCGGCCAGCTCGAACAGGCGGGAAGCATCCCCCCGCACCAGTTCCAGCTCCAGCTCGCGGATGGGCTCGCGCCGCTCGCCCGCCTGCACCTCGCCCTCGTCCAGGGCCAGTTCGATCTCGGTGCCGTCATCGGCCAGCAACCAGCGCCGGCGCACGAAGTCGGTGCAGAACAGGGGCTGCAGCGCCTGTTGCAGGGCGGCGGCGTCGACCCCGGCGGGCCAGATATGGGCGGGGAACAAGGCCAGGTCGGGATCGGGCGCCGCCAGCGCCACATTGTATTCCGGCCGCTGATGCAGGCCGCCGACCTGGCTGCCCGCCAGCTTGACGGTCTGCTCCAGGGCGCCGTCCTGGCTGCGGATGCGCAGGCCGGCGTCCATCCGGCGCAGCGCCAGGTCGGGGGTGTCGTAGTAGGTATTGGCCAGATGCCGCCGGTCGTGCTTGAGGATTTGGTAAGATTGCAACAGCTCGGGCAGGGCGTCGGTGACATCGCGCGAGACCAGGAACTTGATCTCTATTTCTGTATCCATAAGGGTGTCCGGAAAACCAACCTTCTGATTTAAAAGTAAAAGCAGAAACCGCTAGCAGAGAGACATGACGGTTTTATGAAAAATGCTGTTTTCTTGCCTTTGTAGTTAAGTTACCATGCGCGCCACATTGATGTATCGAGTGTTTTTTCACCGACACAGGATTGGCTATGCCAGTAAATACTATTTTGGGACTCTTTGCCAAGTCCCCGATCAAGCCCCTGCAGAAGCATGTGATGAAAGTCCATGAGGCTGCACAGCAATTGGTTCCCTTCTTCGACGCCATGTGGGAGCAGGACTGGGAAAAGGCCGAACAGATCCAGGGCCGCATCTCCCAGTTGGAACGGGAGGCCGACGCCCTCAAGCGGGAAATCCGCCTCAAACTCCCCCGCGGTCTCTTTATGCCGGTCGCCCGCACCGACATGCTGGAGCTGCTCACCCAGCAGGACAAGATCGCCAACAAGGCGAAGGACATCTCCGGCCGCATCGTGGGCCGCCAGATGGAAATCCCGCTGCAGCTCAAATCCTCTTTCATGGATTACCTCAACCGCTGCATCGACGCCACCGCCCAGGCCGCCAAGGCCATCGACGAGCTCGACGAACTGCTGGAAACCGGCTTCAAGGGCCGGGAGATGGATCTGGTCACCGACATGATCCACCAGCTGGACTTGATCGAGGACGATACCGACGTCATGCAGGCCAGATTGCGCAAGCAGTTGCAGGCCATCGAGGACGGCTACAACCCCATCGACATCATCTTCCTGTACAAGATCCTTGAATGGGTCGGAGATCTGGCGGATCAGGCCGAACGGGTAGGTGCCCGTCTGGAGCTGATGCTGTCCCGTTCCTGAGCGAATCAACAAGGTATATAAATGGATATCATCGCTAACTACGGCACCACGCTGATCCTGGTGGCGGCCGTCTTCGGCTTCTTTATGGCCTGGGGCATCGGCGCCAACGACGTGGCCAACGCCATGGGCACCTCGGTGGGAACCCGCTCGCTGACCATCAAGCAGGCGATCATCATCGCCATGATCTTCGAATTCGCCGGCGCCTACCTGGCGGGCGGGGAGGTCACCTCCACCATCCGCAGCGGCATCATCGACTCAGACGCCTTCGTCGACACCCCCGACCAGCTGGTGTTCGGCATGATAGCCTCGCTGCTGGCCGCCGGTACCTGGCTGCTGCTGGCCTCCTACTTCGGCTGGCCGGTGTCCACCACCCACTCCATCATCGGCGCCATCATCGGCTTCGCCCTGGTGTCCCTGGGGGCCGAGGCGGTGCACTGGAACAAGGTGATGGGGGTATTCGGCTCCTGGATCGTCACCCCGGCCCTGTCCGGCCTGCTCGCCTATTTCACCTTTATCAGCGTGCAGCGCCTGATCTTCAACGCCGACAGCCCGCTGGCGGCGGCCAAGAAGTACGTGCCCGTCTATATCTTCTTCACCGTCATGGTGATCTGCCTGGTGACCCTGAAGAAGGGCCTGAGCCACGTGGGCCTGGACATGACCAACCTGCAGAGCTGGGGCCTGTCGGTGGTGGTGTCCCTGATCAGCGCCGTCATCTGTGCCTTCTATATCAAGCGCCAGCGCTACAACCCCCAGGATGACAAGGACATGCACTTCTCCAACGTGGAGAAGGTATTCGGCATCCTGATGGTGGTCACCGCCTGCGCCATGGCCTTCGCCCACGGCTCCAACGACGTGGCCAACGCCATAGGTCCGCTGTCGGCGGTGGTGAGCGTGGTGGAAAGCGCCGGCCAGATCGCCGCCAAGTCGACCATCGCCTGGTGGATACTGCCGCTCGGCGGCATCGGCATCGTTATCGGCCTGGCGTCGCTGGGCCACAAGGTGATGGCCACCGTGGGTACCGGCATCACTCACCTGACGCCGAGCCGCGGCTTCGCCGCCCAGCTCGCCACCGCTGCGACAGTGGTGATCGCATCCGGTACCGGCCTGCCCATCTCCACCACCCAGACCCTGGTGGGCGCGGTGATGGGGGTCGGCCTGGCCCGGGGTATCGCCGCCCTCAACCTTAACGTATTGCGCAACATAGTGGTGTCCTGGATAGTGACCCTGCCCGCGGGGGCCATACTGGCCATCGTGTTCTTCTACGTCATCCAGTGGATGTTCGTCTGATCGAGGGGGCCGGCAGGCCCCCTTGTTCTTGTCCTTCCCTCCGCCCCCCATTACCATGATTTCATCGACGACAGTGAAGGACACCCTGGTGAAATCAAAAGTACTACTGGCGCTGCTGTGCAGCCTGCCCTGGCTCGGCCATGCCGAGGCCGCCACCCGTTATATCTCCGACAACGTCTACGCCTTTCTGCATGCCGGCCCCGGCAACCAGTATCGCATCCTCGGCTCCATCAACGCCGGCGAGCCGGTGGAATACCTGAGCCGCAACGCCGACAGCAAATACGTGCAGATCCGCGACAAGGACGGCCGCACCGGCTGGGTGGACGGCCAGTTCGTGCAGACCGAGGAGAGCTTCCGCTCCCGGCTGCCGGCCCTGGAGCAGCAACTGGCGGATGCCAGGCAGCAACTGGCCAGCGCCGACGAGCGCCACCGCCAGGATGTGCAGGACAAGACCGAGCGGCTGCAGCGGCAGGAGCAGGAACTGGACGAACTGCATGAGCAGTTGGCCGAACTGCGCCAGACCAGCGACCGGCTGGCGGCGGACAATCGCCGCCTGAGCAGCCTGATGGACGACAGGGAACACCAGATGCGGCTGGACTGGCTGCTGCGCGGCGGCCTGGTGGCCGGCGTCGGCGCCCTGGTCGGTTTTCTGCTGCCGCTGATCCCCCTGCGCCGCAAGCGCCGGCAGGATCGCTGGATGAACTGACCCCGCCCCCTGTTTTGAAATGGCGAAGCAACGGCTTCGCCATTTTTTGTATCTATGCCCTCTCTCACGACGCCTTGCCCGCCAGGCGGACTATCCTTGAACAAACAGCCGGAAAGGTAGCATCGGATACCCTCGCCACCCCCCGATTGAACGGCTTGTTGCCGGCCATGCCGGTGCAGCGCGGACGATCCGGCACCGCCCTGGCAATCGGGTTTCCATGCTTCCACGGCCAGCCAGGCGGCGTCCGAACTGCCGCCTTCCTCAAGCAACGTCAGGAAATGCCGCCATGTTCAATGCCGCCACCGTCTTCGCTTCCGGTTACGCCCCCCGTGATTTGCCGGCCCTGCGCCAGGACATTACCCGAAACTACGTGGTCGATGAAAACAGCTACCTGGCCAGCCTGCTGGAGCAGGTGCCGGACGACGCCCAGACCCTGGCCCGCATCACCGACCAGGCCCGCCGCCTGGTGACCCGGGTGCGGGCGGAAAGCGATGGCGGCGACGGCATCGACGCCTTCCTGCAGCAGTACAGCCTGGACACCCAGGAGGGCATTATCCTGATGTGCCTGGCCGAGGCGCTGCTGCGCATCCCCGACAGCCATACCGCCGACGAACTGATCAAGGACAAGCTGTCCGGCGCCGACTGGGCCAGACACTTCCGCCAGAGCGATTCCACCCTGGTCAACGCCTCCACCTGGGGCCTGATGCTGACCGGCAAGATAGTACGCATGGACAAAAAGCTCGACGGCAACCCGGCCAATGTGCTCAACCGCATGATCAACCGCCTGGGCGAGCCGGTGGTACGCTCCGCCATGTACGCGGCCATGAAGATCATGGGCAAGCAGTTCGTGCTGGGGCGGGACATCAAGGAGGCGCTCAAGGCCAGCCGCAAGTCCCGCGAACTCGGCTACACCCATTCCTACGACATGCTGGGCGAGGCGGCCATGACCGCCGCCGACGCCGAGAAATACCGTGCCGACTACGCCAAGGCCATCGCCACCGTGGGCGCCGAGCAGCTCAACAACCCGGCGGTGCCGCGCCCCTCCGTCTCCATCAAGCTGTCCGCCCTGCACCCCCGCTACGAGGAAGCCAGCCGGGCGCGGGTGCTGAGCGAGCTGCATGCCACCGTGCTGGGGTTGCTGGCAGAGGCGCGCAAACTGGACGTCTTTATCACCATCGACGCGGAGGAGATGGGCCGGCTGGAGCTGTCCCTCGATCTGTTCGAGGCCCTGTACCGTGCCGAGGTCAACCGGGGCTGGGGCGGGCTCGGCCTGGTGGTGCAGGCCTATTCCAAGCGCGCCCTGCCGGTACTGTGCTGGCTGACCGCCCTGGCCCGGGAGCAGGGCGACGAGATCCCGGTGCGGCTGGTGAAGGGCGCCTACTGGGACAGCGAAATCAAGCACTGCCAGCAGGCCGGCATCGACGGCTACCCGGTCTATACCCGCAAGGCCGGCACCGATGTGTCTTACCTCGCCTGTGCCCGCTACCTGCTGAGCGAGGCGACCCGGGGCGCCATCTATCCCCAGTTCGCCACCCACAACGCCCACACCGTGGTGTCGGTAATGGCCATGGCGGGGGAACGCCGCTTCGAGTTCCAGCGCCTGCACGGCATGGGCGAGGAGCTGTACAACACCGTGCTGAAGGAAAACCCCGGCCTGGTATGCCGCATCTACGCCCCGGTGGGGGCCCACAAGGATCTGCTGCCCTACCTGGTGCGCCGGCTGCTGGAAAACGGCGCCAACACCTCCTTCGTGCACAAGCTGGTGGATCCCAACACCCCCATCGACAGCCTGATCACCCATCCGCAGTCCTGCCTGCGGGATGGCCCCAGCCTGGCCAACGACAAAATCCCGCTGCCGCTGGCCATCTTCCCGGACAGGGTCAACTCCCGGGGCCTGAACCTGAATATCGAAGGCATCCGCACCCCCTTCTTCAATGAACTGGCCAGGCTGGCCGACAAGCAGTGGCAGGCTGGCCCGGTGATCGGCGGCAAGACCCTGACCAGCGGCACCGCCAGCGCCGTGCTGAGCCCCCAGGATCAGGGCCGGCAGGTAGGCCAGGTGTGGTTTGCCGACCAGGCGACGGTAGCGCAGGCGGTGGGCCGGGCCCAGGCCGCCTTCAAGGGCTGGCGCGACACCCCGGTGGAGCAACGCGCCCGGGCCCTGGAAAAGCTGGCCGAACTGCTGGAGGCACACAGCGCCGAGTTCGTCTCGCTCTGTACCCGGGAGGCGGGCAAGCTGTTGCAGGACGGCATCGACGAGGTGCGCGAGGCGGTGGACTTCTGCCGCTACTACGCCGTTGAAGCCCGCCGCCTGATGGCCGAGCCCACCCGCCTGCCCGGCTACACCGGCGAGCTGAACCTGCTCCATGCCCAGGGCCGGGGACCCTTCGTGTGCATCAGCCCCTGGAACTTCCCACTGGCCATCTTCCTCGGCCAGGTGGCCGCCGCCCTGGTCACCGGCAATACGGTGCTGGCCAAGCCGGCGGAGCAGACCTCGCTGGTGGCCCACCTGGCGGTGAAGCTGGCGCACCAGGCCGGCATTCCCGCCGAGGTACTGCAGTTGCTGCCCGGCGACGGCGCCACCGTGGGCGCGGCCCTCACCCAGGATCCGCGCATCGCCGGGGTCTGCTTCACCGGCTCCACCGACACCGCCCAGTTGATCAACCTGACCCTGGCCAAACGCCAGGGCGCCATAGTGCCGCTCATCGCCGAAACCGGCGGCCAGAACGCCATGATAGTGGACTCCACCGCCCTGCCCGAGCAGGTGGTGCGCGACGTGCTGCGCGCCGCCTTCCAAAGCGCCGGCCAGCGCTGCTCCGCCCTGCGGGTGCTCTACCTGCAGGAAGACATCGCCGAGCGGGTGCTGGAGATCCTCAAGGGCGCCATGAAGGAGCTGAGCGTGGACGATCCCGCGCTCTGGTCCACCGACGTGGGCCCGGTGATCGACCAGGGCGCCAGGGCCGGGCTGGAGGCGCACCTGGCGCGGATGAAGGCCGAAGGCAAGCGGATCATCGCCGAGGCCCCCATGGCCAAGGGCTGCGACAAGGGCTTCTATGTGCGGCCCACAGCGTTGGAAATCGGCAGCATCAAGGAGCTGGAAAAGGAGCAGTTTGGCCCCATACTGCATGTGGTGCGATTCAAGGCGAAGGACATCGGCCAGGTGGTCGATGACATCAACGGCACCGGCTACGGCCTGACCCTGGGCATCCACAGCCGCAACGAGTCCTTTGCCGACCAGGTGGCCAGATCCGTGGATGCGGGCAACGTCTATATCAACCGGGATCAGATCGGCGCCATGGTGGGCGTGCAGCCCTTCGGCGGCCAGGGCCTGTCCGGCACCGGCCCCAAGGCCGGCGGCCCCCACTACCTGAGCCGCTTTATCACCGAGAAGACCGTTACCAACAACACCACCGCCATCGGCGGCAACGCCACCCTGCTGTCCCTGGGGGAAGGCTGAGGCCAGGCCGGAAGCCGGAGATAATAACAAAAGCAGACTGCTGGCAAACCTTCGGATTTACCTATACGGGCAGCACCCATGCCAAAACCGGCGGGCAAAGGGAACGACTTATATGGTCATGACAACGGCGTTGACTCCAGGCCGAAAGGCGCCTCGGCGCCTTTGGTTTAGGGTATCAGGGCGCCAGCCGCAGGGTGCCGGTCAGTCGAATTCGGTCGAAGTCGCCGACCAGCACCTCCACCGTCACCGACCAGTCGCCGGGCACCGGCAACGGCAGTTCCTCCAACAACCAGTGCCCCGGAGCCTGTGGCAGCGCCCGACGGCGGAACGGCGCTATGCCCGCCTGGTCATGGGACAACAGCAGGCCGAGCTCCCGGGCCTCCGCCATCCGCCCCTGGTCATCCCGCAGCTGGATGTCGGCCCGCACCGGGCCGGCCCTGCCCGGGGACAGGGTCAGCACCGCCCGCAGCCCGGCGTCGGCCACGACCACCTGCACCTGCCCCGTCGGCAACAGCGCCCTGGGCGGCGGGGTAAAACGCCAGGCCGCCACCAGCCCCAGCACCACCACCAGCAGCACCAGTTCAAGCCGGATCAGCCGTCGCAGGGCCAGCCGAGCGGCAGCCTCTCCCCGCTGCACCCGGGCGGTCAGGCGCCAGCGGTTCCAGGCGGCCAGCACCAGCACCAGGGCCACCAGCGCCAGCTTCAGCAGCAGGATGCGGCTGTAGCCGGGCCAGGCCAGGGCGCGCCAGTGTCCCAGCTGTATCACCACCAGGACACCGCCGGACAACACCAACGCCGCCAGCATCCCGGGAGCCCAGCGGGAGAACAGTCCCAACACCCGCCGGGCGTCCGCGCCCGGCCTGGCCAGGGCCACCAAAAGCGGCGGCAGGGCGCCCAGCCACAGCATCGCCATCAGCACATGCAGCCCCAGCGCCGGGCGGCTCAGCCAGCGGGGCTCGGCCGAGGCGGCATGGCCGCTGACCGTAAACGCCAGCCCGAACAGGAGCACGACCGTGGCCGACAGCAGCCAGGCAATGGCTGTTGAATGACGCCGCAGCCACAGGGTGCCGCCGGCACCGGCCAGGGCCGGCAGGGCCAGTCCGACGCTGTGACCATAGCTGGTGGCCATGGCGGCCTGCCAGCCGGGCGAGGCCAGCAGGCCGCTCAGGGGCAGGCCCAGGGCATCCACCCCCTGCAGGCCGAGCGACAGCAGCAAGGCCCCCGCGCCCAGCCAGAGCGCGGCAACGACCGGGCGCGATGGCCCGGTGCCGAGCCAGAGGCAGGCGCAGGCACCACCGACACCCAGCATCATCCCCAGATAGACCGCCACCCGGGCGCTCCAGATGGCGAGATAATGGCTACCATCCGTCGTCGGCATCACCGCCGCTTCGGTTTGCACACCGACGGCAAACGCCAGCGCCCCCGCTATGGGATGGCCGTCGGCGGACACCACCCGCCAACTGAGCAGCCAGTTGCCCGGGGCCAGGGTGGCCGGCAACGCGACCCGCAGTTGCTGCGCAGGCGCCACGCCCTCCAGTTGCTGCGGCTCGCCATCCGGCCCGATCAGCGTCAGCACCAGGGGGCTGACCCTTTCACTAAAGTGCAGTGCCAGCCAGGCTGGCGATTCGCCAACTACACTGCCCTCCGCCGGTATGCCGTGCAACAGCACGGCGTGGGCACGGGCGCCACCGCAGCCCAGCAGGAGCAGCAGCCCCAGCCAGGGCAGCAGGGCGCGCGATTTCATCAACATGAGCATCTCCGCCAGCGGATAACAGCGGGGGCGGCCACGCCGCCCCCGGGAGTTCAGGCCAGGAGCCCGCTCCGGTTAATGATGGTGGCCCGCTTTCAGGGTCAGGCCGGGCGCCGGCTCGTCGCTCTCCTCGCCGCCCGAGGTATCGATCCAGCGGGCCACCCCGTTGGCGCATTCCTGCACCGTGGGGAAATAGAAGCGGCTGTCGGCCGGCAGGCTGTCGGCGAAGCGCCCGCGGAACACGAACTCGTCGTAGAAGTCATCGGGCAGCTTGCCACCGGACCAGATGATTTCATTCACCCCCCGGGTCACGGCCGTGCCGTGATTGTCATAGGCCCGGGCATAGTCACCTGTGAGGGTTTCCAGCATCCAGCCCGCCTTGGGCATGGGCTTGACGTCGTAAAACCCCTCCGGGATCCTGACCCTCAGGGTATGGGTGGCTTCCCCCTCGCAACCGTGGGGTATCCGCAGCACCGCCTTGTAGCTGGCTCCCGGCTGGGCCGTCGGCTGCTCCAGGGTCACATGGGCTGACGCGGCCGGCAGCCACAGGCAGGACAGGGCCGCCGCCAGGGCGGTGTTTCTGGTGATAATGGTCATGCGCTTTCCTCGATATCAATATGAATGGTAGACAGGCACGCGCGGTGAGCGCGCTCACATCAGACGGAGGCGAGGAAGGCGGGAGGGGCGCGGGCAGCGAGACCGGGCCAGCGCGGCGGCGCCCGGGCAGGAGGAGTGTAGCCGCCGGGCAGCCCGCCAAAGAAGGCCTGCCTGGCGGGCAAGAGCAGGCCAGGTTCGGGATCGCCCGCATCGAGGATCTGGGTCCAGCAGGGGCACTGATCGCAGTGCTCCGCCATGGGGTGCGGTGGGTCTTCGTCCGTGGCCGGCTCGCCCTGCCACTCGGCCAGGGACACCCACTTCAGGGTGCCGCCGCTGCAGATGGGCACCCGGTCGTCGGCGCCCGCCCCGCGCCAGGCGGTGCCGCCGAAGGCCGGCAGCAAGGCGCCTGCCAGCAGGCTCAGCAGCAACAGCGGCAAGATAGGAAGTGACATCCTTTTCAGCACTGGGGACAATAGCCTCGAATATCCTGGAAAAGTTCTTTTGAATCCCTTTGGGGACGGGCTGACTCATATTAAGGCGAGGGGGGAAAAGTGCAAACATATCTGGTGGGGGGCGCGGTCAGGGACGCCTTGCTGGGCCTGGAGGTCGGCGAGCGGGACTATATGGTGGTGGGGGCCACCCCGGAGCAGTTGCTCGCGCTCGGCTATACCCAGGTAGGCAAGGACTTTCCGGTGTTCCTCCACCCCGACACCAGGGAGGAATATGCCCTGGCCCGCACCGAGCGCAAATCCGGCCGTGGCTACACCGGCTTTATCTGTGACTTCGGCCCCGAGGTGACCCTGGAGGAGGATCTGCGCCGCCGGGATCTGACCATCAACGCCATCGCCCAGGACCAGGAGGGCCGCCTGCATGACCCCTACGGCGGTCGGGCGGATCTCGACAACCGGGTGCTGCGCCATGTATCCGACGCTTTCGCCGAAGACCCGCTGCGGGTGCTGCGGGTGGCCCGCTTCGCCGCCCGCTTCCACCACCTGGGCTTTGCCCTGGCCGACGAGACGCTGGCCCTGATGCGGCGGATGGCCGCCGGCGGCGAGCTCAAGGCCCTGACCCCGGAACGGGTCTGGAAGGAAACGGAGAAGGCCCTGGCCACCGTCAATCCCCAGGTCTATTTCACGGTGCTGCGCCAGGCCGGCGCCCTGGCCGTGCTCTTCCCCGAACTGGACGCCCTATTCGGGATACCGGGCCCGGAGCAATGGCATCCGGAGATCGATACCGGCGTGCACACCCTGATGGTGCTCAAACGGGCGGCGGAGCTGGGCGGCGACCTGCCCTGCCGCTTCGCCGCCCTCTGCCACGACTTCGGCAAGGCGCTGACGCCCCAGGAGAAATGGCCCAGCCACCACCATCATGGTGAGCTGGGTGTGGCGCCGATAGAAGCCCTGTGCGCCCGCTTCAGGGTGCCGACCGAGCACCGGGAGCTGGCCATACTGATGAGCCGCTGGCACATCCTGTTCCATCGGCTGGCGGAGCCGTCCCCGGAGCAGGCCGGGCGTATCCTCGAGCTGTACCAGCATACCGACGCCTGGCGCAAGCCGGAGCGTTTCGCCCAGCTACTGATCTGCGCCCAGGCGGATCTGCAGGGCCGCGAGGGGTTCGAGCACCGGCCCTACCCCCAGCGGGAACGGCTGTGGCAATGGCTGGATGAGCTCCGGCAGATCACCGCCGGGCCCTTCGTCGCCCAGGGGTTGAAGGGGCCGGCCATCGGCGAGGCCATCGCCGCCGCCCGCCGACAAAAGCTGGAAGCCCTGCTGGCTCAGGCCTGAGCCGTCATCAGCCACAGCAGCACGGCGCCCAGCCCCAGCCGGTAGAGCACGAAGGGCAGCACGCCGATGCGGTTGAGCAGGGTCAGAAACAGGTGGATGCAGGCCAGGGCGCTGGCGAAGGACACCAGCACGCCCACGCCCACCGCCGGCCAGGACATCACCGCCTGGCTGCCGATCAGATCGGTGGCCTGGTGGCTGCCGGCCAGGAAGATGATGGGGATGGACATCAGGAAGGAAAAGCGGGCCGCCGCCTCCCGGGTGAGGCCCAGCATCAGGCCGGCGGTGAGGGTGATGCCGCTGCGGGAGGTCCCCGGGATCAACGCCAGGGCCTGGGCACAGCCCAGCCAGAGGGCACCGCGCCAGCCCGCCTGGTATTCGGTTTTCTGCAGCCGGGCCATGCGATCGGCCCACCACAGCAGCAGCCCGAAGACGATGGTGGCCACCGCTATCACCCAGCCGGAGCGCAGGTGATCCCCGATCCAGTCGCCGAACAGCAGGCCCACCACGCAGGCGGGGACGGTGGCCAGTATGATGCCCCAGGCCAGGCACGACTCGGCGCTGTGGCCGCCGCCACGGAGGGAGTGCCACCAGGCCGCGGCCATGGTGCCGACCTCGCGCCGGAAATACCAGAGCACCGCCAGCAGGCTGCCCAGGTGCACGGCCACGTCGAAGGCCATGCCCTGATCCCGCCAGCCCAGCAGCACGGACGGCAGGATCAGATGGGCGGAGCTGGAAATGGGAAGAAACTCGGTGAACCCCTGGATCAGGGCGAGCAGTACGGCCTGCACTTCCATGATGCACTTCCTGTTGGTGGATGGGTAGGCAGGCTATCAGGCGTCGATGACGCTTTGATGACGGCTCAGCTTACCGCCTGGTCCCTGGCAAAACGCTCGATTTCCACGCCCACGCCGGCGGCGTTGGGCACGGCGCCCGGCTTGGTCAGCCGCACCCGCACCGACTGGACCGGGAACTCGGCCAGGATCAGTTGGGCGATACGCTCGGCCATGGTTTCGACCAGCTCCACATGGTTTTGTTCGGCATAGGCGCTGACTTTTTTCGACAGGCTGGCATAGTCCATCGCCTTGGAGATGTCGTCGCCCAGCGCCGCGGCCCTGGTATCGCAGCCCATTTCCAGATCGAAGCGGATCTTCTGCCGAATGCCCTTTTCCCACTCATAAACGCCTATGGTGGTCAGCACTTCGAGGCCCTGTACAAACACTTTATCCATCGTCTCTGTCTTCTGTTAAGCTGTGGCTATCTTCGGCGACCGGGCCGCGTTGGTCCGGTTTCAGGCGCGCAATGATAACGGATTGAACCCGGGGTATAAACCGCGATTATGACGGCGCTCACCTTATTCATGATCATCCTGGCCTATCTGGGCGGTTCGGTGTCCAGCGCCGTGCTGATCTCCCGGCTCTACCGGTTGCCGGATCCCCGCGCCCACGGCTCGGGCAACCCCGGCGCCACCAATGTGCTGCGCACCGGCCACCGCAGCGCGGCGGTGTGGGTGCTGCTGATCGATATCCTCAAGGGCACCCTGCCCGTCTACCTGGGCTGGTTCCTCGGCATCACTCCGCTGTACCTGGCGCTGATCGGCATGGCCGCCTGCCTGGGGCACATGTTCCCCCTGTTCTTCCACTTTCGCGGCGGCAAGGGCGTGGCCACCGCCCTGGGTACCCTGCTGCCGCTCGGCATGGACATGGCCGGGCTGCTACTGCTGACCTGGCTGGTGAGCCTGGGGCTGTTCGGCTATTCCTCGCTGGCCTCCCTTATCACCGCCCTGGCGGCCCCGCTCTACGTGTATTTCATCAAGCCGGAATACACCCTGGCGGTGGCCCTGTTGTCCTGCCTCATCATACTGCGCCACCACCGCAATATCAGCCGGCTCTACCACCATGAGGAAACGCCCATCCTCAACCGCTTCAAGCGCAGGTGAAGTTCGAGAGGGGTGAGGGGAGAGGGGTAAACCCCGGCATTATCCTCACTCCAGTCTCCTCACCCCTCACCGTCGACCGGTGCCAGCTCATCCAGCGGCCAGCGCGGCCGCGCCCGGACCGACAGCGGCTCGAATTCCCCCGCCTTCAGCCGCTGCAGCCCGGCGAAGGCGATCATGGCGCCGTTGTCGGTGCAGTATTCGTTGCGCGGGTAGAACACATCTCCCCCGAGATCCGCCATCAATTCCGCCAGCTGGCTGCGCAGCGACAGGTTGGCGCTGACCCCGCCGGCCACCACCAGGCGGTTGAGCCCGGTCTGCTGCAGCGCCCGCTTGCATTTGATGGCCAGGGTATCCACCACCGCCTGCTGGAAGGCGTGGGCGATGTCGGCCCGGGTCTGCTCGTCGTTGCCCTCGGCGGCGATGGTGTTGGCGGCAAAGGTCTTGAGCCCGGAAAAGCTGAAGTCCAGGCCGGGCCTGTCGGTCATCGGCCGGGGAAAATGGAAGCGGCCGGCCACCCCCTGCCCGGCCAGCCGGGCCAGGCGCGGGCCGCCGGGATACTCCAGCCCCATCAGCTTGGCGGTCTTGTCGAAGGCCTCGCCGGCGGCGTCGTCGATGGACTCGCCGAGGATCTCATAGCGGCCGATGCCGTCCACCCGCACCAGCAGGGTGTGGCCGCCGGACACCAGCAGCGCCACGAAGGGAAAGGCCGGTATCCGTTCCTCCAGCATGGGGGCCAGCAGGTGGCCTTCCATATGGTGCACCGCCACCGCCGGCTTGCCCCAGGCGAAGGCCAGGCTGCGGCCGATGGTGGCGCCCACCAGCAGGGCGCCCATCAGGCCCGGGCCGGCGGTGTAGGCCACGCCGTCGATCTCGTCCTTGCCGCAGCCGGCCTCGCGCAGCGCCGCCTCGATCAACGGGATGGTCTTGCGGATATGATCCCGGCTGGCCAGCTCCGGCACCACGCCGCCGTAATCGGCGTGCAGCTTGACCTGACTGTAGAGCTGATGGGCCAGGATGCCGAGTTGGTCGTCATAGATGGCGATGCCGGTTTCATCGCAGGAAGTCTCGATACCTAGTACGCGCATGGAATGAATAACACTGTCGAAAAGATGGCGGCTATGTTACCCTGCCCGCGATTTTTTAACCAGTGAAGGGCCACCGGACTTTACAGCCGTGGGCGCTTCAGAGTAGAATTTCGCACCATTTTTATAGTCATGCTGGTCGGTGACAGGCCAGTTAACCGAGGTGAGAGGCACATGCCAGTAATTAAAGTACGTGAAAACGAGCCCTTCGACGTAGCCCTGCGTCGCTTCAAGCGTTCCTGCGAAAAGGCCGGTATCCTGTCCGAAGTGCGTCGCCGCGAGCACTACGAGAAGCCGACTACCGAGCGCAAGCGCGCCAAGGCTGCCGCTGTTAAGCGTCACGCCAAGAAGCTGGCTCGCGAAAACGCACGTCGCACTCGTCTGTACTAAGTCGTTATTGATCTCATGTCTTTGAAAGACCAGCTGTCGGAACAGCAGAAGAATGCCATGCGCGCCAAAGACAAGGCTCGCCTGGGTACCCTGCGCATGCTGATGGCCGAGATCAAGCAAAAAGAGATAGACAGCCGCGAAACCCTGGACGACGACGGCATCATAGCGGTGATCACCAAGATGGTGAAACAGCGCAAAGACGCCGCCGGCCAGTTCGAGCAGGCTGGTCGCCAGGATCTGGCCGACAACGAGCGCCAGGAAATAGTGGTGCTGCAGGAGTTCCTGCCGCAACCCCTGACCGAAGCCGAACTGGACGCCTTGCTGACGCAAGCCATCGCCGATACCGGCGCTGCCGGCATGCAGGACATGGGCAAGGTGATGGCGGTGCTCAAGCCGCAGATCCAGGGGCGTGCAGATATGGGCAAGGTCAGCGCCATCATCAAAGCCAGACTGGCTTAATCCGGTTGCTTACCTGCCAACGGGCCGTGCCTCATCCGATGCACGGCTTTGTTTTTTCCCATACCCGGTGAACCATGGCAGGCAGAATTCCCCAATCCTTCATCGACGACCTGTTGGCCCGCACCGACATTGTCGACCTGATCGATCAGCGGGTAAAACTCAAGAAAGCCGGCAAGAACTACCAGGCCTGCTGCCCCTTTCACAACGAAAAAAGCCCCTCCTTCACCGTCAGCCCCGACAAACAGTTCTACCACTGCTTCGGCTGCGGCGCCCATGGCACCGCCCTGGGCTTTTTGATGGAGTACGACGGCCTCGAGTTTCTCGACGCCATCGACGAACTGGCGTCCATGCACGGGGTGACGGTACCCCGGGAGCAGAGCGGCTCCCCCGAACGGCAGGCGGCCGCCAAGGTGGTGCGCCAGGATCTCTACGGCCAGCTGAACGAGATCAGCCGTTTCTACCAGGCCCAGCTCAAGCAATCCCAGGCCGCCATCGCCTACCTGAAAGGGCGCGGCCTGAGCGGCGAGGTGGTCAAGCAGTTCGCCATCGGCTATGTGCCGGATCAGTGGGACAGCGTCAAACGCCAGTTCGCCCGCGGCCGGGAGGCGGAGCAGCAGCTGATCGAAGGCGGCATGCTGCTGCAGAACGACAAGGGCCGGGTCTACGACCGCTTTCGCGATCGCATCATGTTCCCGATCCGCGATCGCCGGGGCCGCACCATCGGCTTCGGCGGTCGGGTGCTGGGTGAAGGCACCCCCAAGTACCTGAACTCGCCGGAAACCCCGGTGTTCCACAAGGGACGGGAGCTGTACGGCCTGTTCGAGGTCCGCCAGGCCCATCGCAACCCGGATCGCATCCTGGTGGTGGAAGGCTACATGGACGTGGTGGCCCTGGCCCAGTTCGGCATCGACTACGCGGTGGCGAGCCTGGGCACCTCCACCACCACCGATCAGTTGCAACTGCTGTTTCGCACCACCCGCGAGGTGATCTGCTGCTACGACGGGGACAGGGCCGGGCGCGAGGCTGCCTGGCGGGCGCTGGAAAACGCCCTGCCGCTGATGCAGGACGGCCGCAGCCTGAAGTTCGTGTTCCTGCCCGATGGCGAAGACCCGGACACCCTGGTGCGCAAGCTTGGTGCCGCCACCTTCGAACGGATGCTGGACCAGGCCCAGGACTTCGGCGACTTCCTGTTCGAGCGCCTGGGCCAGGACACCATGGCCGGGGATGCCGGCCAGCACGAACTGGCCCACAAGGCCGCCGAGGCCATCATGCGGGTGCCGGAAGGCTTTACCCGCGAGGGCCTGATCACCCGCCTCTCCCGCCAGCTCAACTGGGGCGAGAACGAACGGCGGGTGCGCGAGCTGTTCACCCGGCTGAACCGGACCGACGCCCCGCCCGAGCCGGCGCCGAAACGGGAGTCGAAAAAGATAAAGCTGACCCCCCTTCGCCGGGCCATCGCCCTTGTGCTACAATATCCGGCTGCCGCGGCCAGGCTGCCGGCCATGCCCGAACTGCGGGAACTGCCGCTGCCGGGCATGGAACTGTTGCTGGCGCTGCTGGCTCAGGTGCAACACCATCCCGACATGACCACGGCCCAACTGCTGGAACACTGGCGCGGACATTCCTCCGAGCCCGCCCTGGCGCGGCTGGCCATGGCGGAAGAGCTGTTCGCCGGCGAGCATATCGAGCAGGAGCTGCAGGACATCTTCGTGGTGCTGATCAACGAGTTTCTGGCCGGGCGTATCGAAACCCTGCAGCGCAAGAGTCGCAGCCCCCAGGGGCTGACCCCGGCGGAAAAGCAGGAACTGCTGCTGCTGCTGACCGAAAGCAAGGGCAACCACGGCTGAGGCCGGCATTGAAAAACGGGCGCACCGCCCCAAGATCGACAGACAGACCCGGAACACGGGCAAAGATGATGAAACCATTGCGCGTTGCAGCACTCTCACCGTTAAGAAGGCGAGGCGTGTTGGCAAGCACAGACCAGCATAGCGACCCTGGTCAAATTTTGTTATAATCGGCTACTTGCGCGTCGTAAAAGAGTGCCTGATGCCTACACCCTCTTGCAACATCTAACCGGACGAGTTCTATGGAGCAAACCCCGCAGTCACAGCTTAAGCTTCTCGTTGCCAAAGGTAAAGAACAGGGTTACCTGACTTACGCCGAGGTGAACGATCATCTACCCCAGGATATTGTCGACTCCGATCAGATCGAAGACATCATCCAGATGATCAACGACATGGGCATCCAGGTGGTGGAAAGCGCCCCCGATGCCGATGATCTCATGATGTCGGAAACCACCGCCGACGAGGATGCCGCCGAGGCCGCCGCCCAGGCGCTGGCTTCCGTCGAATCGGAAATCGGCCGCACCACGGATCCGGTGCGCATGTACATGCGTGAAATGGGCACGGTAGAGCTGCTGACCCGCGAAGGCGAGATCGACATCGCCAAACGTATCGAAGACGGCATCAACCAGGTACAGAGCTCGGTGGCCGAATACCCCGAGGCCATCACCTCCCTGCTCGACCAGTTCGACCGCTTCGAGGCGGGCGACATCAAGCTGAGCGACATCATCTCCGGCTTTGTCGATCTGGACGAGGCCGATGAACTCGCCCCCACCGCCACCCACATCGGCTCCGAGCTGAGCGAAGAAGAGCTGGATGACGAGGACGACGATGAGGACGAGGATGAAGACGAGGACGACTCCGACGGCGATACCGGCCCCGATCCGGAAGTAGCCCGCGAGAAGTTCGGCGAGCTGCGTACCCAGTACGAAAAGACCCGGACCACCATCCAGGCCCATGGCCGCACCTCCGACGCCGCCGCCGAACAGATTACCATCCTGGCCGACGTGTTCCGTCAGTTCCGCCTGGTGCCCAAGCAGTTCGACCGCCTGGTCAACAGCATGCGCGACATGATGGAGCGGGTGCGGGTGCAGGAGCGCATCATCATGAAGCTGTGCGTGGAACAGAGCAAGATGCCGAAGAAGACCTTCGTGCAGGCCTTTGCCCACCACGAAAGCGAACAGGCCTGGTTCAACCAGCAAGTGGCCGCCGGCAAGGCCTGGTCGCCCAAGCTGGAAGACGTGGCGGAAGACGTGCTGCGCGCCATCGGCAAGCTCAAGCAGGTGGAAGAAGAAACCGGCCTGACCATCTCCCAGATCAAGGACATCAACCGCCGCATGAGCATCGGTGAGGCCAAGGCCCGCCGTGCCAAGAAAGAGATGGTGGAAGCCAACCTGCGTCTGGTGATCTCCATCGCCAAGAAGTACACCAACCGCGGCCTGCAGTTCCTGGACCTGATCCAGGAGGGCAACATCGGCCTGATGAAGGCGGTGGACAAGTTCGAATACCGTCGCGGCTACAAGTTCTCGACCTACGCCACCTGGTGGATCCGCCAGGCCATCACCCGCTCCATCGCGGATCAGGCCAGGACCATCCGCATCCCGGTGCACATGATCGAGACCATCAACAAGCTCAACCGGATTTCCCGCCAGATGCTGCAGGAAATGGGCCGCGAGCCCACCCCGGAAGAGCTGGCCCACCGCATGGCCATGCCGGAAGACAAGATCCGCAAGGTGCTGAAGATCGCCAAGGAGCCCATCTCGATGGAAACCCCCATCGGCGATGACGAAGATTCGCATCTGGGCGACTTTATCGAGGACACCACCCTGTCCCTGCCGGCCGACTCCGCCACCAGCGAAAGCCTGCGCGCCGCCACCCGCGACGTGCTGGCCGGGCTGACCGCGCGGGAGGCCAAGGTGCTGCGCATGCGCTTCGGTATCGACATGAACACCGACCACACCCTGGAAGAGGTGGGCAAGCAGTTCGACGTGACCCGCGAGCGTATCCGCCAGATCGAAGCCAAGGCCTTGCGCAAACTGCGCCATCCCAGCCGCTCCGAGGTGCTGCGCAGCTTCCTCGACGAGTAAGCCACAGCCACGAAAAGGGCGCTTCGGCGCCCTTTTCCATGGCCGCCGACCGGCACGCCAACCGCTTAAAAATCAAGCTGATATAAACCCGCCGCGACTGGACAGCCTAAGCCGCTTTCCCTATAATCAGCACCACTTTTGGCCCCTTAGCTCAGTTGGTTAGAGCGCTCGACTCATAATCGATCGGTCGCTGGTTCAAGTCCAGCAGGGGCCACCAAACACCAAGGGTTAGCAGCTTGACGGCCGCTAACCCTTTTTCTTTGGATACCTAGGGGAGATGTCCGGCCGGGAAGCCCGGGGGAATATTCCCCGGGCATCAGCCCGGACAGTTCCACCGGTTCTGCTTGCCGGCCATGCCGCCGCCCTGCCTGTTCAGTCCCGCAGTTGCAGCAAGCCGTAGGCCAGGCGGGTGGCCGGCACCTCCAGCCCCAGTTGTTCCGCCCGGCGCAGCACGGCGCCGCTGATGGCGTCCAGCTCCAGCTCCCGCCCCTTCTCCTTGTCCACCAGCATGGAGGTCTTGATGGCGTCGAAGTTGCGGATCAGGGCATACATCTCGTCCACGTCGGTCTTGCCCAGGCTGACGCCGTCGGCCACCGCCACAGCGGCGGTTTCCGCCATCATCTGGTAGACGCTGCGGCCCAGTTGCGGATGGTGGCTGAGACGGCGGGTGTCCAGCCCGGAGAGGGCCGAGAGCGGGTTGACGCCGTTGTTGATAATCAGCTTGCGCCACAGCTCACGGCGGATATCCACCGCCACCTGGGTCGGAATGCCGGCCAGCTCGAAACACTGCCTCAATTGCTCCAGCCAGCCGGCCTGGGCCGGCCGTTGACGGGGCCAGGCGCCCATGATCACCTGGGCCGGGCCGTCCGCCTGCACCAGGCCCGGCGCCACTATATGGCCGCCGATGCGCACCGCCAGTCCGCCCAGGGTCCGCGCCTCCCCCACCACCTCGCTGATAAGAGGTTCGTTGTCCACCCCGTTCTGCAGCGACAGCACCGGCACCGCGCTGGTGGCCAACCAGTCCGCCAGCTCCGCCATCAGGGGGCCGGTGGCCTGGGACTTCATCGCCAGCACGACCAGGTCGAAGTCGCCGCTGGCGCAGGTCTCGCGCAGGGTGGTCAGATCCAGCGCCCGCACCGGCTGCGCGAAACGGAATTCCTGGTGCTCCACCCTAAGCCCCTGCCGTTGCATGGCGGCCAGGTGTTCCCCCCGGGCCACCAGTACCACCTTATGCCCCGCCTGCTGCAGCCGGGCGCCGTAATAGCCGCCGATACCGCCGGCACCGATAATCAGAAACCGCTTCACTCCCTTTCTCCTTGCTCCAGGTTCACTTTATGGCCGGTGAACAGATTTCTCGCCTCGCCCTGTTTCACCTTATTTTCTTATCCATTACAGCCAGTTATGGCTCGCCCCGATATCGCTGGAACTGCGGGCTCTCCTCGATGGTCTTGGCCAGGCGGGCCGTGGCCTCGTTTGCCCGTTCGGCCACGAACAGGGTGGTGTCCGCCCTGGGCAGCGGAGGCAGCCCTTCTTCCACCACCACCAGGCCCGGCTCCAGGGTCTGGCGCGGGATCACCCCGACGCCGATCCCGGCCCGCACCGCCGCCAATACGCCCGCCCGGCTCTGGCTGGTAAAGGCGATACGGTAGGCGGTGTCGGTGTGCTCCAGCGCCTGGCAGGCCGACTCCCGGTGATAGCAGCCTTCGACGAACACCGCCAGTGGCAAGGGTTCCCGCCGGTGGGTCGCATGGGCCTCAGAGCATACCCAGACCAGTTCGTCCCGGCATAGCCGCAGTCCCCCGTCGGACAGGGCCGGCATCTCCACCAGGGCGATGTCCAGCTTGCCCTCCTGGACCAGGGCCGCCAGGTAATGGGGCCGGTGATCGCAGAGCACTTCCAGCCGGGCCTCCGGATAATTGAGCACAAAGGCTTCCAGCAGGGGAGTCAGGCTGCGGGTGGCGTATTGGTCATGGGTACCGAAGCGGACCTTGCCCACCACCTCCGCATTCTGGAAAGCCCCCAGGATCCGGTCGTGCAGGTTCAGCAGCTGATGGGCGTGCGTCCTGAGCTGCTCCCCCGCCGGGGTCAGCCTGACCCCATACTGCCCCCGCTCCAGCAACTCGGCCGCCACCAGTCCCTCCAGCCGGCTCAACTGCATGCTGATGGTGGACGGCGCCCGGTGCAGCCGCCCTGCCGCCGCGGTCAGGTTGAGGGTTTCCGCCACCACCGCAAAGGTGCGCAGCAGGGTAATGGGTAAATCGCGCATTGGCAGACTTCATCCTTATTGAAGACAGACCTCAATATTTATCGATTTACCGAATACTGGCAAGAAGAGAAGATGGCTCGCGGCCAATGAGCGCCGTTACCGGATCAGGGAGATCACCAGATGCGCATGGCCGCTATTTTCGGAATGAACCAGATTGTCAGCCACGGTTTCGGCATGTTTCTGTTTGCCGCCCTCGTGCCCATGATGCGGGACAGCATTGCGCTGAGCCACTGGCATCTCGCCACCATCGGGGCCTTGACCCAGCTGGCCTACCTCGGGGGCGCCCTGTTGCTGGGCCTGGTTGGCCACCGCCTGGGCACCGCCCGTCTGACGCTGGCCTCCGGCGGCATCACCAGCCTGTTGCTGTTTACCCTGTCGCAGTTGCAGGAGCCGCTGCTGATCATCCTGGCCCTCACCTGCCTGGCGGCCAGTGCCGCCATCAGCTGGGGCAGCATAGTGGAGATCGTCAGCCGCCATGCCGGGGCCGAACAGCGCTCGGGCTGCCTGTCGACCATCTCCAGCGGCACCGCCTGGGGATACGGCCTCAACGGCCTGCTGATCCTGCTGGTGGTCCCGGCCCTGGGCTGGCAACGGGGCTGGCAGCTGGCCGGATTGATGGGCCTGCTGGTCATGGGGCTCACCTGGCATATGCTGCGGACCTTAAAGCGCCAGCCGGCGACGCAAGGCGGGGGGCCGGTTGCCGCCATACCGGTGACCCGGCTGCTGGCGACCATCTGTGGTGAACGCACCGCCCTGTGCGCCTGCCTGATCTGCTTTCTGGTCGGCTTTACCACCATGCCGTTTTCCAACTGGCTCAATACCTACCTGGATCAGCTGGGCCTGCCCTCCACCCTCGGTGGCTATACCTGGACCACGGTCGGGCTGACCGGCATGGTCGCCGGCCTGCTCACCGGCAAGCTGGCCGACCGCAAGGGGCCGGAGCTGGCACTGCTGGTGATCTTCGGCGGCTTTGCCCTGGGCTTGCTGGCCTTCGTCCAGGATCCCGCGCGCTTCGCGCTGGTGGCCGGCTTCGGCTACGGCCTGATGTATTTCCCCATGTGGGGGATACTGGCCGGCTGGGTCGGCCAGCGCTATTCGTCGACCGCCACCATGCAGATCAGCGGCATCTGCATGGTCACCTTCGGCCTGGGCGGCACCCTGGGCAACCTGCTGGCCGGCTATCTGCGCGAGGCCACCGGCACGCTGGACAGCGTCTACCTGGTGCTCGCCTCGGCTTCGGTGGTGCTGGCCTTGCTGGGACTCTGGCTATACCGGGCCGGCCCCCGTCCCGACCCGGCCTGCCCAACCGCCTGACCGCTCCGCCGGCCGCGGCCGGCGTCTCAGCCCAGGCTCACTTCATAGCCGGTGAACTTGCGCAGGTTGATCACCCCGCTGTCGAAGATCAGGTACTGGCCCTTGATGCCGAGCAGGGTGCCGGACACCACCGGGTTCTTGTCGAAGTTGTGGTTGGCTATCTTCTTCGGGTACTCCAGCACCGGGTAGCTGAGCCCGACCACCGGCTCGTCGAGCGGGGTGATGGCCTCTTCGCCATAGCGCAGCACCAGTTCGGCCAGTTTTTCGTTAATTTCCGGCAGCAGGCGGGCGGCCTCGGCCTTGAGGTCGAGCGGGGTTTCGTCACCCTTGAGCATGGCCCGCCAGTTGGTCTTGTCGGCCACCAGCTCGGCCAGGGCCACTTCCACCAGGCCGGAGATCTGGCGGGTGGCCACCCGCAGGATGGGCAGCGCCTGGGTGGCGCCCTGATCGATCCAGCGGGTGGGCACCTGGCTGGCCCGGGTGATGCCCACCTTGAGGCCGGAGGTATTCGCCAGGTAGACGATATGGGGCACCATGCAGTGGCGCTCGCCCCACTCGGGCTCGCGGCAGGTGCCTTCGAAATAGTGGCAGGTCTCCGGCTTCATCACGCACATGTCGCAGCGGGCCAGCTTCTTCATGCAGGGAAAGCAGTGCCCCTGGGCAAAGCTCTTGCTGGTCTTGCGGCCGCAGGCGTCGCAGTAGATGTTGCCGGTGTAGCCGAGGGTGAGCGGCTGGCCGAGCAGGGCATTCAGTTCCACCCTGTGCTCGCCCAGGGCCAGCTGGTAGGCCACGGGCTCGGCCAGGCTGGCCGGCATCTTGACCAGGGTTCCGGTGATCTTGCTCATGCTTCTTTCGTTATCGGTTGTGGGTTACCCGGCTACTTTAACAGCCGCCGCCGGCGAGCGCACCCGCCCCCGGCCCTTTGGCGGGAGCGCGAACCGGCGGCCATACTCAGCAGGGTAGGCACCCGGCAGGAGGAACCCGAGATGAACGTCGCCCCCCATTACCCCCGTCTGACCCATATCGCCCTGCATGTGCGGGATATCGAGGCCTGCATCCGCTTTTATTGCGGCTTCTGCGGCATGGTGGAAACCCACAGGCGCGAGAGCGGCCACCAGACCATCGTCTGGCTGGCCGAGCCGGAGCGGGAGCAGGACTTCATCTTCGTGCTGATGAACGGCGGCGAAGATCTGCAGCTGTCGCCCCACGACTATCGCCACTTCGGCTTCGCCCTGCCCAGCCGCGAGGCGGTGGACGCCCTCGCCGCCCGAGCCAGGGCCGCGGGCTGCCTGGTCTGGCCGCCCCGGGACGAGCCCTATCCGGTGGGCTACTACTGCGGCGTCAGGGATCCCAACGGCAACTATGTGGAGTTCAGCCACGGCCAGCCCCTGGGGCCGGGCTGACCATCCCCTACGCCGGGCAGGCTTACTGGCTCGGCTCAGCGCTGCACGGGCCGCCCGGGCAGGGACTCGTCCGCCGGGGCAGGCGGCGGCTCGCTCAGGAAATCCACCACCCCCTCGGCGGTGATCTGCTGTACCAGCACCGGCTCGCCCTGCTCGTTGAAGCGTACATGGCCGATGCCGGCCCGGTTCAGCAGCCGTTCGCCACGGGCGGCGCCGACCGGCGGGTGGGGGCTTATTTCCAGCCGCCGCCGGCGGGTGAACCAGTTGAGCGGCGAACGGGGCGAATACAGCCAGCGGTTGAGCCGGTCCAGCACGTCCAGCAACCGGGGCGGGAACTCGTTCTTGATGCCGCTGCTGGTGATCTGCCAGATATGGGGATCGCCGCGCCGGTGGCGCAGCCGGATGTCGTACATAAAGGAGTAGTGCACGTCGCCGGACAGGATCACGTAGTTGGCCGGGGTGCGGACATGGCGGAAGATATTGAGGATGACGTTGGCGGTGCCCCGGTGCGCCATCCAGTTTTCCGCGTCCACCAGCAGCGGCTTGCCGAACCAGGTGAAGACCTTCTGGATCACCTCGATCAGCTTGACCCCGAACACCGGCGTGGGCGAGACGATCACCACGGCGTCCTGGTGCAGCAGTTCCCCCTGCAGCTCGGTCAGCGCCTCCCAGTCCATCAGCCCCGACGGGCTGCCGAAGTTGGACTCGGCCCGCCAGCGGCGGGTGCGGGTGTCCAGCACCAGCAGCCTGGGACTGGTGTCCAGGCGGTAGTGCCAGCGCTCGAAGCGCAGCAGATGATCGATAAGGGCGTTCTGCCGCCCGGCCTCCGGCTGCTCGCACCAGGCTTTGAGCAGGGCCATGGGCTCGCCCGCAAAGGCGTCCGGATCGTTGCCCCAGCCCTGGCAGATAAAGTAGCCCACCAGGGCGTTGCCGATGATGCGCCGGGAAAAGGGATGGCCATAGGCGCTCTCTTCCCAGGCGGCGGTCAGGTTCCAGTCGTCGGTGACGTCGTGATCGTCGAAGATCATCAGGGTCGGCAGGTGCGCCAGCAACCGGCGCACCGCCGGCAGGCCCTCGACAAAGGCCACCAGCCGCTCCCGCTCCCCCTGGTAGCGCTGCGCCAGCTCCCCTGCCAGTTCGGGCCGGGTCTCGGGCAACAGGCGCCAGGGCTCGGGCGACCAGACCAGCAGGTACATGGCCAGCACCTCGGCCAGGGTGATCAGGTGGTTGTCGGCGCTGCTGGTGGTGAAGATCGGCTTGCGCGCGCCCTCGAAGAAGCGCTCACGCAGCGGCAGGTTGGCCCTGCTGTCGGGCAGCAGTTCATGGCGCCGGTAGTAGTTTTGCGGGCTGGCGAACAGTTCGGCGCTGTCGGCCACCAGGGCCCCTTCCAGGGTTTCCGGGTAGAGCCCGAGTTCCTCTATCAGCTGGTGGATGGCGGTGAGCATGGGGCCGGCCACGTCGTCCGCATACACCTGATCCCCGCTCAGCATCAGCACCGCCGGCCGCTCCTGCGGCCGCTCCCGGCATTGGCGCAGCCAGGCGTCGGCCGCCACCAGGCCGTCGGGCGCCGCATGGTGCGGCTTGCGGCAGGAACCGTGCAGGATGCCGTCCAGCCGGCCGCGCACCACCAGGCTGGGCAGTTCGCCCTCGCCGTAGCCGAGATCCGGCGCCCAGTCGGCCAGGCCGTGCCAGTCGTTTTCTCCTTCCCGCCGCCACTGCAGATCATAGGGGATCAGGGTATCCGCCGGCAGCGGCTGTTCCAGGGCCAGGTCCAGCAACTGGATAAAGCAGTGCTCTCCCACCCGCAGTTGTTGTTGCCGCTCGCCGTCCAGGGTCAGGGGGGCACGCCCGTCCAGCAACAGCCGGAACCGCACCGGTTCGCGGCTGGCCAGCCAGAATACCAGCCGCTCGGCGCTGATCCGGCGCAACAGCGGCCCGGCAAGGATGGTCGAAGCCATGTCATGTTCTGTTGATAAGGTCATGGCCGCATCATAGCGGCACCGGCAAGCCGTTGAAAAGCCGGCATGGGCCGGCGGCCACCGGGAGGACCGGCTCGGGTATTTTTATTGGGCATTTATGTATCAACTAAAATGACAACCAAAACACAAGATGATAAAAATATGTAAACAAATAATAATACAGAGAGACCAAGGATGAACCGACTTTCCATCAGGCAAAAAATACTGTTGCTGGCCCTGCTGCCCCTGGCCCTGCTGGCCGCCGTCAGCACCTGGGTCAATGTGGAGCAATCTCTACGTCTTAAAAACCTGAGTGGCGACAGCCTGCACCGCTCCCTGTTCGAGGCACGCAAGGATCAATTGGCCAACTACATGGAGCTGGCCATCAGCGGCATGACCCCCCTGCTGCAGCGGGGCGAGGTCGAGATTGCCAAGGATCAGCTGCGCCGGCTGCGCTTCGATGACGGCAGCGGCTATTTCTTCGTGTACGACCACCAGGGCGTCCAGGTGGTCAGCGCCGACAACCCGGCCCGGGAAGGCAACAACTACCTCGACGCCACCAGCCCCGACGGCCGCCACCTGGTGCGGGAATACGTGGCCCTGGGCCGCCAGGGCGGCGGCTATGTGGAATACAGCTGGCCCAGGCCCGATACCCAGCAGGGCGCGCCCAAGCTGGCCTATATCGCGCCGGTGCCGGGCACCGACTGGCTGCTGGGCACCGGTTTTTACATCGACGATCTGCAGGCCACCGTCGCCGGGCTGGAGCAGGAGCTGTCCCGCTCGGTGCGCCAGGGCCTGATCAACTCCGCCCTGTCCGCCACCCTGCTGCTGGCGCTGATCGCCGCCGTCGGCCTGGTGCTGGCCCGCAGCATTCACGCCCCCATCCGCCAGGCGGTATCCACCATGCAGGACATCGCCCAGGGGGAAGGCGACCTGACCCGCCGGCTCGATGCCGACCATGGCCACGAGCTGGGCACCCTGGCCCGCTCCTTCAACCAGTTTGCCGGCCAGATCAGCGAACTGGTGCACAGCACCCGCCAGTCGGCGGATACCCTGCAGCAGGCCAGCGCCGAGCTGCAACGCTTTATGGACGAGACCGAAACCGGCATCGGCCGCCAGCACCACGAAAGCGACCAGCTCGCCACCGCCATGAACCAGATGTCGGCCACCGCCCAGGAAGTGGCGGCCAGCGCCGCCCGCGCCGCCGACGCGGCCCAGCAGGCGGAAACCCAGGTCACGGACGCGCAGCGGCTGCTGCAGGGGGCCATCACGGTGATCGACGGCCGGGAGCACCAGGTGGCCGGCGGGGTGGACATCATCCAGCGGTTGGGGCAGGAATCGGAGCAGATAGGCTCGGTGCTGGAGGTGATCCGCGACATCGCCGAGCAGACCAACCTGCTGGCGCTCAACGCGGCCATAGAGGCGGCCCGGGCCGGCGAGCAGGGCCGCGGCTTCGCAGTGGTGGCGGACGAGGTCCGCACCCTGGCCGGCCGCACCCAGAGCAGCACCGAAGAGATCCACGCCATGATCACCCGGCTGCAGCAGGGCGCCCGGGAGGCGGTGCAGGCCATCGAGAGCATCCGCGACCGCAGCAGCCATACGGTGACCGAGGCCAGGCGCATCGACAGCGCCCTGCTCGACATCGGCACGGCGGTGAACACCATCAACACCATGAACGCCCAGATCGCCAGCGCCGCCGAAGAGCAGACCCAGGTGTCGGAGAGCATCAACGGCAACGTGCACCAGATAGTGGCCATCGCCGAGCAGACCAACGCCGGTTCAAAGGCGGCCAGCCAGACCAGCCGGGAAGTGGGCGAGCTGGCCGCCCGGTTGCAACAGCTGGTGGGGCGCTACCGTACTTCCTGACGGCGCCGCAGGTAACCGGCCAGCTGCACCCCGACGAAGGTCAGCACGAAGCCCAGTATGGCCAGGCTGGTCAGCTGGGCGCTGATCCTGGGCCAGTCGTGGCGGGCCAGCAGCCCCAGTTGCAGCAGCGCCAGGGGCAGGTACAGCAGCCAGTGGTAATGGCACCCTATCTTCAGCAGCGCCGGCGCTATCACCGGCGCATGGCCGAACACCATGGCCATCACAAAGCCCAGCATGACCCCGTGCAGCGCCATGTCGCCCCCTCCCCCCAGCCACAGCAGGCCGCTCAGGCCCAGCCAGCCGTAGCCGGCCAGCAGGCAGGCGGCCACATAGCGCGGCAGGCCGCGGCCCTTGATGGTCTTGCGGGCGATGTCGAAGCGCAGCAGCCAGAGCGCCAGCCCCACCAGGGCCGCCCCCAGCCAGAGATGGCCGAGCGGCAGCCAGGGCGCGGCCAGCAGGCCCAATGCCAGCCCCATAAAGACCCGTTTGGCCCAGCGCGGCTTGGGCAGCAGCCGGGACAGCTCCAGCCGCTCGGCGGCGATGGTGAGCACCAGGAACACCAGCCAGCCCCGTTCGGTGGCCGCGCCGACGGCGCCCTGCCGCCACCAGTCCAGGTTGGCCAGCAGCAGGGCGCCGCAGGCCAGCACCAGCAGCAGGGTGAAATCCTGGGGCTGGCGCCGCCACAGCTGCCAGGACAGCGCCGTCATCCCCGCCGCCAGCAGGCCGTACAGGGCCGGGGCCAGCTCCGGCCGCCACCACAGGCTGGCACTGGCCAGAAGGCCGCTGGCGGGCACCAGCCAGGCCCAGCCCCGGCCATGGGCCACGCAGCGCTCACAGCTTATCAGGGTGGCGAAGAAACCGTTGACCATAAGGGTGCCGTGGTAGACCAGGCCGGTGTGGGTCAGCGGCAGCCAGTCGGCCCCCAGGCGCCAGGCGCCGCCGGCCACCCCCAGCAGCAACAACGCCATCATCGGCAGCAACAAGATCGGCATGCGTCCTCCTCCTCGGTGAGCGGCCATGATGCCAGCCGGCGACCGGGCCCGCCTTGCGCCGGCGCAATAAATCCGCCGCCGGGAAGCGCTGGCGCCGCCGCCCGGGCTTCTTTACTATGATGGCACTGTCTCATCAGGAACCACCTCGCCATGCGCGAAAAACTGGAACAACGCTCCTTTCTGTTTATGCTGCTGCTGGTCAGCCTGCTGTTCGGGCTGGTGCTCAAGCCCTTCTGGGGCGCCATCTTCTGGGCCTGCGCCATCGGCGTCATCTTCTATCCGCTGCAGCAGCGCATCCTGTCCCGGATCGGCCCCAAACCCAACCGGGCCGCCCTGCTCACCCTGCTGATCTGCATCGTCATCGTGGTGCTGCCGGTGCTGCTGATCGCCACCTCCTTCGTACAGGAAGGGCTGAGCCTCTACCAGCGCATCGACCGGGGCGAGATCAGTCCGGCCCGGGTGCTGGAGCAGATCCGCAACGCCTTTCCGCTGCTGCCCGAGCTGCTGGAGCGAGTCGGCATCGACATGGACAACCTGCGCCAGCGGCTGTCGGAGGCGGCGGTGGCCGGCAGCCGGCTGCTGGCGGAGAAGGCCCTGGTGGCGGGCCAGAACACCTTCGTCTTTATCGTCAACGTGGCGCTGATGCTCTACCTCGCCTTCTTCCTGCTGCGCGACGGCCACCAGTTGACCGAACTGCTGATCAAGGCCCTGCCCCTGGGGGACGAGCGCGAGCGCAAGCTGTTCGCCAAGTTTTCGGAGGTGACCCGGGCCACGGTGAAGGGCAATATCCTGGTGGCCATGGTGCAGGGCGCCCTGGGCGGCTTTATCTTCTGGGCGCTGGATATTTCCGGCCCGCTGCTGTGGGGGGTGGTGATGGCCTTCCTGTCGCTGATCCCGGCGGTGGGCGCCGGCCTGGTCTGGCTGCCGGTGGCCATCTACCTCTACGCCACCGGCGCCTGGGTGGCCGGCACCGTGCTGGTGGCCTTCGGCGCCCTGGTGATCGGCCTGGCGGACAACGTGCTGCGCCCGCTGCTGGTGGGCCGGGATACCAAGCTGCCCGACTATGTGGTGCTGTTCTCCACCCTGGGCGGCATCAGCCTGATGGGCATCAACGGTTTCGTGATAGGCCCCCTGGTGGCGGCCCTGTTCCTGGTGTTCTGGGACATCTTCATGCGGGAGTTCAACGACCACCCGCACTGAGCCGCCTCATTCCCACCCCAGCCGGGCCCGCAGGGCCGGGCTCATCCGCTCCGGCCCCCAGGCCGGCTGCCAGACCAGCTCGACCTCGGCCCGCTGGCCGTCCCGGCACAGGGCCTCGAGTTCCGTTGCCACCTGCTGGCGGATCCAGTCGCCCATGGGGCAGGAAGGCGAGGTCATGGTCATGGTCACCGCCAGCCGTCGTTGGTCGATCTCGATGCCGTATACCAGCCCCAGCTCGATGATGTTCTCGCCCACTTCCGGATCCAGCACCCGGCAAAGGGCCTCCCGTACTTGCTGCTCGGTCACCATGACCCGCCTCCAAAACATGCATTGTGAAAGCCGATTATGGCCGCCCGCCCCGGCGGACGCAAGGGGGGGGGCTCAGGCCCGCACCCGGGCCATGTTGGCCGCCAGTTGCTCGGCAATCTCGTGCACATGGCCCCGGTCCCGGCTCAGGGTGTCGAGCCGGCGGCGCGAGCACTCCGCCTGGCCCAGCAGCTGTTCCAGGCTCAGATCCAGCTCGGCCATGGCCTGCTCCTGCTCCGACACGGCGCCGGCGATGTCCCGGTTCATCCGGCTGAGTTCGGCCACCTGCGCCAGTATGTTCTCCAGGCTTTGCATGCCGGCCCGCACCCCGCCGGCGGCATCGGCGCTGGCCTCGGCATTGCGCGACATCATCTCTATGCTGCGGCTGACCCGCTCGTCGAGGGTTTCTATCATCTGCTGGATGTCCCGGGTGGCGTGCTGGGTGCGCCCCGCCAGGGTGCGCACCTCGTCCGCCACCACCGCGAAGCCGCGACCCTGCTCGCCGGCCCGGGCCGCCTCGATGGCGGCGTTGAGCGCCAGCAGGTTGGTCTGCTCGGAGATGGCCTTGATGGTTTCCACCACCGTGCCTACCCGCTCCAGGGTATCGCCCAGCACGCGGGAGTCGGATCTGGCCCCCTCGGTGTCGGCCACCAGCCGCTCCATGCCCTGCATGGCGTCGGCCATGTGGCTGCCCGCCGCCTGGGCGGCATCCTGGGTCCGGGCGGTGAGTTCGTCCGCCAGGCGGGAATGGGCGGCCACCTGTTGCACCGCCTGGTTGAGCTCGGCCACCGTCTGCCGGCATTGGGCCACCTGCCGGTGCTGGGTGCCCACCTCCTGCCCGGCCTGGCTCACCGCCTCGCCGATATTGCCCACGGCGCCGTGCAGCACCCCGGCGGAACGCTCCACCAGCTCGAAGGTGGCCGACAGGTGCTGCAGGGTGGCGTCGATGGCCGAGCCTATCTTGCCGAATTCGTCCTCGCCGGAAAAACCGACCCGCTGCTCGAGCCGGCCCGCCGCCACCCGGGCCATGACCCCCTCGATATGACCGAGCAGCGGCAGCAGGTTGTCGCTCACCGCCCGGGCCAGCAGCCAGAGCAGGACGACCAGCCCCGCCACCAGGGCCACTACCCCATTCGGGCCAGGGCCGGACGTCCCGCCCAGCGCCGCCAGCTCGCGCCACAGCTGCCAGTAGCCGTAGAGCAACCCCAGCAGGCCGAGGGTGGCCAGGTAGCAGGTGAGCATCAGTTTCTGGCGGAGGGAAATGTTCATCAGCAGGCGATCGCGCCAGCCTATCTTGAGTGCGTCCATGCAGTCACCTTCATGTTAAATATTTTCATATAGAAATAACATGGAGTGCAGTCTGGAACAAGGCTCAACCGGTGACCGAATCGTCGCGGCAGGCGGCCGATGTTTGTTATGCTGGCCACAGTCCGCTCAGGGAGAAGCCCCATGACCTATCTCGTCGATACCCACAATCATACGGTGGCCAGCACCCACGCCTACAGCACGGTGCACGACTACCTGCCCATCGCCCGCGCCCGCGGCATCAAGCTGTTTGCCCTCACCGATCACGGCCCGGACATGGCCGACGCTCCCCACTACTGGCATTTCGTCAACATGCGGGTGCTGCCCCGGGTGGTGGACGGGGTGGGCATACTGCGCGGCATCGAGGCCAACATCAGGAACGAGGCGGGGGAAATCGACTTTCCCGAGCGCTACTTCGACTGCCTGGACCTGGTGGTGGCCGGCTTCCACGAGCCGGTGTTCCCGCCGGCGGACCGGGCCCGCCATACCACCGCCATGATCAACGCCATCAAGAGCGGCAAGGTGGACATCATCAGCCATCCGGGCAACCCGGCCTATCCCATCGATATAGCGGCGGTGGCCGCGGCCGCGGCCGAACACCGGGTGGCGCTGGAGATCAACAACTCCTCCTTCAACCACTCGCGCCAGGGCAGCGAGGCCAACTGCCGGGCCATAGTGGCGGCGGCGCGGGACAGCGGCGCCTGGCTCGCCTTCGGCTCCGACTCCCACGTGGCCTTTACCCTGGGCCAGTTCGAGCACTGCCACCGGCTGGTGACCGAGCTGGACTTTCCCCGGGAGCGGATACTGGCGACGGATCCGGACAAGTTGCTGAGCTTTCTGGAGCGGCGGGGACATCCGCGCATCGCGGAATTTGATGAGCTGCGTTGAAGACGCCAGAGGCGGCCCGGAGCCGCCTCTTCTTTACATAACAGGCAAAGGGAAACTCAGCCCAGTTCCAGGCTCAGCTGGACGGACTCGTCGAAGAAGAATTCGTCGCAGTTGTTGCCGGGGCCGCTGCGATCCACCACCAGGAACTCGTCGTCGTCGCGCAGCGCCAGTATCGGGTGGTGCCACACGCCCCTGTGGTAGTTCACGCCCTGGCGGCCGCTGGCACGGAAGGCGCGCACGGTGGACGGGTCTATGTTCATGCAGCCGTCGCCCACCGGGGCGACCACCAGCAGAAAGTCGTGGCCGAACAGGGGAATGAAAGACTGGGAGCCGAAGGGGTGGCGCTCCAGCATCTTGATCGCCAGCGGATACTCCAGGGTCTTGGCCCGGAAGATGCTGATGATGCCCTGGCCCTGCTCGTCCAGCTGCACCTCGCCCAGCTTGTGGTAACGGCGGGTGGAGCCGTTGTTGATCATGAAGTAATCGCGGCCTTCGGACTCGATCACGTCGCCGAAGGGCGCGAAGGCTTCCCTGGTCAGCGGCTCTATCTTGAGGGTCTTGATCATCTCTGCCTCCGAAAACGGATAAAAAAACGGGGGCCTGGGCCCCCTCGCCTCGTTACATCTCGTTCAAGCGGAACAGGGCTATCTTGTTGATTTCCTTGACGGCACGATCGAACTCGGTGTCGTAGTCGTTATGGATGCGCTCTTCGAAGGCGGCCAGGATCTGATGCCGGTTGGAGCCCTTCACCGCCATGATAAAGGGAAAGGCGAACTTTTCCTTATAGGCGTTGTTCAGCTCGGTGAAGCGGGCGAATTCCTCCGCGGTGCACTGGTTGATGCCGGCGCCGGCCTGCTCGTTGGTGGAGGCCTCGGTCAGTTCGCCCCGCTGGGCGGCCTTGCCGGCCAGATCCGGGTGAGCGTTGATCAGCGCCAGCTGGGCGTCCTTGTCGGCGGCCAGCAGCACGCCGGCCATGCGCGCATGCAGGCGCTCGATCTCGTCGTCCTCGGCGCTCAGGCCCTGGTCGAAGGCGGTTTCCGCCACCCAGGCGGAATGCTCGTAGATGTCGGCGAAGGCGGCGACGAACTCGTCGCGGCTCATGGCGCTGGGGGTACAGGTCTTGAACCGGCTCATTATTTGTTTCCTTTGTAGGGGTGGTGCTCGTGCCAGTGCTTGGCGATGTCGATACGGCGGGTGAACCACACCCGATCGTGGCTACGGGCATACTTGATGAAACGCTCCAGCGCGGCCATGCGGGCGGGGCGGCCCAGCAGGCGGCAGTGCATGCCGATGGACAGCATCTTGGGCGCCTCGGCCCCTTCTTCGTACAGCACGTCGAAGGCGTCCTTCAGGTACTGGTAGAACTGCTCGCCGCTGTTGAAGCCTTGCTGGGTGGCGAAGCGCATGTCGTTGGTGTCCAGGGTATAGGGGATCACCAGATGGCCCTTGCCGTTGTTGTCCACCCAGTAGGGCAGATCGTCGGCATAGGAGTCGGAGTCATACAGGAAGCCGCCTTCTTCCATCACCAGCTTGCGGGTGTTGGGGCTGTCGCGACCGGTATACCAGCCCAGCGGGCGCTGGCCACAGATGCGCTCGATGATCTCGATGGCCTTGTACAGCTGCTCGCGCTCTTCGTTCTCGTCCATCCACTGGTAGGTGATCCACTTGTAGGCGTGGGAGCAGATCTCGTGCCCCTCTTCCACGAATACCCTGGCCAGCTCCGGATAGCGTTCCAGGGCGGTGGCCACGGCGAAGACGGTGAGCGGAATGTCGTACTTCTTGAACAGGCGCAGCAGGCGCCAGACACCGGCCCGGCTGCCATACTCATAGACCGACTCCATGCTCATGTGACGCACGCCCTCCCAGGGCATGGCACCGGGCAGCTCGGACAGGAAGGCCTCGGACTCGCCGTCCCCGTGCAGTACGTTGCGCTCACCACCCTCTTCGTAGTTCAGCACGAAGGAAATGGCGACACGCGCATCACCGGGCCATTGTGGGTGAGGAGGATTGGCTCCATACCCGATGAGGTCACGGGGATAGTCTTTGTTCTGGCTCATCGGAAAACTCCTTGAAAACGCAGGTTTGAAAACCGGTCGGGACAAGCGTGAAGAGGGCTTGCCGGTCATTGTGACGACCTTATTGTATACAATAAAATCAATATATGTAAATAACAGGTTTAGTTTTTGTATCGGATCTTGCCAGGAATTCTTGCTTTACAGCACCAAAGTAAAGACAATCCTACTCGATCGGGATAGATCGGCGCCTGATAACACAGGCACTCGGCCTCATTGTACACATTTGTGTTAATTAAATGTAGACGAGAGAAAATATCTTGATGTAAAGTTAATTCTATCGACGCACTGTGTCGATAGTACCTTGGACCAACAGAGACGCGTATGACGCGCAAGGTAACTAAAATGGGAAAACTGACCACACACGTATTGGATACCGCCAAGGGCCTGCCTGGCTCCGAAATCAAAGTTGAACTGTACCGGGTTGAAGGCGAGAAGACCACGCTGATCAACACCGTCTACACCAACCACGACGGCCGTACCGATGCGCCCATCCTGGCAGGTGACGACTATGTAGCCGGCAAATACCAGCTGGTATTCCACACCTCCAGTTACTTTAAGAAACAAGGTATTGAGCTGCTCGAGCCGGCCTTCCTGGACGACGTTGTCATCCGTTTCGGGATCGCCGCCGGCGAAGAGCATTACCACGTACCCCTGCTGATCGCACCCTACAGCTACTCTACCTACAGAGGCAGCTAACGGGTCGCAGACGGCTCCTGCCAATGCCGTGGACGAAGGAAAATCGTGCGGCATTGGCAGTCTGCAACTCAACCTACTCGAGGACTTCTGGTCATGGAACACATCAAGAATGAGCCAACCCCTCAAACCCTCCCGGCTTCCGGGGGATTGCTGGACAGGTGGTTCAAGTTAAGTGCCCACGGCACCACGGTCAAAACCGAGCTGATCGCCGGCCTGACCACCTTCATCACCATGGCATACATTATTTTTGTCAACCCCAACATCATGTCCGCCTCGGGTATGGATGCGGGCGCCGTGTTCGTGGCCACCTGCATCGGGGCCGCCGTTGCCACCCTCTTTATGGGGCTGTACGCCAACTGGCCGGTCGGCCTGGCACCGGGCATGGGCCTGAACGCCTTCTTCGCCTTCACCGTGGTCGGTGAAATGGGCTACAGCTGGGAAGTGGCGCTGGGCGCCGTGTTCTGGTCCGGCGTGATCTTCACCGCCATGAGTTTCTGGAAAATCCGTGAGTGGGTGCTCGACTCCATTCCCGAATCCCTGCGCTACGCCATGACCGCGGGCGTGGGCCTGTTCCTCGGCCTGATCGGCCTGAAAACCGCCGGCATAGTGGTGGAAAGTCCGGCCACCCTGGTGACCCTGGGCGACTTCACCAAGCCCAGCGCCCTGCTGGCCGCCGTCTGCTTCCTGATCATCTCCATCCTGGTCCATCGCAAGGTGTTCGGCGCCGTGCTGATCGGGGTGCTGAGCGTGACCCTGATCGGCCTGTTCATGGGCATCGTCGAATACAACGGCATCTTCGCCATGCCGCCCAGCATCGAGCCCACCTTTATGAAGCTGGACATCATGGGCGCGCTGGACATCGGCATGATCACCGTGATCCTGGCCTTCCTGTTCGTCAACATGTTCGACACCGCCGGCACCCTGATGGGCGTGGCCGAGCGTGCCAACCTGCGCCGCCCCGACGGCAGCATCGAAGGGCTGAAGAAATCTCTGAAGGCCGACAGCGCCTCTTCCGTGATCGGCACCTTCGTCGGCTGTCCGCCGGTAACCAGCTATGTGGAAAGCGCCGCCGGCGTGGCCGCCGGGGGCCGTACCGGCCTGACCGCCGTGACCATCGCCGCGCTGTTCCTGCTGTCCATGTTCCTGGCGCCCCTGGCCGGCATGATACCGCCCTACGCCACCGCCGGCGCCCTGATCTTCGTGGCCTTCGCCATGATGAGCAGCCTGGCCAAGATCGAGTGGGACGACTTCACCGAAATGGCCCCGGCCGCGGTAACCGCGCTGATGATGCCGCTGACCTTCTCCATCGCCAACGGCATCGCCATGGGCTTCGTCACCTACACGGTGCTGAAGATGGCCACCGGCCACCCGCGCGACGTGTCCATCAGCGTCTATATCCTGAGCGCCATCTTTATCGCCAAGTTCGTGTTTATGTAAGGCTCTGCCACCCGCACAACAAAAAACCACCGGCTCGCACCGGTGGTTTTTTTATGATCGTTGAAACCCGGATCAGGCCGGCAGCGTCGCCAGCCGGTGCTTGATCTCCGCCATCTTGGCCTCCATCACCCGCTCGAACTGCTCCAGGTTGTGCAGTATGGCCGCCCGGGGATCGGCGTTTCTCTGCCCCAGGATCTGTTCGAGTTCATCCATGGCCCTGTGCAGGGTGGCCTGTACCTCGGGATTGTTGCCGTGGGGAAAGCGGAACTTGAGGCTGGCGGGCAGGCAGGAGCCGGCGGGGCGCTGGAAACACACCTTGAGTTCATCGTGATCGTCCCGCTCCATCACCTGGAAACGGCTGATCTGGTCGAGATCCTCGATGCCCATGGCGGTCAGGGTGGTAAAGGCTGGCATGACGGTTACCTCTTTAGGGCCGGGTGGTGGGGCCGCCCCGGCGGCAAAATGCGATTTACATATCGTTAACATGAAGGTTAATCCCACCGCCGTCGATGCATTAGAGCCAGTCGGGCACCCTGACTGAGTCCAGCTGGCCCCATCCCCGCCCCGCTGCTGGCGCTAGCCAGCGGCGGCCGGGGCTCCTAGATTGGGAACCACCACGACGCCATTTACAGAGGGATGCGGCTATGCCGAAGCAACAGGAAGTGACCATCAGGCTGGATGAGGCCACCAGCGCGCTCTTTGCCGAATACCAGGCCTATACCCGGGTCAGCCCCGAGCACTATCTGCAGCAGTTGCTGGAAAAGACCCTGCCCACCCTGGAAGCCATGGTCGGCGCCCTGCGCGAGGCGGGGGAGGATGAGCAGGCGGTGATGGAGCTGTTCGGCAAGAAGATGGCGGAGTCACTGCTCCGGCAGCAGGCGGCCAGATCCTGAACTGGCCAAAAACCACGCCGATGGAGCGCAGGCGGCCCGCCTGCTTTCCCGCGTAGCGGGAACCACAGGCCTGGAAAGCCACGCCTCAACCCTGGGCACGACACCGATGCGGGTGAGCCGCCCGCGCCCCATTCGGTCACCTGCAGACAGGGGCGGTGATCACCGCCCCTGTCGCTATTTCAGCGCCGCTATCTGCCGGCGCAGCTCTTCCAGCTTGGCCTTCATCACCCGTTCCATATGCTCCAGATCCTCAAGCAGTTGCTGCTTGCTGTCCCGGGTGGACTCGTCCTCGGCCGGCGCGTCGGGTTTGAGCAACTGGTGCAGTTCCACCAGCGCCTGGCGCAGCACCGGGCTGGTGTCTTCCAGCTGGTGCCACTGGGCGGTTTTCTGGAACTCGACCGGTACCCCGGACTGGGGACGGGCGAAGGTGAATTTCTTGCTGCGCGACAGCAGGGAACCCGCCGGCCGGTGGTAGTAGACCTTGAGCACGTCGGCCCGGGCCTCACGGCGCAGGCGGTACTTGCTGATGTTGTCGAAGGAGGTAATGCCCATCTGTTCCAGGGTGGGGTACTGTGCTGTCATCTGTGTTCGCCCAAAACTCTCATGCTGCGGTAACCGGGGCCGGCCCAGGGGACCGGCGATTGCACTTGGGCGTCGGCTCCCTGACCGTCGAGCTACCACTCCGGGCAAACCAGGCAATGCGTGAGCGCAGTATAGCCAGCGGCCGCCACCACCGGACAGGGCCAGATCCGGCCGCCGGCTGGAACCAGGGGCTACACCGAGATCCTGAGCGACCTCATCCGGCAGAACGCCTTGATGTTGAAATGCTCCTCCGCCGCCATTCCCGGAGGATAGGTTCGCCCCGGATCCGGGTTCACCAGGCAGCGATCGAAGGGCAGCCGGCGCGCCAGTTGTTCGCCCCGGGCCAGCTCCCGGGTCCAGATCCGGGCCGTGCCGTCCGGGCCCAGCCCCCGGCACAGGGAAACGATGTCTTCCTCGTTCCGTACCCGCACCACGGCGGCCAGGGGACCGGGCAAGGGGCGGCGGAACACCGCCATGTCCGGGCTCACCCCGTCCAGCAACGAGGCCGGATAGTACCAGCCGTCGCCCTCCGGCAGGGTGCCGCCCGCCTCCTGGCGGGCGCCCTCGTCCACCGCCGCCGCCAGTTGCCGGTGCAACGCTTCCCGCTCTGTCTCTTTTACACACCTGACGCGTCCGA
>NZ_NMUO01000160.1 GCF_002237365.1 Zobellella denitrificans
GCTCAGGCCCCCGCCCACCCGTGGCTCGCGCCCGCCGCCATAGCCGTGGCCCGGTGCCTGGAAGGACACCGGCTCCCGTACCGGCAGTGCGGCCGGCTCGTAGTCCGGGGATGGCTCTTCGGCCTGCGGAACCACACGGGCCAGGGGCTGCTCCAGCGCCTGGGCCAGCACCTGGTAGATAAAGTCGTGCACCAGCCGGGCCTGGTGGAAGCGCACCTCGTGCTTGGCCGGATGCACGTTCACGTCCACTTCGCGCGCATCCAGCTCCAGGTAGAGCACGAAGGCGCCATGGCCGTCGGCGGGCAGGCGATCCCCGTAGGCCTGGCGCACCGCATGGTTGAGCAGCTTGTCGCGCATCATGCGGCCGTTGACGTAGGTATATTGCAGATCCGGCTGGGCCCGGGCCGCCTCCGGCGGCGCCAGCCAGCCCCACAGCCGCAGCCCGTGGTGTTCGCTGTCGAGGCGCAGTGCCGAGGCGATAAAGGCCGGGCCGCACACCGCCGCCAGCCGCTTGTCCTGCTGGGATGGCAGGGTACCGGCCCGGTACTGGCGCACCGGCTTGCCGTTGTGGCGCAGGCTCAGGTTGAGGTCGAAGCGGCTCAGCGCGATGCGCCGGATCACTTCGTCGATATGGCCGAATTCGGTCTTCTCGGTGCGCAGGAACTTGCGCCGGGCCGGGGTATTGAAGAACAGATCGCTCACCTCCACGGTCGTGCCGACGGGGTGGGAGGCCGGCTGGATCTTCACCTCCATGTCCCGCCCTTCCGTCATCGCCTGCCAGGCCTCGGCCTGTTCTGCCGGCCTGGAGGTGAGCACCAGGCGGGACACCGAACTGATGGAAGCCAACGCCTCGCCCCTGAACCCCAGGCTCAGGATCTGCTCCAGATCCTCCAGGGTGCTGACCTTGGAGGTGGCATGGCGGGACAGGGCCAGGGTCAATTCCTCGCGGGCGATGCCGCCACCGTTGTCGCGGATGCGGATAAGCTTGGTGCCGCCCTTGTCGATGTCGATCTCGATACGGGTGGCACCGGCATCCAGGCTGTTCTCCACCAGTTCCTTGACCACGGAGGCGGGCCGCTCCACCACTTCACCGGCGGCAATCTGGTTGGCCAGCCGGGCCGGCAAGATCCGGATAGGCATCTCAGCTCCCCGGGATGTCCAGCACCTGGCCGATACGGACCACGTCGGACTGCAGCTGGTTATGCCCCTTCAGGCGGCTGACGCTGACGCCGTAGCGCTGGGCGATGAGCGACAGGCTCTCCCCGGAGCGAACCGTATGCTGGCGCGTGCCCCCCTGGGTCGGCTGACTGGCCATCATGGTGCCGCTGGGCGGGTTCTGCCGGTAATAGGACTTCACCCCGTTGAATACCGCCAGGGCCACCTTCTGCTGATGTTCGGCGGTGATCAGCAACTGCTCCTCCTGGGGATTGGAGATAAAGCCCGCCTCGATCAGGATGGAGGGGATGTCCGGCGACTTGAGCACCGCCAGGCTGGCGTGCTCGGGCTTGCTCTTGTGCAGCCGCACCACCTTGCCCATGGCGGAGAGGATATGCTCGCTGATGGCGTAGCTGTCGGCCCGCGACTTGTCCATCGACAGGTCGAGGAAGGTACGGGTCAGGTAGGGATTGCCGTCGGTCTGGGAGATCACCTCTCCGACCCCACCAAGCAGCTCCGATTGGCGCTCTTGCTTCTCCAGCCAGCTGGCCATTTCCCGGTTGGCCCGGTTGGAGGACAGCACCCACACCGACGCGCCGCGCGGGCCCTGGTTGGCGACGCTGTCGGCATGGATGGACAGCAGCAGGTCTGCCCGGGCCTTGCGGGCGATTTCGGAACGCTGGTTGAGGTTGACGAAATAGTCGCCGGTACGAGTCAGTACCGCCCGCATGCCCGGCTCCTTGTTGATAAGCTCGGCCAGGCGGCGGGAAATCGCCAGGGTAATGTGCTTCTCCCTGTTCTTGCGCGGCCCGATGGCGCCCGGATCCTCCCCGCCGTGGCCGGGGTCGATGGCCACCACTATCTCCTTCTGCCCCACCGGCGTCGCCTGGCGTGCCACCGGCTGGGGTGCCCGGCTCTGATCCTGGTAGGGTAAATCGATCACCAGCCGGTGACCGTATTCACCGGCCGGGGTCAGGGGAAAGAGGCTGGGCTTGACCCCGCTCTTGAGTTCGAACACCAGCCGATAGCTGCCGGGAGAAGGCGGCTTGCTGTCGCGGATGCGGGTGATCAGTTCGCTGTTATTGGTGATGCTGGCGAAGTTGACCCTGTTCTGGGTCTGGCGCAGATCCACCACCAGCCGGTGGGGGTCGTTGAGCATAAAGTAGTCGTAGGCAGGCGCCGAGCCCATGTCCAGCACGATGCGGGTGTTGTCCGGTGAAGGCCAGATACGGATGCTCTCCAGCTGATTGGACCAGGCCGAAACACTGAACAGCAGACAGAACACAACGAATATCGACTTCACGCTTGTATTTTCTCCAGCAACGCCACGCCCGCCGCCGAGCAGGCCTCCACCAACGCCTTACGCTGCATGCCCTGGTAACTGAGGGTGATCTCCAGATCCGGCGACGGCAGCATGCCGAGGCCACGCTCCGGCCACTCCACCAGACATAAGCTGTCATCAGTAAAATAATCGCGAATGCCCATATATTCCAATTCTTCCGGATCCGCCAGGCGGTAAAGATCGAAATGATAAACCTGCCAGGGTGGCAGCTGATAAGGCTCGACCAGGGTATAGGTCGGGCTTTTCACCTTGCCCTCATGGCCCAGGGCCCTGATAAAACCGCGGCTGAGGGTGGTCTTGCCCGCCCCCAGCTCACCGTGCAGGAAGATCACCGCCGGACCGCCGCAGGCCTGCGCCAGTTTTTCCCCCAGGGCCAGGGTTTCGCCCTCATCGGCCAGCAACCGGGTCCACGTCTTGATTGTCATGTTCATCTTTTTGATTGATAAGGGTTCTTAGTGGAGATAACAAATCCGATGCCAGAAGACCGAGCATGCCGCCGGCTCCGGCCGCCTTGTCGCCCGCCAGGGCGTGCAGGGGTACCGCCAGGGTCGCCGCCCGGACAGGAGCCAGCCCCTGGGCCATAAAGGCGCCGATTATACCAGATAACAGGTCGCCCATACCCCCCGAGGCCATGCCGGGGTTGCCATAATGACACAAACTGACCCGCCGCTCATCCGCGATCAGGCTGCCGGCCCCCTTGAGCACCGCCACACCGCCGTATTGGCGCTGGATGGCACGCACCGCCGCCAGCCGATCCGCTTCCACCTCCGCCACCGAACAACCGAGCAGCATGGCCGCCTCGCCCGGGTGGGGCGTCAGCACCCAGGGCCGCTCGGCGGGCAGTACCGCCTGGCGGCGGGACAGCCAGTAGAGGCCGTCGGCGTCGATCACCACGGGGCCCTGGAAGGACAACGCCGCCTCGAACAGCGCCTGGGCCCAGGGGTCCCGGCCCAGCCCCGGCCCCAGCACCAGGGCCTGGGGCCACTGCCAGCCGTCAAACCCTGGAAAGCTCGCCGTCATCAGCTCGGGCCGGCTCAGATTAAGCCAGGACGCATGGGACGGATGGCTGAGCAGCCGTACCAGGCCGGTGCCGAGGCGCAGCGCCGCCTCCCCGGCCAGCCTGACGGCGCCGCTCATGCCCTCATTGCCCCCGGCGATCAGCAAGCGGCCGGCCTCTGCGCCGACACCGGCCGACTGCTGGGG
>NZ_NMUO01000161.1 GCF_002237365.1 Zobellella denitrificans
GTGGCACCGAGCTCGGCGGCGATGGCCTGCAGCTCCGGGTGGCCGAGCAGCTCCCGGCGCAGCCGGCCGCCCTGGGCCAGGGGGCAGTAGGCCATGGTCGGCAGCCCCTGCTCGCGCTGCCAGGGCAGCAGCGAATGTTCAATGCCCCGGGAGCCCAGGTGGTAGAGCACCTGGTTGACCGCGCAGCGCTCGCCGCCGGGCAGGGACGCCAGTTCCCGCATCTCGTCGATATCGAAGTTGGACACCCCGAAGCGCCGGATCTTGCCCTGCGCTTGCAGCCGCGCGAAGGCCTCCAGGGTTTCGTCGAGGGGCACGCTGCCCGGCCAGTGCAGCAGGTAGAGATCCAGGTGGTCGGTGCCCAGGCGTTTGAGGCTGCGCTCGCAGGCCTGGATCGCGCTCTGCCGGCCGGCGTTCCAGGGGTAGACCTTGGACACCAGGAAGGCTTGCTCCCGGCGGCCCTTCAGCGCCTGGCCCACCACTTCCTCGGCACCGCCGTCGGCATACATCTCGGCGGTGTCGATAAGGGTCAGCCCCAGCTCCAGCCCCTGCTGCAGGGCCCGGACCTCGTCCTGCCGCGGGGCCAGTCCTTCGCCCATGTACCAGGTGCCCTGGCCGATGGCGGGCAGCTCGATGGCCGGCTGGCCGGCCATGGCCTTGAATGTGACGGTGGCGTCCATCTGTCCCTCTCATTTTTTGGAAATGAATTCCGCATTATGGTGGCGCAGTCGGCGCCGCTTTGCAACGGGCGGGCAGCCTTGCTTTTGCGTGCGCTTTGCGCTTGACTGGCCCTTGGCGGATCGGAACTAAAATAAAGACAGGGCACAGGAGCAGCGTATGACCACTTCACCCACCGACGGCCAGGACGAAGTCGCCCTGGTCCGGCGGCATCTCAAGCTCGATCATATGAACCAGTTGCAGATAGAGCAGCTGGCGGAGGTGTTCGGCACCGAGCCGGGCGTGGTCAAGGTGGTGGTGCGCAAGCACTGGCTGGATATCGATTACGACGCCGCCGTGCTGACCCTGGATCGGGTGATCGCCCTGCTGGAGGCCTACGGCGGCGAGCTGTCCCACGACTGGTGGACGGCGTTCAAGGCCCACTGGTATCGCCGCCGGGAAGAGAAGCTGCGCGCCCGGCTGGCCCAGGACGACGAGTCGTCCTCCGGTGAGCCCTAATCCTCCAGCGCCCGGCGCAGCACGCCCTGGCCCCGTTGCAGCCGGGCCCGGGCCTCGGCCTTGCAAAGCCCCGACAGCAGCATCAGTATTGCCAGCTTGACCTCCCGGTCGGCGTCGTCCAGCGCCCGGGCGGCGGTGCTTTCGTCCGCGCCGGTGGCCTGCATCACGATGCGGATGGCCCTGGCCTCGAGCTTCTCGTTGCTGGCGTTCACATCCACCATCAGGTTCTGGTACACCTTGCCCAGGCGGATCATGCTGGCGGTGCTCAGCATGTTGAGCACCAGTTTCTGGGCGGTGCCGGACTTGAGCCGGGTGGAGCCGGTGATCACCTCGGGCCCTACCTCGGGCTCGATGGCGATGGCCGCTTCCCGGCCGATGGCCGATCCGGGATTGCACGCCAGCGCCACCGTGCCGGCACCCAGGGCTCGGGCGTAGCGCAGGCCGCCGAGCACATAGGGGGTGCGGCCGCTGGCGGCGATGCCCACCACCACGTCCTTGTCGGACAGATCGATGTCCCGCAGATCCTGCTCGCCCCGGGCGGCGTCGTCCTCCGCCCCCTCCTGGGCGCGGAACATGGCCGCCTCGCCGCCAGCGATAAGCCCCACCACCATGCCCGCCGGCACACTGAAGGTGGGCGGGCATTCGGACGCATCCAGCACCCCCAGCCGGCCGCTGGTGCCGGCGCCCAGGTAGACCAGGCGGCCGCCCCGGCGCAGCGCCGCGACGATGAGATCCACGGCGGCGGCGATCTCGGGCAGCACCCGGGCCACCGCCTCCGGTACCCGTTGGTCCTGGGCGTTGATGGTGGTGACGATGTCGAGGGTGCTTTTGAGATCGATATCCAGGGTGTCGGGGTTGCGCCCTTCCGAGGTCAGCCGGGCCAGATCGTTGAGCAGGTCGTGATGTTGCATGGGGATACCTTCGGGTTCAGCCGGGCGGGTGGATGGCGCCCAGTATGGCGGGGCGGCGGGCGCCGGTCACCGCCGGCAGGTTGCCGGCCAGGCCGTGCAGGGTCTGGTGGGCCAGCCAGGCGAAGGCCATGGCCTCCATGGCGTCCATGTCCACCCCGGCGGCGTTGGTGGTGTCCACCCGCCAGCCGGGCAGCAGGGCGGCGAGGCGTTCCAGCAGCAGGGGGTTGTGGCCGCCGCCGCCGCACACCAGCAGCTCGCCCGCCGGCCACTGTTGCGCCTCGCGGACGATGGCGGTGGCGGTGAACTCGGCCAGGGTGGCCTGTACGTCGGCCACCGCCTCGTCGCCGGCGAGCTGACGGTCCAGCCAGTGTTCGTTGAACAGCTCCCGCCCGGTGCTCTTGGGCGCGGGCAGGGCCAGCCAGGGCTCGGCCATCAAGCGCGACAACAGCGCGGGCAGCACCCGGCCACGGCGGGCCAGGGCGGCGTCCCGGTCGAAGGGCGCGCCGGTGTGGCGCCGGCACCAGAGATCCATCAGCATGTTGCCGGGGCCGACATCGTAGCCCCGCACCGGCGCCTCGGGCGCCAGCACAGTGATATTGGCGATGCCGCCGATGTTCACTACCAGCCGCACCCGGTCGGTGCCACCCAGCACCTGGCGGTGGAAGGCGGGCACCAGGGGCGCGCCCTGGCCGCCCAGGGCCATGTCCTTGCGGCGAAAGTCGTTGACGGTGGTGATGCCGGTCTCGGCCGCCAGCCGGTTGCCGTCGCCCAGTTGCAGGGAGAAGGGCAGGGGGCCGCCGGGCTGGTGCCAGACGGTCTGGCCGTGGCAGCCGATGGCGCTGATGTCGGACGCCTGCCGGCCGGATGCCGCCAGCAGTTGCCGCACCACATCGGCATAGGCCCGGCCCAGTTCGGCATCGAGCTCGCCCCATTGCCGGGCAGTGACGGCGCCGCCGCCGGCCAGGGCCAGCAGCCGGTCGCGCAGCCCGGGCTCGAAGGGGGCCGTGGTGCGTTCAAGCAGGCGGACTCGTTCGCCGTCGGTCTCGACCAGCACGGCGTCGATGCCGTCCAGGCTGGTGCCGGACATGATGCCGATGTAGCGCTCCATGATCACCAGCTCTCGGGCACTTCCAGCACCGGGCTGACCGGCACGCTGATCACCCCGTTTTCAAAGGGTTGCGGCTCGGGTTCGGCTTCCACCACCGGGGTGGGTTCGGG
>NZ_NMUO01000162.1 GCF_002237365.1 Zobellella denitrificans
GGCCCGGGCCAGCCCCGCCGCCGCTGCCGGTCGACCGGATGGCCGGCTGCTGCTCGGGCTCGCGCCCGGCACCTACCTGGACGGCCGCTACCGGGGCAGCTTTCTCGATCGGGGGGAAATGCAGGTGGGAATGCAGTTCGATCTGCGCGACGGCCGGTTGACCGCCCTGGAATACCGCCACCTGGCCTACGGCGGCATCGACTACCTGACCCTGGCCGAAGACGCCCCCCTCTATCCGGTGACCCGCCAGTACCGGCAGGTGGCCGACTACCTGACCGGCAAGCCGCTGCACCAGATCTTCGACCTCTACCAGCCGGAGCAGGTGGTGACCGACCTCGACGGCTACACCGGCGCCAGCCTGCGCACCAGCAAGGTGATCTCGGCCATCCGCGACGGCCTTAACCGGGGGGTCTATCAATGGCCCGGGGAATAAGGATGGCGATGGGGGAATAATGACAAAATGGGGCCACATGGCCCCATTTTCCGAAAGAGCTTGATGGCGTTTAAAAATGCCAGCTCAGCCCCAGCATCAGGGAGTCAATATCATAATCGCTTCGGTCAATAAGACGGGCATACTCGACAAAGAAACCCACTCCACCGACATGACTCTTGTCTTTGAAGCGCATCCCTATACCGTAGCTGAAATCATCTTCGGAGTCCGACATTTTGTATGGCAGCCCATAATCGGGAAATAGCGCACTCTTGATTTCGAATTTCGCCTTGGTCCAACCCAACAGTCCGTATACAGACATAAAATCTTGAATGGGAATCTGCGGAAGCGCATAAATACCAAAGTAATGCTTCATTTTGGTATCCACTGCGCCATCCAGCAGATCATCGGATCCAACGCCTCTACCGTAACGTGCCTCCAAGGCCAGATAAGGAGAAGGCTGATAGCCGAAATTAAGGCCAACAGAGTTCCAGTCTGGCGATATATCAAGCACATCCTTGATTTCATCCATCTCAAAATCCAGGCTGACTTGGGCGTAATTCAGCCCCACATAGAACTCGGGCTGTGCGTAAAGATAAGGTGAAGTTGAAGAAAGTTGTTGCGCTTGGGCTCCGGCTGCCACAAACAGACACGAAGCCGCCATCAATGATCGGATCATCATATGCCACCGTCCTTGTTGTTTATTGATTAATGCCCGCACTCAGGGTGCAAATAAGAGCCTAGACGGCTTTTTCATCCGCAGCCAATAAACGTGCCATCCTCCTGTGGCCGTATTTCCCCCCGTTCCATTTTTGCAACACAATGTACCACCGGCAGCCGACGCCGCGCCCAACCAGGCCCTGCCCGACTATCTCGCACGCTATGCCGCGGACGGCTACGCCGACATCGGCGGCCTGCAGAGCCTGCGCCTGCAGTTGGAGGAAGTGGCCGCAGCGCTCTGACGCCCGTCACGGCTTGGGTATTGCGCGCCATATTGGGGCGCGATTGGGGCGCGGGCGGCCCGCCCGCATGGGTGTTATGCCCATGGTTGAGGTGTTGCGCTCCAGGCCGTAGTTCCCGCTGCGCGGGAAAGCAGGCGAGCCGCCTGCGCCCCACCGGCAACGGCTCAGCGGCGGGCCCGGCGTACATTGACCAGCATGGGGCTGCCGTTGGCCGGATCCTGGGTGATGTCGCACTCTATCCCGTACAGCTCGCGCACCAGGGCCGGGGTGAGGATATCCCGGGGATGGCCGTGGGCGATGATGCGGCCGTCGCGCATGGCCACCAGCTGATCCGCGTAGCGGCAGGCGCTGGCCAGGTCGTGCACCACCATGGCCACCGTCTTGCCCCGGCCCGCCAGGGCGCGGATCAGCTCGAACACCTCTATCTGGTGGCCCAGATCCAGCGCCGAGGTGGGCTCGTCCAGCAACAGCAGCGGGGTGGACTGGGCGATGGCCATGGCAATCCAGGCCCGCTGCCGCTGGCCGCCGGACAACTGATCCAGCACCCGCTGCTCCAGCCCCGTCAGATCCGCCGCCGCCAGCGCCTCTCCCACTATGTGTTGGTCTTCCTCCGACCACTGGCTGAGCCAGCCCTGGTGGGGCTGGCGGCCGAAGCGCACCAGATCCAGCACCGTCATGCCCTCGGGCGCCGAGGTGTGCTGGGGCAGCAGCGCCAGCCGGCGGGCGATCTCCCGGCTGGGCCGGCGATGGATGTCGGCCCCGTCCAGCAAGATGCTGCCGCCGCGCGGGCGCAGCACCCGGGCCAGGGCGCCGAGCAGGGTCGACTTGCCGCAGCCGTTGGGCCCCACTATGGCGGTGACCTGGCCCGGTGCCAGTTGCAGCTCCAGGCCGTCGATGATCACCTGGCGATCGTGGGCCACCACCAGCTCATGGGCCGACAGGGTGGCCTGCGGTTCATGGCCAAGCAGGGTTTGCAGGGGGACGGCAGCATTCATCAAGGACGACTCCGGAAGGAAGGATTCAACAACATCCACAACAGATAGGGGCTGCCCACCACGGCGGTGACGATGCCGACCGGGATTTCGAGCGGCGCCAGCATCAGCCGCCCGGCCAGATCGGCCAGCAGCATCAGCAGCGCCCCGGCCAGGGCCGAGGCCAGCAGGGGCACGCCCCGATGGCGGCACAGCATGCGGGCGATTTCTGGGCCAAGCAGCGACACCAGGCCCACCGGGCCGGCCACCGCCACCGCCAGGCCGGTGAGCCCCACCGACAGCGCCAGGCACTGGCCGCGCACCCGTTTGAGATTGAGGCCCAGGCCGATGCCCACCGGCTCGGACAGCTGCAACACCTGCAGCGCCCGCGCCAGCCGCAGCGCCAGCACCAGGCCCAGCAGCAGGCCGGCACCGAGCAGGGCCGTGGCCTCGGGGGAACGGGCGTTGAGGCTGCCCACCGTCCAGGGAAAGGCGACGTTGGCCTGGTCGATGGCCACCCGGCTCAGCATCAGCTGGGTGACGGCGCCGGCGATGGCGCCCACCCCCAACCCGACGATGATAAAGCGATAGCCCCGGGTGCCGCTGCCGCCCGCCAGGCCGAACACCAGCACGGTGGCGGTCACGGCGCCCACCAAGGACATGGCGGACGGCGCCAGCGAAGTCACCAGCCCCACCACCGAGGCCACCGCGAAGGCGGTGGCCGCGTTGTCGATGCCGATGATGCCGGGCGTGGCCAGACGGTTGCCCGCCAGGGTCTGCATCAGGCAGCCCGCCAGGGCGAAGGCCGCGCCCGTGGCCATGCCCGCCAGCACCCGCTGCAGGCGCAGTTCGTGCACCACCAGCCGGTGCAGGGG
>NZ_NMUO01000163.1 GCF_002237365.1 Zobellella denitrificans
CAGAAAGGCCAGGGCCGCCGGCCGGGGCGTGCCGCCCACCGCCGGGGTGGGATGCAGCGCCGCCAGCAGTTGCCAGTCCCGCACCGGCGCCTTCAGCCGAGCACCGATGTCGCGCTTGATATGCTGCAGCCGCCGGAGCGGGACCACCCTGGGTTCCCCCCGTTGCAGCCGGTCGGCCAGGGGAGCCAGCCGCGCCAGGATATCGGCCTGAACCAGGCGGTTTTCGTGGCCGTTCTTGTGGTCGGCCAGCAGGCTGGCCGCCAGGGCGGCGTCGGTTTCCTCGTCACCGGTACGGCGCACCGTGCCCGCCAGCGCCTCGGTTTGCAGCCGGCGGCCTTCGCGCCGGTACAGGCGCTCCGGGGAACAGCCGATAAAGGTCTGGCCGGGGGTGAATTCAAAGCCGAAGTGAAAGCAGTCCGGTTCGCGGCCGGCCCATCCGGCCAGCAGGCGCCAGGGATCCACCGGGGTTTCGGTGTGCAACCGGCTGCGGCGCGACAGCACCACCTTGGGGAGGCGGGCCAGGCTGTCCGGGGCCGTCACCCGTTCGACCAGCGCCCGCCAGCTCCGGCGGCCGGGTCTGTCCCGGCGCCGATAGTCGACGGGGTCCAGGGCCGGCAGGGGCTGTTCCGGCCGCAGTTGCTCCAGCGCCGTCAGCGCCGCCGCCAGTTCGGCCTCCCTGTTGTCCGGCCGCAGCCAGAGGTTGAGACAGAGCTGCACGCTCTGCCCCCGGCGCACCAGCTCGACCCGCGGCAGCACGAAGCGGCTGGGGCCGAAACCGGGCCAGCCGGGGGTCGCGGGATCGAAGGCCTGGCCGCCGAAATAGCGGGGGCTGTCGCCCTGGGCCGGCATCTGTTCATCCCCGCGGCGGATCTCGGCCGGGTCGGTCAGGGCCTCTATGCAGCCCAGGGTTGCGTATTCGGGCCTGTCCTGGCCCCGGCCATGCCAGTAGATGCGGGGGTAGAGCGACTGCGCCCGCAGCCAGCCCGGAAAGGAGTGCACCGCAAAGGTATTGCGCAGCCGAATAAAACCGTCGCAGGGCGAATGGTGCAGGGCCAACAGTTGTTGCCGGAGAGGAGTCTGGGTCAGCATGGGCGTTCATCAAAACCGGTGATAGCCCAGACTCTACTAAAGTGGTAGCCGCTTTCCCCTGCCCCGGATCAAGGTTATGGCCGATTGGATGGGACCGGGCCGGACACCCCAAGGGGCCTGTTCATGCCTGGAGCGGCCGGTTATGCTGGGATCCAACGCTCACTTTGGTGGCTGTGAACCACCTTGCAGAAGGAACCGACACCATGCCCAAACTGCTGTTGAACGCCGACATGGGGGAAAGCTTCGGCCCCTGGGTGATGGGCTGCGATCAGGAGGTGATGCCCTTCGTGGATCTGGCCAACGTGGCCTGCGGCTTTCACGCCTCCGATCCGGACACCATGCGCCGTACCGTACGCCTGGCGCTGGACCACGGAGTGAAAGTGGGCGCCCACCCGGCCTACCCGGATCTGGTGGGCTTCGGCCGCCGCTCCCTGGCCTGCTCCCCCGCCGAAATCGAGAACCTGGTGCTCTACCAGTTGGGGGCGCTCGACGCCCTGTGCCGGGCCGAAGGCGGCCGAGTGGCCTACCTCAAGCCCCACGGCGCCCTCTATAACGACATGATGCAGGATCCGGCCCGATTGGAGGCGGTGATCAAGGCGGTGGCCGCCTATGACCCCACCCTGCCGCTGATGGTGATGGCCACCCGGGATCCGCAGCCGGCCCGCACCCTGGCCGCCCGGCACGGCGTCACCCTCTGGTTCGAGGCCTTCGCCGATCGCGCCTACGACGCCCAGGGCCACCTGGTCTCGCGCCGGCTGCCCGGCGCCGTGCACCAGGACCCCGCCGTCATCGTCGAACAGGCCCGCTGCATCGCCCTGGGCCAGGCGCTCACCGCCAGCGACGGCAGCCCGCTTATGCTCGCCGCTGACACCCTGTGCGTGCACGGCGACAACCCCGAGTCCATCGCCGCGGTCAAGGCCATCCGCCAGGCCCTGGACCAACTGGCATGAGCACCCTGCCCCGGCTGGAAAACGCCGGCATGGACGCCTGGCTGGTGCGACTGTTCGACAGCATCGACGAGCGCAACATGGGCTGGATCACCGCCCTGGTACGAGGCTGCGAGCAGGCGTTCGGCGACGAGCTGGTGGATCTGGTGCCCTCCTACACCACGGTACTGGTGCAGTACGATCCCCTGCGCCTCGGCGACGACCAGGCGCGGCAAAAACTGCAAGACGTGCTGGCCGGGCTGGCCCCGGACCGGGACCATGCCGACGCCCCGGTCAAGGAGCTGCCGGTGTGGTACCACCCCAGCGTGGGCCCGGACATGGCCCGGCTGGAGCGGCATACCGGCCTCGCCGCCGAGCGGCTGATCCGGCTGCACAGCGAGCACGAGTACCGGGTATTCGCCTTGGGCTTTGCCCCCGGCTTCGCCTTTATGGGCACCCTGCCCGCCGAACTGGAACTGCCCCGGCTCGATACCCCTCGGCCGCGGGTGCCGGCGGGCAGCGTGGCCATCGCCGGCCGCCAGACCTCCGCCTACCCGCGCCCCTCCCCCGGCGGCTGGAACCTGCTCGGGCGCACCAGCGCCACCCTGTTCGACCCGCGCAGCAAAGACCTAAGCCTGCTACGGGTGGGGGATCGGGTGCGTTTCGTGCCGGTCGACAAGGCGACCTTCGAGCGCCTCGGCGGCGACACTTCTCCCATGGCAACAAGGTAGTTCTCGATGGCACAAGGATATCTCACCATCAGCCGCCCCGGCCCGCTCAGCACCCTGCAGGACGGCGGCCGCTACGGCGTGCGCCGCCTGGGCGTCGCCCCCGCGGGGGGCCCCCCCTCCCCTTTCACACTCCCTCCTCCCCCCGCCCACCGCCCATTTCGGCTGCCGTTCTTTTGCTTTTTAATAAAAACCTTTTTCTGCGTACTTCTTTTG
>NZ_NMUO01000164.1 GCF_002237365.1 Zobellella denitrificans
ACCGCAAGGTCTCACACTTCTTGGGTGTTGTATGGTTAAGCCGCACGGGTCATTAGTACAGGTTAGCTGCACGTATCGCTACGCTTCCACACCCTGCCTATCTACGTCCTAGTCTCGGACGGCCCTTTAGAGAGCTCGAAGCTCTAGGGATGACTCATCTCGGGGCTCGCTTCCCGCTTAGATGCTTTCAGCGGTTATCGATTCCGAACTTAGCTACCGGGCAGTGCCATTGGCATGACAACCCGAACACCAGCGGTTCGTTCACTCCGGTCCTCTCGTACTAGGAGCAACCCCCCTCAATCATCCAACGCCCACGGCAGATAGGGACCGAACTGTCTCACGACGTTCTGAACCCAGCTCGCGTACCACTTTAAATGGCGAACAGCCATACCCTTGGGACCGACTTCAGCCCCAGGATGTGATGAGCCGACATCGAGGTGCCAAACACCGCCGTCGATATGAACTCTTGGGCGGTATCAGCCTGTTATCCCCGGAGTACCTTTTATCCGTTGAGCGATGGCCCTTCCATTCAGAACCACCGGATCACTATGACCTGCTTTCGCACCTGCTCGACCTGTCCGTCTCGCAGTTAAGCTGGCTTATGCCATTGCACTAACCGTACGATGTCCGACCGTACTTAGCCAACCTTCGTGCTCCTCCGTTACGCTTTGGGAGGAGACCGCCCCAGTCAAACTACCCACCAGGCACTGTCCGCAACCCCGATCAGGGGCCTACGTTAGAACATCAAACATACAAGGGTGGTATTTCAAGGTCGGCTCCACGGCAACTGGCGTCACCGCTTCACAGCCTCCCACCTATCCTACACATGTAGGGTCAATGTTCAGTGCCAAGCTATAGTAAAGGTTCACGGGGTCTTTCCGTCTAGCCGCGGGTACACCGCATCTTCACGGCGATTTCAATTTCACTGAGTCTCGGGTGGAGACAGCGTGGCCATGGTTACACCATTCGTGCAGGTCGGAACTTACCCGACAAGGAATTTCGCTACCTTAGGACCGTTATAGTTACGGCCGCCGTTTACCGGGGCTTCGATCAAGAGCTTCACCTTGCGGCTAACCCCATCAATTAACCTTCCGGCACCGGGCAGGTGTCACACCGTATACGTCCTCTTACGAGTTTGCACAGTGCTGTGTTTTTGATAAACAGTCCCAGCCACCTGGTCACTGCGACTGGCTCAGGCTCCATCCGCAAGGGACTTCACCCGCTCCAGCGTACCTTCTCCCGAAGTTACGGTACTATTTTGCCTAGTTCCTTCACCCGAGTTCTCTCAAGCGCCTTGGTATTCTCTACCCGACCACCTGTGTCGGTTTGGGGTACGGTTCACACACATCTGAAGCTTAGAGGCTTTTCCTGGAAGCCGGGCATCAATGACTTCGTCACCGTGGTGACTTCGTCTCGGGTCTCAGTGTTATGCGTCCGGATTTGCCTAAACGCACCACCTACACCCTTTCACCAGGACTACCAACGCCTGGCCCATCTAGCCTTCTCCGTCCCCCCATCGCAATGTGTGTCAGTACGGGAATATTAACCCGTTTCCCATCGACTACGGCTTTCGCCCTCGCCTTAGGGGCCGACTCACCCTGCCCCGATTAACGTTGGACAGGAACCCTTGGTCTTCCGGCGAGGAGGTTTTTCACCCCCTTTATCGTTACTCATGTCAGCATTCGCACTTCTGATATCTCCAGCATGCCTCACGACACACCTTCGCAGACTTACAGAACGCTCCCCTACCACTCAGAATAAATTCTGAATCCGCGGCTTCGGTGCCTGGTTTAGCCCCGTTACATCTTCCGCGCAGGCCGACTCGACCAGTGAGCTATTACGCTTTCTTTAAATGATGGCTGCTTCTAAGCCAACATCCTGGCTGTCTGAGCCTTCCCACCTCGTTTCCCACTTAACCAGAACTTGGGGACCTTAGCCGGCGGTCTGGGTTGTTTCCCTCTTCACGACGGACGTTAGCACCCGCCGTGTGTCTCCCGGATAGTACTTACTGGTATTCGGAGTTTGCATGGGGTTGGTAAGTCGGGATGACCCCCTAGCCCAAACAGTGCTCTACCCCCAGTAGTATAAGTCCGAGGCGCTACCTAAATAGCTTTCGGGGAGAACCAGCTATCTCCCGGTTTGATTGGCCTTTCACCCCCAGCCACAGGTCATCCCCTAACTTTGCAACGTTAGTGGGTTCGGTCCTCCAGTTGATGTTACTCAACCTTCAACCTGCCCATGGCTAGATCACCGGGTTTCGGGTCTACTCCTAGCAACTCATCGCCCAGTTAAGACTCGGTTTCCCTACGGCTCCCCTATACGGTTAACCTTGCTACTAAAAGTAAGTCGCTGACCCATTATACAAAAGGTACGCAGTCACCCCACAAGGAGGCTTCCACTGCTTGTACGTACACGGTTTCAGGTTCTATTTCACTCCCCTCACAGGGGTTCTTTTCGCCTTTCCCTCACGGTACTGGTTCACTATCGGTCAGTCAGGAGTATTTAGCCTTGGAGGATGGTCCCCCCATGTTCAGACAGGATAACACGTGTCCCGTCCTACTCGATTTCACAACAAGGGCGGTTTGGTGTACGGGGCTATCACCCACTATGGCCGGCCTTTCCAGGGCCGTTCCACTACCGCCAATGCTGCTTAAGGGCTGGCCCCCGTTCGCTCGCCGCTACTAAGGGGATCTCGGTTGATTTCTTTTCCTCGGGGTACTTAGATGTTTCAGTTCTCCCGGTTCGCCTCGCTGCGCTATGTATTCACGCAACGATACCGCACAAGTGCGGTGGGTTTCCCCATTCGGACATCACGGGCTCAAGCGCTTCTTACCAGCTCACCCGTGCTTAACGCAGGTTAGCACGTCCTTCATCGCCTCTGACTGCCAAGGCATCCACCGTGCACGCTTAGTCACTTAACCATACAACCCCAAGAAGTGTGT
>NZ_NMUO01000165.1 GCF_002237365.1 Zobellella denitrificans
AAAAAGAGGCGGGGGCTCGCCGGCGCGCCAGCAACAATCCCCCGACCAGCAGGGTAGATACAAAGGAAGTCACTTACCCCCTATGAGGGGAGGCGCAGTACCCAGCAGACCGAACCCCCCCCCCCCCGCACAACCCCCCCCTCCCCGCACTCCCCCTGTCAGCCCCGCAAAGGCGGGGAACCAGAGCAAGCCGCACCGGCCCGGACAACGGCGCTTGCTCTGCAGACACGCCTGAGCCCCCACCCCACTAAACTGGCTAAAACTTAACCAAACAACACCAAGCTCCAACAAACGCCTCGCAAAATGCGCCCTTTGTCATTGCCTTTTCACCATGACGCAACAAGAATGGACACAAACGAGGAAGCAGGGATGCGCTTAAGCCTGAGATCAGTGACGGGCGGTAGCGTGGGTTTTGCCCAAGGCAAGGTTCTCTTTGATGCAATATCTGCAGCAGCATTCAGGAAGGCAGTTATGACCTAAAAAAGGTTCAGCATGGGCGCAGCTCTTGTTCTTTGCTACCAGCTCTAATTAGAAGGGCAAAAGGCAAGACCTGACCCCATTACCTAACGGCACTAATATTACTTGCTAAAACATACCTCGCTGGCACTTTCTTCACTGCTAATAGAACGTTAGCATTTATCGGATGATAAATCTTAAAATGAGAATTAATATGGATATAGAAAACAAATTGGTTGACATCTTTCGCAGTAGGTCAGCAGGACCCTTTCTTTTCTTGGGGTCAGGGTTCTCAAGAAGATATTTGGGGTTGGAGGATTGGAAGGGGCTTCTCAGCAAGTTTTGTGTAGTAGGCAAGCCATTCGAATACTACTTATCCTCTGCAAATGGAAGCTACCCAAAAGTCGCTGCTTTGCTAGCAAGGGACTTTAATGAATACTGGTGGTCAGCGCCAGAATATTCCCAAAGTGTTGAACGATTCAAATCCAAGATCAAAGACGAAACTTCTGCACTCAGGATTGAAATTTGCAACTACTTAGCAACCCTAGATCAATCTAAAGCAAAAGAATCAGACTATGCAAGCGAAGTTGAATTGTTGGCAAACTTAAATGTCGATGGCGTTATAACAACAAATTGGGATATGTTCATCGAGCAGCTTTTTCCAGAGTATAGAACTTACATCGGACAGGAAGAACTGCTATTTTCAAACCCACAGGAAATCGGTGAGATTTATAAAATCCATGGCTGTTCAACCAGCTCAAATTCATTAATCTTAACTGACGATGATTACAATTCGTTCAATCACAAGAACACTTATTTAGCAGCTAAATTGATCACATTGTTTGTCGAGCACCCAGTAGTGTTTATTGGCTACTCAATTTCTGATGAGAATATTAGCAGCTTATTGAAAGCTATATCTGGTTGTATAGGTAGAGATAATATCGAGCAGCTAAGAAAGAATCTTATTTTTATACAGAGGCTTTCTGAAGGAGAGGAACCTAACATATCAGATACATATCTGACCATTGATGGGATACAGATACCACTGGTACTAGTGAAAACGAATGACTTTTTGCCAGTTTATAAGGCTATACATTCAACTAAAAGAAAAATCCCAGCAAGAGTTTTGAGATATTGTAAAGAGCAGCTGTACGAACTAGTTCAATCATCTGAACCAGAGAAAAAAATTTGTGTCGTTGATATAGATGAAATAGAGACAAAAGATGATGTTGAATTTTTAGTCGGTGTGGGTGTAGCTCAGCAGGAGTTTATTGGGCCATCATCAATTGGCTATGAAAGTATCAGCACAAACGATCTACTTGAAGATTTATTACACGAAAATAAAGACTACGATTGCGAACAGATCCTTAAACATGTAGCCCCCAAGTCCTGTAAGTTAACACCTAATGTTCCTGTATTTATGTATTTATGTATTTAAATAAACTTGGCATTACTAACGAGCAGGATTATAAAAAAAGTGGTTACACTCTAGATAAGGTTGTATTTCGTGATTCAAAGAAATTGCGAATGAATTCATACACAAAGCCTTTCTTTAGAAATTATCGCCATATGGACATAAAGCAAATCATTGATGCCTGCACTCCTGAAAATGCAGCCGCATATATTCCATTTCTAAGCACAGACAAAGTAAATATAGATATGCTTCACCAATTTTTAATTGAGAATGAAGAAAAATTTGACTATGACGTATCCAGCTATGCAAGTAGTTTTAGAAAGCTTGCAGCTCTTTACGACAGATTGAAGTGGGGGTGGTAACGTTTAACAAGTCAACTCCGCCGACCTTCAACACATCGGCTGTTTGAAACGTCACACGTCCCCCAAAAAAACGCCGGCTTCCGCCGGCGTCTTTATTCAATCCTCAAAACCTACCCAACCTACTTCCTCAGTACCCCCTCCTCTACCAGCAGGTCGTAGATGGCTTTGGCGGCGGCCTGGGGGTCGTTGCGGATGATCTGCCCCTTGCCGCCCTGGGCCTTGGCGGTGGCCTGCTTGAAGCGGTCGGCGGCGGTTTTGGCGCTGGCCACTTTCAGGCGTTTGGGCCTGGGTTTGGCGTCCTGCAGGGTCCAGCCGGCGCGGTCGGCGTCGGGCTTGGGCGCGGCCGGTTGCTGTTCGCTGATGCTGCCGCGCCCAAGCC
>NZ_NMUO01000166.1 GCF_002237365.1 Zobellella denitrificans
GCTACCGCCTGCCCTGGGTGCGCCGGCTGGCGGCGGCCCTGCGGGCGGTGCACGAGCTGTTCTGGGCGCTGCTGTTCATCCAGTTGCTGGGGCTCACGGCGCCGGCCGGGGTGCTGGCCATCGCGCTGCCCTACGCCGGCACCTTCGCCAAGATCTACGGCGAGCTGTTCGAAGAGGCGGATCCGGCGCCGGAGCAGGCGCTTGCACCGGGCATCGGCGGCCTGTCCCGGCTGCTGTTCATCCAGTTGCCCCTGTGCTGGCGGCAGATGGCCACCTACACCGGCTACCGGCTGGAGTGCGGTATCCGCAGCTCGGCGGTGCTGGGCTTTATCGGCCTGCCGACCCTGGGTTATCACCTGGAATCCCTGCTGCGCCAGGGCTACTACGACGAGGCGGCGAGCTTCTTCTACGCCCTGGTGCTGATCATCGCCACTATCAAGTGGTGGCTCCGGCCCCGGCTGGTGCCGCTCTACCTGCTGGCGGCGCTGCTCTGGCTGCCGCCGCTGGCCGGGCTGGACTGGGCGCTGATGGCGCGCTTTTTCACCCAGGACATCGTGCCCGCCCCGCTGCGGGTCGGCGACTGGGCCGGGCTCTGGCCCTGGCTGGGGGCGCTGTGGCGGGGGCAGATGGCGCCCGGGCTGTTCAACACCCTGGTGCTGGCGCTGCTGGCGCTGGTGGTCACCGCGCTGCTGGCGCTGGCCTGGTTCCCGGCCATCTCGCGCCGTTTCGGCAACCCGGCCAGCCGTACCCTCAGCCACTGGTGGCTGGTGCTGATGCGCTCCCTGCCCGAATACCTGCTGGCCTTTATCGGCATGCTGCTGCTCGGCCCGGGCATGTTGCCGGCCATGCTGGCGCTCGGCCTGCACAACGGCGCCATCATCGCCCACCTGCTGGGGCATCATCTCAATGGCCTGGTGCTGCGGGAGGACGCTCCCCGCGGAGTGAATCTTTACCTGTTCGAGGTGCTGCCCCGGCTGTACCGGGCCTTTATGGCCTACAGCCTGTACCGGTTCGAGAACCTGATCCGGGAAACGGCGATACTGGGCATGCTGGGCATTCCCACCCTGGGCTTTTTTATCGATTCGGCGTTCAGCGAGTTCCGCTTCGACCGGGCCATGGCGCTGCTGCTGGTGTGCGCCGGACTCAATATCCTGGTGGATGCCCTGGCCCGGCGCCTGCGCCGCCGGCTGCACCTGAGCAGCCGGGCGGAGGTGTTGTGAGGATTAAAGCACCAGGCCGCCGTCGATTTTCAGCACCTGGCCGGTGATATAGCGTGAGCGCTCGCTCGCCAGGAACAGCACGCCCTCGGCGATGTCCCTGGGTTCGCCCAGCTCGCCCAGGGGGATGCGGGAACGCATCTTGTCCAGTACCTTCTCCGGCACCGCCTGGGTCATCTCGGTGTTGATAAAGCCGGGGGCGATGCAGTTGGCGCGGATCTGGGCGCCGCCGCGGGCGAATTCCTTGGCCCAGCCCTTGGTCATGGCGATCACGCCGCCCTTGCTGGCGCCGTAGTTGCTCTGGCCGATGTTGCCGTCGGTGCCGACGATGGAGGAGATGCTGACGATGCTGCCTTTGTTCTGCACCCGCATCAGCGGCAGCATGGCCTGGGTCATCATGAACACGCCCTTGAGGTTGACGTTGAGCACCAGATCCCAGTCCGCTTCGGTCATCTTGTCGAGCAGGGCGTCGCGGGTGATGCCGGCGTTGTTCACCAGCACGTCCACCCGGCCGTGCTCGGCCAGGATGCGGCCGCTCAGCTCGGTCAGGGCGGCCGGATCGCACACGTCCAGGGTGGCGCCGGTCACGTTGGGGTAGTCTTCCATCCAGCCCAGGGCCGGGGTCAGGTTGATATCGCAGGCATAGACCCGGGTGGCGCCGGCTCGGGCCAGGGTTTCGCTGATGGCCCGGCCCAGGCCCCGGGCGGCGCCGGTCACCACGCAGATCTTGCCGTTCATGTCTTCGTTAGGCTGGTTCATGGTCGTTTTCCTTTATCGTGGGTTGATGGCCCGCCCCAGTGGTTGGACCATAGGGCCTATTTTAGCCTAATTTTTGTGATGCATTGTTATGAATGTCTAAATTAATCTTTGTTTAACTGAAGTTTATACAGAATTAACATAATAACTTGGGTTTTTATTTTGCGATGCAGTATTAAGGCTGGCGGCCCTAGAGAGGGATAAAGCGGTAGTGGGTCAGGTGGTGGTAGCTGTCGCCGGGCAGCAGCCAGGGGTTGCCCAGTTCGGGTCGGTTGGGGCTGTCGGGAACTTGCTGGGCTTCCAGGCAGAGGCCGGCATGGTCGGCGTAGTGGCCGCCGTTACGATCGGGGGTTCCGCCCAGGCCGTTGCCGCTATAGAGCTGCAGGCTCGGTTGGTTGGTGATCACTTCCATCGCCAAGCGGCCGTCGGAGGACTCCAGCCGGGCCAGCCAGTCCTGGCCTTCGCCATGGTTGAGAAAGCAGTGGTCATAGCCACCGGCCTGGGCCTGCTGGGGATGGCTGAGCCAGTCCCGGCCCAGGCGCCGGCCCCGGCGCAGGTCGAACACCCCCTGCACCGGGGCGGGGGCGAGGGGGATGCCGTCAGGGC
>NZ_NMUO01000167.1 GCF_002237365.1 Zobellella denitrificans
CCGACTACCATAGCAACGGCACGCCCCCGTCCAGCGGCCGGCGTCCCCGGGTGTGACACAGGGCCCTCCCCCGCCGCCACCCCGGGCAGCCGGGCCACCCGCTCCAGCACGGCCCGGGGCGCCCGCTTCACCGGTGCGAACAGCTCCGCCAGCCGGTAGCGCTGGTAATAGTCCTGCCGGGTCTGCTCCAGGGAGTTGACCAGGCCGTCCATCATCACCTGCAGCATCACCCCCATGGCGATCACCAGGCCGATGGCCAGGGCCTGGCCCCGGACCCGCCACAGATCCCGGCCCAGCTTGCGATCGAGCGCTTTCATCACGGCATCCTCACCATTCGATCTCCTCGGCGCCGCAGGGGTCAGGGTTGGTCTCCACCGCCCGGATGGCGCCGTCGGCGAAGTGGATCACCCGGTGCGCCATGGCGGCGGTGGCGGCGGCGTGGGTCACGATAAGCACCGTGGTGCCGAGCTCGCGATTCACCTGCTGCAACACCCGCAGCACGGCGCGACCGGTCTGGCTGTCGAGGGCACCGGTGGGCTCGTCGCAAAACAGCACCGTCGGCCGCTTGGCGACGGCGCGGGCGATGGCCACCCGCTGCTGCTCGCCACCGGAGAGCTGGGCGGGAAAGTGATCGGCCCGCGCCGCCAGCCCCACCATGGCCAGGGCCTCGCCCGCGTCCAGCGGCTGCTCGGCGATGTCGGTGACCAGCTCGACGTTCTCCCGGGCGGTCAGGCTGGGCATCAGGTTGTAGAGCTGGAACACAAAGCCCACATGGCGCCGCCGGTAGCGGGTGAGGCGGGCCTCGTCCATGGCGGTCAGCTCCCGTTCGAAGAACCAGATCCGGCCGCCGCTGGGGGCGTCGAGCCCGCCGAGCAGGTTCAGCAGGGTGGACTTGCCGCTGCCGGAGGGGCCCAGCAACACCACCAGCTCCCCCGCGGGCAGCGTCAGCTCCACCCCGCGCAGGGCGTACACCGCCGAGGGCCCGCTGCCGTAGACCTTGGTCAGGCCCTAGGTGCGATAGACCGGCAGGCGGGGATCCGGAGATGGGGGCATGTTGCGGCTCTCGCGTAAAAAGCTCCATTGAACAAGAGCCTAAGCGCTGTTGCGCCCCTTCGCCATGATCCGGACGGGCAGCGGGGCCTGAAAATCCGGCGCCCGCCGCGGCCGCCGGGCACGAGTCCCGGGGGCGCGCTAGGCTTGTAGGAGAGACTGCTCCCCTACTGCCCCGGCAGCCCAGCCGAAGGTATTTGCCATGACCGAACCTCATGCCCTGATCGCCGTCGAAATGGGGATAGACACCCACCAGGAGCCCGTGGTGTTCCTGCGGGCCGACTGCGAGGTGTGCCGCGCCGAAGGCTTCAATGCCAACACCCGCCTGCAGTTGAGCCTGGGCGAGCGCGCCATCATCGCCACCCTCAACGTGGTCACCGAGGCGGTACTGCCGCCCGGCCGGGTGGGCTTTTCGCGCATTGCCTGGCAGCGCCTGGGGCTCAAGGGCGGCGAGGCGGTGACCCTGAGCCACGCCCCGGTGCTGCATTCCATGAGCGCGGTACGCAAGAAGATCTACGGCCATGCCCTCTCGGCCCGGGAAATCGACGACATCATCCAGGACATCAGCGCCCACCGCTATTCCGACATGCAGATCGCCAGCTTCGTCACCGCCTGCGTCGACCGGCTCGATAGCGGGGAGATCATCGCCCTCACCCGGGCCATGGTGGCCAGCGGCAAGTGCCTGAGCTGGCCGGACAAACCGCAGGTGCTCGACAAGCACTGCATCGGCGGCGTGCCCGGCAACCGCACCACCCCCATAGTGGTGGCCATCGCCAGCGCGGCCGGGCTGACGATGCCCAAGACCTCGTCCCGCGCCATCACCTCCCCCTCCGGTACCGCCGACACCATGGAGGTGCTGACCAATGTGCACCTCGGCCTGGATCAGATCCAGGCCACGGTCGCCCAGGTAAACGCCTGCCTGGCCTGGGGTGGGGCCGTCAACCTGAGCCCGGCGGACGACATGCTGATCCGTATCGAACACGCACTGGACGTGGACGGCGAGGGCCAGATGGTGGCCTCGGTGCTGTCCAAGAAGCTGGCCGCCGGCTCCACCCACGTGCTGATCGACATTCCGGTGGGCCCCACCGCCAAGGTGCGCAGCCAGCCCCAGGCCCGGCACCTGGCGCACCTGTTCGACACCGTGGGCAAGGCGCTGGGGCTCAGGCTGCGCTGCCTGACCACCAGGGGGGAAGAGGCCATCGGCTACGGCATCGGTCCGGCCCAGGAGGCACTGGACATCCTCGCCGTGCTCAACAACGCGCCCCAGGCGCCCGCCGATCTGCGCGAACGGGCGCTGTTCCTTACCGGCCACCTGCTCAACATGGCCAGCGGGGAAGAGCTGGCCGCCGCCATCGCCCGCGCCCGGGAACTGCTCGCCTCCGGCAAGGCCTGGGTCCAGTTCCAGCGCATCTGCGCCGCCCAGGGCGGGCTCAAGGCCATTCCCCAGGCGGCCTTCCGGCTGGAGCTGGGCGCCGGCCACAGCGGCACCCTGCTGGCCATGGACAACCGCCGCC
>NZ_NMUO01000168.1 GCF_002237365.1 Zobellella denitrificans
ACACTGGCGCCAGCCGGGCGATCAGTTCCTCCCGGTGCGCCACCCGGCCCCGGTTGCCGGCGTAGCGTTCGTCGCTCGCCAGACCGGGGCAGGCCGCCGCCTCGCAGAAGGCGCGGAACTGGCCGTCGTTGCCCACCGCCAGCAGCAGGTGGCCGTCGGCGGTGGCGAACACCTGATAGGGCACTATGCTCGGGTGGGCGTTGCCCATGCGCGCCGGCACCCGGCCCCCGACCAGGTAGTTGTTGGCCTGGTAGGACAGCAGGGAGGTGGCCACGTCGAGCAGCGCCAGGTCGATGTGCTGGCCCTCGCCACTGCGCTCCCGGTGGGCCAGGGCCGCCAGTATGGCCAGGGCAGCGTAGAGGCCGGTGCACAGATCGGTGATCGCCACCCCCGTCTTCATGGGCTCGCCGTCCGCCTCGCCGGTGATGCTCATCAGGCCGCTCATGCCCTGCACCAGCAGATCGTAGCCGGGCCGGTCGGCGTAGGGGCCGTCCTGGCCGAAGCCGGTGATGGAGCAGTAAACGAGCCGGGGGTTGAGCGCCTTCAGGGCCGGGTAGTCCAGGCCGTAGCGGGCCAGGCCGCCACGCTTGAAGTTTTCGATGACCACGTCGGAGCCGGCCGCCAGCCGGCGCACCAGCGCCTGGCCCTCGGGCCGGGTGAGATCGATGGTGACCGACGCCTTGCCCCGGTTGGCGCTCAGGTAATAGGCGCTCTCCGGGGTGGCGGCGCCCTCTTCGTCGGCGAGAAAGGGCGGGCCCCAGCGGCGGGTGTCGTCCCCCTCTCCCGGCCGTTCCACCTTGGTCACCTCGGCGCCCAGGTCGGCCAGCAGCTGTCCGGCCAGGGGCCCCGCCAGCACCCGGCTCAAGTCCAGTACCTTCAGTCCGTGCAATGCGCTCATCACGCCTCCTTGCCGCCGGCGCTAGAACGCCGCCAGTCCGGTCTGTGCCCGGCCCAGGATCAGGCCGTGAATGTCGTGGGTGCCCTCGTAGGTGTTCACCGTTTCCAGGTTGATCATGTGGCGGATCACCTGGAACTCCTCCGAGATGCCGTTGCCCCCGTGCATGTCCCGGGCCACCCGGGCGATGTCCAGCGCCTTGCCGCAGTTGTTGCGCTTGATCAGGGACACCACCTCCGGCGACCAGCTGCCTTCGTCCATCATGCGCCCCACCCGCAGGGCGGCCTGCAGCCCCAGGGCGATCTCGGTCTGCATGTTGGCAAGCTTCAACTGCACCAGCTGGGTCGCGGCCAGGGGCCGGCCGAACTGCTTGCGGTCCAGGGTGTAGCGGCGCGCCGCCTGCCAGCAGAACTCGGCGGCGCCCATCACCCCCCAGGCGATGCCGTAGCGGGCCTTGTTCAGGCAGCTGAAGGGCCCGCCCAGGCCGCTGGCCCCGGGCAGCAGGTTGGCGTCCGGCACAAAGGCGTCGTCGAGCACCAGCTCGCCGGTGATCGAGGCCCGCAGCGACAACTTGCCCTTGATCGTGGGCGCGCTGAAGCCCTGGGTGCCGCGCTCCACGATAAAGCCCTTGATTTTGCCCTCGTGGGCGTCGGAGCGGGCCCAGACGATCGCCAGATCGGCGATGGGGCTGTTGGTGATCCACATCTTCTGGCCGCTCAGCAGGTAGCCGCCGTCCACCTGGCGGGCCCGGGTCAGCATGGATCCCGGATCCGAGCCCGCGTCCGGCTCGGTCAGCCCGAAGCAGCCGATGAGTTCGCCGCTCGCCAGCCGGGGCAGGAAGCGCTGCTTCTGCTCCTCGCTGCCGAAGGTGAAGATGGGGTGCATCACCAGGGAGGACTGCACGCTCATGGCGGAGCGGTAGCCGGAGTCGATCCGCTCCACTTCCCGGGCCACCAGGCCGTAGGCCACGTGGCTGGCGCCGGCGCAGCCGTATTCCACCGGCAGGGTGGCGCCGAGCAGGCCCATCTCGCCCATTTCCCGCAGGATCTCGGGGTCGAAACTCTCCTCGGCGTAGCCGGCGATCACCCGGGGCGCCAGCCGCTCCTCGCAGTACTGCCGGGCCGCGTCGCGGATCATCCGCTCCTCGTCGGTCAGTTGTTCATCCAGTAAAAAGGGGTCTTCCCAGGTCATGGGTCGCATTGCCGTTCTCCTTGTCTGTCCCTGTTCTGCCCAGCTTGTCGCATTTATCGCCAGACTAAAAAGATATAATTGGTATACAAGAGTTAACAATTTGATCTGGCTCGCCATGGATTTGAGGCAACTGCGTTATTTCGTGACCATAGTGGAATCGGGCTCCTTCTCCCGGGCGGCGGAATTGCTGTACGTGGCCCAGCCGGCCCTGAGCCGGCATGTGCGGGAGCTGGAGGAAGAGTTCGGCTGCGCCCTGCTGGTCCGCTCGGCCCGGGGCATCTGCCCCACCGACAGCGGCCGGCACCTGGTGCGGCGCGCCAAGGCGCTGCTGGCCGAGGCCGCCGGGC
>NZ_NMUO01000169.1 GCF_002237365.1 Zobellella denitrificans
TGGTATAGGAGACGTGCCCAGTGGGGCGGGAACCTAGTCGTGCTGGTGGCGCCCCGCGGCCCGGCAGCCCTGGCCCGCCACCAGCACTATGAGTTCCCCGCCCAGCTGGCGGGCGGCGGCCACCGTATTCAGGGTGGCGGCCTTGAGGATACGGTTGTCGTGTTCCGCAACGATCAGGATAGCCATCAGATCACCTTCGCTTCGTGTTTCAGTTTGTCGACCAGCTCTTCCACCGAGCCCACCATGACCCCGCCCTGGCGCTCCGCCGGCGGCGTCACCCCAAGCAGCTCGCTGTGGGCCCGCAGGCTCACCCCCAGCGCCTCCGGGGTGCACGGCTCCAGCGGCTTCTTCTTCGCCTTCATGATGCTGGGCAGGGCGGCATAGCGCGGCTCGTTCAGCCGCAGGTCCGTGGTCACCACCGCCGGCAGCCGCAACGCCAGGGTCTGCAGGCCGCCATCCACTTCCCGGGTAACCAGTGCCTCCTGCCCTGCAATCTTCACCGCCGAGGCGAAGGTGCCCTGGCCCATGCCGGTGAGCGCGGCCAGCATCTGCCCGGTCTGGTTGTGGTCGGCGTCGATGCCCTGTTTGCCGAGGATCACCAGCCCCGGCTGCTCCCGCTCCACCAGCCGCGCCAGCAAGCGCGCCACCGACAGCGGCTCGGGCAGTTGTTCGGTGTGCACATGGATGCCGCGATCGGCGCCCAGGGCCAGGGCGGCGCGGATCTGCTCCTGCACCTCCTGGGGCCCGACCGACACCACCACCACCTCGGAGGCGACGCCCGCTTCCTTCAGCCGCACCGCCTCTTCCACCGCAATTTCACAGAAGGGGTTGAGCGCCATCTTGACGTTGGCCAGATCCACGTCTTTCTGATCCGCCCTCACCCTGACCCTGACGTTGTAATCGATGACCCTTTTTACCGTGACCAGTATCTTCATCGCCGTTGCTCCTCAGTGGTTCAGCAGGGTGCGCGCTATGATGTTGCGCTGCACTTCGGACGAGCCTTCGTAGATGCGCATGATGCGCAGGTCCCGCACATAGCGCTCGAGCGGCATTTCCCGGGTGTAGCCATAGCCGCCGTGGATCTGCAGCGCCCTGTCGGCAATGCGGCCGGCCGCTTCCGAGGCGTAGAGCTTGGCCATGGCCGACTCCTGGGAAAAGCGTTCCCCCTGTTCGCGCCTGGTGGCCGCCCGCAGGCCGAACATCCGCGCCGCCTCCAGCTCGGTGGCCATGTCGGCCAGCATCCACTGCAGCCCCTGGAACTCGGCGATGGGGTGATCGTTGACCTCGCGGGTCCTGGCCCAGTGCAGGGCCGCCTCGAGGGCGGCACCGGCAATGCCGGTGCAACTGGCGGCAATTTCCACCCGGCCGTTGTCCAGCACCTGCATGGCGGTGCGAAAGCCCCGGCCCTCTTCGCCGCCCAGCAGGCGGTCGGCCGGCACCTCGCAGTCCAGCGCCACCTCGAACACATGCCCGCCCCTGAGGCCCATGGTCCGCTCGGGTGCGCTCACCGCCACCCCGGCCGCGTGGCGATCGACGATAAAGGCACTGATGCCCCTGTGGCCGGCGCTCTTGTCGGTTTTGGCATACACCACCAGAAAGTCCGCCTCGGCGGCGTTGGAGATAAAGTGCTTCACCCCGCGCAGCCGGTAGCCCGAGCCGGTTTTTTCCGCCAGGGTGCGCATCGCCGCCGGATTGGAGCCGGCGTTGGGCTCGGTCAGGGCAAAGGCCCCCAACAGCTCGCCGCTGGCCGCCCCCGGCAGCCAGCGCCGGCGCTGCGCCTCGGTGCCACCGTGCAGGATGGAGTCGGTCGCCAGGAAATGGGCGGTCACCATGGAGGCGGTGGAGCCGCAGGCCGCCGCCAGTTGCTCCACCGCCAGATAGAGCGCCACCGCCGACACCCCGGTGCCGCCGCAGTGTTCCGGCAGGTTCATGCCCATGATGCCGATGTCGGACAGCGCCGCCCGGTGGCGGACCGCCGAATGGCTGCCTTCGTCTATGTCCGCCGCCGCCGGCGCTATCACCTCCCGGCAAAAGCGCTGCATGGCGTCGGCCAGCATCCGATCGTCTTCGGTAATGGTGATGTTCATGGTGATCCTCTCCTTGGGTTGTCGGTATGCCGTCGCCCCCTGACACCAGGGCGCAACGGGGCCCACCGGCCGCGCCGGTGTGGCGTAATGAAAGTGGGAATGGGCCGGCTTAGGGTCGGAACAACTCGGCGTCGTGCTCCCCCAGGGCGGGGGCCGTTGCCGGCGCCGGGCTGGCCCAGGCGCTGGCCCGTACCGGCTGCGTCATCATGGGGATCTCGCCCAGGCGCGCGTGCCGCTGGGTGCGCAG
>NZ_NMUO01000017.1 GCF_002237365.1 Zobellella denitrificans
GACTTGCATGTGTTAGGCCTGCCGCCAGCGTTCAATCTGAGCCATGATCAAACTCTTCAATTTAAGTTTGATGCTCAATGAATTACTGAAGTGTTTGTGCACTTCGACAATCATTGAAAAACAATATTTTTTGTTTCCCAACCACTGCGAGTGCCCACACAGTTTGCTTGATAAATTGTTAAAGAGCGTTGACCGTTAGCGGGTCAGGGCTGCGTATTCTACGCCGTCCGTTTGATTCGTCAAGCAGTTTCAACCGAAGTTGTTAGTGCTTGTGACCGCCGGCGTGTTCCGCCGTGTCAGTGAGGGCGCATTATAGGGAGCCGCGTTTTTTGCGCAAGGGCTTTTTTGTGAAAAACATCACTTTTTCTGCCACTCGAACAAAACTTGAGCAAAAAGGCGTTTTTTACTGCTTTTTCTCCTCGGAACCGGGCTCGGATGAGCCAATCCTGGTCACCAGCAGCTGGTCTATCTTGTAGCTGTCGATGTCGACCACCTCGAATTTATAACCGGCATGCAGCACGAAGTCGGTACGCTTGGGGATCTTGCGCAGCATGTACATCATAAAACCGGCGATGGTTTCATAGTTCTCGTCATCGGGAAAACTGTCTATATCCAGTACCCGCATCACATCCGCCAGGGGTGTCAGCCCTTCCACCAGCCAGGAGCTGTCGTCCCGGGCCACTATCTGTTCTTCCGGTGAGTGCACCAGCTCACCCATGACGATACTCATCACGTCCTTGAGGGTGATGATGCCGACCACCAGGGCATATTCATTCATGATGATGGCGAAGTCTTCGCCCGTGGTTTTGAAGTGCTCCAGCACCTCGTACATGGACAGGGTATCGGGAATAATCAGGGGGGTGCGGATGATCCCCTCTTTTTGCAGCGAAATCGGCTGCTGGTGCAATACCTGCATCAGGATATCGCGGGAATCCACGTAGCCGATCACCCGGTCCAGGCTGTCCTCACACACCAGGAACTTGGCATGGGGATGCTCGGCTATCTTGGCCTTGATGCTTTCCTGGGTTTCGGCAAGGGTGAAATAGATCAGGCTCTCCCGGGCGGTCATGGCCGAGGTCACGGTACGGGACTCCATTTCGAACACATTCTCGATGAGGTGATGCTCCTGCTCCTGCAGTACACCGGCCTGGGCCCCGGCGTCCATCATGGCGATGATGTCCTCCGGGGTGATCTCGTCCTGGCGCATGGTCGGCACCCTGAACAGGCGGAAAAACAGGTTGGCCAGGCCGTTGAAAAACCAGACCAGCGGTTTGAGTACCACAATAAAGAAACCCATGGGGCGCACCACCGCCACCGCTATCCGCTCCGGCGCGATCATCGCCAGCCGCTTGGGCATCAGGTCGGCAAACAGGATAAACAGCGAGGTGACGATAAAGAAGGACAGGACAAAGGCGGCCTTGTCCACCCAGGCGCCATCGAAGAAGAAGCCGAGCAGCCCTTGCGCAAAGGGCGTAAAGGCCGCCTCCCCCAGGATACCGCCCAGGATGGCGACCGCATTCAGCCCGATCTGCACCACGGTGAAAAAGTTGCCGGGGTGTTCCTGCAGCAACAGAACTTTTTCGGCGTTGGCATCGCCGTCGGAGGCCATCAGCCGAAGTTTCATCTTGCGGGCCGCCGCCAGGGCGATTTCGGAAACGGAAAAGAACGAGCTGATCGCCACCAACAGCACTATTACCAGCATATGCTCAAAGACTGTCATTTTTGTTTATTACCGATATACGAGGAGGGATGCCAACGCCGGGATCCGGTGTCCGGCAAATAAGAATATAAAACACTAAAAACGAAGAAATGTTCGCCAAAGCTACCACTAAATAACCGTTTTTTCCATTACTCCCTGCCGACACCCATGGCATATCCTGCTGTTTTCCAACCGCGAGTGGAAGCCTCCGCCATTCGCCCGCATACTTTCTCAAGCAAAGAGGAGTCCTGCTTCCGCCACCAGGAAAAGAGAGACTCAAGTGAGCTACAATCATAACAAATAAAAAATGAGCACACGGATAGATGCCTATATCAATCAGGTTGGCCCGCAGGCTGACGCTCGCACTTCTGTTCTCCTGGCCGGCCCTTGCCGGAGAGGCGGAGCATTGGTCGCTGCAGGACTATCTGGCCCGTTTTCCGGAACAACAAGCCAGAAGCGAGGCATTTTCCCAGCGGATACGAGCCCCCGCCGAGCCCTGGCAGGGCATCGACAACAGACCGGTACGCATCGCCATGCTCTCCCCCGGCGGCCAGCTCTCGGACTACTGGCGGCGCAACCACCGGAGCCTGGCGGCCCGCCTGGATGAAATTGCCATCCCCTATCGGCTGGACTCCCATTTTGTCGCCCAGCACAGTCCGATCCGAGAGCAGGAGCGCCTGCTGGCCGACATACTGGCCCAGGATCCCGACTACCTTGTTCTCACCCTGGACAGCCGGCGCCACCGGGTGTTGATCGAAAAACTGCTGGTCCGCGACCGGCCCAAGCTGATCCTGCAGAACATCACCACTCCCCTGAAAGCCTGGCAACAGCGCCAGCCGCTGCTCTATGTCGGCTTCGATCACGCCTTGGGAACCCGTCAACTGGCGGCCAGCCTGCCAGCGCTGGCCGGGGCGCCGGTGCACTACCTGATGTTGTACGGCACCCGGGGGCATGTCAGCCTGGCCCGGGGCGACGAGTTCATCCGGCTGATGTCGGGCAACCCCGACTTCCACCTGCGCCAGCAGGTCTATACCGACCTGGAGCCGGAAAAGACCCGGGCGGCAGTCCTGCAGGCCCTGTCCGACATACCCGAACTCAATCTCATCTACGCCAGTACCACCGATATCGCCCTGGCCAGCATCCAGGCCCTGGAGCTGGCGGGCAGGAAGGCCGACGTCATCGTCAACGGCTGGGGAGGCGGCCAGGACGAGCTGGACGCCCTGCGCCAGGGGCGGCTCGATCTGACCGTGATGCGCATGAACGATGACAGCGGCGTCGCCATCGCGGAAGCGATCCGCCTCGACCGGGAAGGCAAGACCGACGCCATTCCCGGCGTATACTCCGGCGATTTCGCGGTCGTGACCCAAGACACTCCCCTGGCCGAACTGGAGCGATTGAAAGCCTATGCATTCCGCTACTCCCGCTGATCCTCCGCCGGGGCGCCGCCTGCTGCGCCTGATCCTGATGGCACTGTTGCCCGCCTTCGCGCTGCTGGCCCTGGCATTGCTGGCCCTCACTTATTACAGTTCATCCCGGATCATGGAGCAGAGTCTGCATGGCCAGTTTCGGCAGGCCGAGAGCCGGCTGCAAACCAACCTGGACGCCTACCTCAACAGGATCTACACCCTGCTGTCGGCCACCGCCGAACACGCCGGGCTGGCCGATATGCTGGAAGGGTCCGATCAGGCCGGCGCCGAGGCCGTGCTGCAGGCCGTGTTGGAAAAACCTGATGGTGAGCACCTGGATATCCTGATGCTGGTACATCAAGGGCAGCCCTGGCTCGACCTGAATTCCCCCTATTACGATCTGGCTCGCCACCGGCTCCAACTGCTGATGGCCGCCGGCCAGGATAGAGAGTGGAGCCTGCTTCAACTGGAACCCTCCCTCAGCCTGTTGCTGCACTCCTATCCCCTCATCGATGACGACACCGGCCGGGTCGAAGGCCACCTGCTGGGTGGTATGGTGCTGGACGACAACCTGAGCCTGCTCAACCAGCTCGGCCAGGGACTGGAACAGTTCAGTTTCCGGCTGCTCCACCAAGACCGTTTGCTCGGCCCCGCCCCTGCCGGCCCGTCACCGGCGCCGGAGGTGCTGCACAGCATGCTGTCCAGGCAGCGCCTCCCCGGCCAGTTGCAGGGCTACCACTTCGATACCCGGCCGCTGCGGCTGAACGAGCAGGCCGGCACCCTGCAGGCCCTGATGATGACCGACAACCAGGCCAACCGGCAACTGCGCCTTTCCTACTGGTACCACGGGCTGCTCGCCCTGATACTGGTCCTGGCCGCCGCCGTGCTGCTCGCCCTCTACACCCTGCGGCTGATCGCCACGCCCCTGGGCCGGCTGACCGACTTTGCCGAACGTGTCGGCCAGGGCCTGCCGGCCCGGTTCCGGACCGGACGCATCGAAGAATTCAACTTTCTTGGCCAGAGCCTGGAGAAAATGGTCGCGGCATTGCACCGCCGGGAGCGGGAGCTGGCCAACCTGTTCAACTCGGGCAATTCCCTTACCATCATGCTGGACAGCCACAACCGTATCCAGGCCATCAACCCGGCCGCCACCCGCCTGTTCAAGCAGCCGGCCGCCAACCTGGCAGGAACCCCGCTGGCGGAGCATTTCAGCCCCTGGCAACTGGCCCCCCTGGAGAACGCCATCAGCAGGGTCAGGCAGGGCCACAGCCTGGGCGGAGTGGAAGCCAGCCTGACCCAGGGCGGCAAGGAGCAACGCCATCAGATCTGGACCCTGGCCCCGGTTTACGAGCAGGAAAGCCTGGTCGCGGTGCTGGCCCAGGGCCAGGACATCACCCCGCTGAAACAGGCCGAGGCCTCCCTGCAACTGAACGATCTGGTGCTGAAGAACATCATGGAGGCGGTGCTGATCTTCGACCACCGCCTGCGGCTGGTTTACGCCAACCATGCCTTTACCACCATCAGCGGTCACCAGATAGCCGAGATGCTCGGCAGCAAGCCCGCCGCCGCCCTCCAGCTGCAAGGCAGCAACCAGCAGCTGATGGCCATATGGCAAACCCTGAGATCGGTCGGCTACTGGCGCGGCGAGGCCTCGGGCCTGCGCAGGAACGGAGCTTCCTATCCGCTCTGGCTGTCGGTCACCAGGCTGAACACGGGGGCGGACAAACCGCACTATGTGGCGGTGTTCTCCGACATCTCCACGCTCAAGGAGACCCAGTATCAGTTGCAGAAGATGGCCCACTACGATCCCCTGACCGGGCTGGCCAACCGCAGCCTGTTCGCCGAGCTGTTCAGGCAGGCCCACTCCCGGGCCGAACGCCACGGCGCCAGCCTGGCCATGATGTTCATCGATCTGGATCGCTTCAAGCAAATCAACGACAGCCTGGGGCACCAGGTTGGTGACGAGTTCCTGCAAATGGCCGCCAGGCGGCTGCAGCGCCACAGCCGCAAGGAGGACATCCTGTGCCGGTTCGGCGGGGACGAGTTCATCCTGCTGATCACCAATACCCTGTCGCTGCAGCAGGCCAGGGCCACCGCCCAGCGCATCGTCGACGCCTTCGCCAAGCCGGTGCTGATCCGCGGGCAAAGCCTCTATATCAGCATCAGCATAGGAGTGGCCTTTTACCCCCAGCACGGTACCAGCATGGAAACCCTGATGCAGCACGCCGATACCGCCCTCTACCAGGCCAAGGAAAAGGGGCGCAACCAGGTTCAGCTGTTCGAAAGCGGCATGAATATCCGCGCCGTGAACCTGATGAAGATCAGCGGCGAGCTGCACCAGGCGCTGGAGAAAAACCAGATGGAGCTGCATTACCAGCCCCAGTTCCGCCTGAGCGACGGCAAGCTTATCGGGGTAGAGGCCCTGGTGCGCTGGAACAAGCCGGGCGCCGGCCTCATCTACCCCGGCGACTTCATCCCCCTGGCGGAGCAGACCGGCATGATACTGCCCCTGGGTCAGTGGATACTGACTACCGCCTGTCGCCAGCTGCAGCGCTGGCTTGCGGACGGCCTGGGCCCGCTGCGCATGGCCATCAACCTCTCGGCCCGCCAGTTCCGCCAGCCCGGGCTGGCACAGGACATCGCCCGGCTGCTCGGCGAGCTGAAACTGGATCCCCGGTCGATAGAACTGGAGATCACCGAAAGCATGCTGATGGAAGAGATGGAAATGGCGGTGGCCACCATAACCTCCCTGAACCGCCTGGGCGTCAAGCTGGCGATAGACGACTTTGGTACCGGCTATTCGTCCCTCGCCTACCTCAAGCGCTTTCCCATCCACCGCCTGAAGATAGACAAGTCCTTTATCAAGGATCTGGCCCGGCAGGCGGAAGACAGGGCCATCGTCGGCTCCATCATCACCCTGGCCCACAGCATGAAGATTGCCGTCATCGCCGAGGGCATAGAGGACGAATACCAGCTGCAGCAACTGAGCCGGCAGGCCTGCGACGAGGGCCAGGGCTATCTGCTGGCCAGGCCCATGCCTGTCGCGGAGATAGAACAGCTGTTGCGCCAGGACTTTCACCATCCCGCCTTAGGGAGCTGAAGTCCGTCACCCGAGGTCAAGCCCGGTGCAAAATCGGGGCTTTAAAAGCTGGCTAATTTAGCGAGTGATGAAGTTACCGGATGGTCTATTCTCTTATGAGCACGGCCGATTCACGGTGCTTCACCTCAGGCCACGGGAATGCCTTTGACAGTAAGCCAAGCACAACGCGAAAGGGAGATTGAACATGAGTCAGCACAGCAACAGTGCTTCCGGGAAGTGCCCCGTCATGCACGGTGCCCATACCGCAGCCGGGGCTTCCAATATGGATTGGTGGCCCAAGGCACTGAACCTGGACATTCTTCACCAGCATGACACCAAGACCAACCCGCTGGGAGAAGACTTCGATTATGCGGAAGAATTCAAGAAGCTGGACCTGGATGCGGTCAAGCAGGACCTGCGCGCCCTGATGACCGACAGCCAGGACTGGTGGCCGGCCGACTGGGGCCACTATGGCGGCCTGATGATCCGCATGGCCTGGCACGCCGCCGGATCTTACCGTATTGCCGATGGCCGGGGTGGCGCCGGCACCGGCAACCAGCGCTTCGCCCCGCTGAACAGCTGGCCGGACAACGGCAACCTCGACAAGGCCCGCCGCCTGCTGTGGCCGATCAAAAAGAAATACGGCAACCGGCTCTCCTGGGCCGACCTGATCATCCTGGCCGGCAACATGGCCTATGAGTCCATGGGCCTGAAAACCTTCGGCTTCGGCGGCGGCCGTGCCGATATCTGGCACCCGGAAAAAGACATTTACTGGGGCTCCGAGAAGGAATGGCTTCAGCCCAGCGGCGGTCCCAACAGCCGCTACTCCGGTGAGCGCGACCTGGAAAACCCGCTGGCGGCGGTGATGATGGGGCTGATCTACGTCAACCCGCAAGGGGTTGACGGCAATCCGGATCCCTTGCGCACAGCAAAGGACGTACGCGAAACCTTCGCCCGCATGGCGATGAACGATGAAGAAACCGTGGCCCTGACCGCCGGCGGCCACACCGTGGGCAAGGCTCACGGCAACGGCGATGCCGCCAACCTGGGGCCCGAGCCCGAAGCGGCCGGCCTGGAAGAACAGGGCCTGGGCTGGATGAACCACCAGACCCGGGGCGTCGGCCGCGACGCCGTGACCAGCGGCCTGGAAGGCGCTTGGACCACCCACCCGACCCGGTGGGACAACGGTTACTTCAAGATGCTGCTCGAGCACGAGTGGGAGCTGAAAAAGAGCCCGGCCGGGGCCTGGCAATGGGAGCCGGTCGACATCAAGGAAGAGGACATGCCAGTGGACGTGGAGGATCCGTCCATCCGCCGCAAGCCCATCATGACCGACGCCGACATGGCGATGAAGATGGACCCGGAATACCGCAAGATTGCCGAGCGCTTCCATCAGGATCCCGCCTATTTGTCCGAGGTGTTCGCCCGCGCCTGGTTCAAGCTCACCCACCGGGACATGGGGCCCAAGAGCCGTTACCTGGGCCCGGATGTGCCGCAAGAGGACCTGATCTGGCAGGATCCCGTCCCCACCGTGGACTATACCCTGAGTGACGCCGACATCGCCGATCTCAAGGCGAAGATCCTGGCCAGCGGCCTCGGCATCTCAGAGCTGGTCGCCACCGCCTGGGACAGCGCCCGCACCTTCCGCGGCTCCGACTATCGGGGCGGCGCCAACGGTGCCCGCATCCGCCTGGCACCGCTGAAGGACTGGGAGGGCAACGAGCCGGCCAGGCTGCAAAAGGTGCTGGCCGCGCTGGAAAACATCCGGTCCGGGCTGAGCAAAAAGGTGAGCCTGGCCGACCTGATCGTGCTGGGCGGCTCTGCCGCGGTGGAAAAGGCGGCGCGGGACGCCGGCGTGGCTATTACCGTGCCCTTCGCCCCGGGACGTGGCGACGCCAGCGAGGAGATGACCGACCAGGAATCCTTCGCCGTGCTCGAGCCCCTGCATGACGGCTACCGCAACTGGCTGAAAAAGGACTATGTGGTCACCCCCGAAGAGCTGATGCTGGACCGCACCCAGCTGATGGGGCTGACGGCGGCGGAAATGACGGTGCTGGTGGGCGGTATGCGGGTGCTGGGCACCAACCACGGCGGCGGCAAGGAGGGCGTCTTCACCGATCGCGTCGGCGTGCTGAGCAACGACTTCTTCGTCAACCTGACCGACATGGCCTACAGCTGGAAGCCGGCCGGCAACAACCTGTACGAAATTGTCGAACGCAAGTCCGGCAAGGTGAAATGGACCGCCACCCGGGTCGATCTGGTGTTCGGCTCCAACTCGGTGCTGCGTTCCTACGCCGAGGTCTATGCCCAGGACGATGCCAAGGAGAAATTCGTCAAGGACTTTGTCAGCGCCTGGACCAAGGTGATGAACGCGGATCGTTTCGATCTGAAGTAAGAGCCCCTGCCGACAGCAACATGCCGGGCTTACCCCGGCATGTTTTTGTGGGATGAAAATAAAGTGTCATCATGACTAGCGATAAAAGCCGCCATAATTGGCGGCTTTTTGTTCACTTTCAAGGGTAAAGTATCATCCTGGGAAAGACAGCACCCTGCCTATCGACCGGTACAGCTGAAAATAAAGTTTCATCCTTTCCTAGTCACGAACCAGACCGTTGATGCCGCGACCCGGCCCCTCTGCCAGCCTCCCCGCTATCTTGATAGGGACTGTGCCGCCGAGGGGTGAACTGTTTGGCTATACGCGATTGCCCTAGTGCTGTTGGGAAGCGTAGTCGGGGATTGGTCGGTTCTATGGTTGCCGATAACCTGGATGAAGAAATCGAGGAGTTCACGAATTGGCAGCTCAACTGAGCTGTAACGGTATAATGCTTAAAAAACTCTAATTTATTCACAGACCAGCATAGATCGTCCATCATATTAACTTCCATTGGAATTCACCATGCCTACCGCGTCGCCCAGCCCCAAAAACCGGGCGAAAGGATAGCGCCCCCTAAACTGAGATCAATGTTACTTCGGAATGAAGGCTCATATCGGCGTGGACAGTGCCTCTGTATTGGCTCGCTTCCACAGTGTCAGCGGCCCTATCTGCCTAATGGAGGAATGGAAGATGTACCACTCCAACTTGCGAGGCCCCTTCCTCACGGCCCGCTATGACAGTATCATCGGCAAACGGCCATGTTCGAGCAGTTGTCCCATCTGTTTTCATCGCTCGACGAAGAAACCTACAAATAAAAGCGCGATGTTGATCGCCTAGAGTATTCGGGATGGCTTTGCTACGACACACTGACAAGAAAAAGCCCTAACACTAGCGTAGTAGATGATTTTTATTAGGGAGCAATATGATCACCACACCGCAGAAAGATGAAAGGGGTGAGATTCCGCCAGCTAGCGCTTGGGTTCGTTTTTTGCGTAGCTATGGTCCAACATCGAATAACCTGACGATGTTCGACGAGTATGTATCGAGCGCGCTGGGACGGGCAAAAGTCAAGCCGATTCGCCTGTCCGCACCTCTACTTGAGGAGATGGTAGAACACATCGAATCCAAGACGCCGGGCTCTATCTTGATCGCCGGAACTGCTGGCGATGGAAAGACGTACCACTGTCGCGCCCTGTGGGAGCGCATTGGTGGGGATCCCAAGGATTGGACAACCAAGGGCAACGTGAAGGAGCTACGTCTGACCGATGGCCGGTTGGCGGTCTTCATCAAGGATCTCTCCGAGTTCAATGGCGAAGAGAGTGATCAGCCATTGCAGCGGCTCGAAAAATCCGTTTTAGAAGGCGATGACTCCGAGGTCGTGATCCTTGCGGCAAACCATGGGCAGATTCTTGATCGTCTTCGCGATTTGGGTAGGCGTCAGGAGCGTAAGCACCCACTTCGAAAACCACTGCAAGAGCGCTTCTTACAGGCCGGTCCGGCTCCTGAGCGCCTGACGGTTTTCGATCTCAGTCGATCGACGAGCCGAAAGACGCTAGAAGAAGTGGCCAGAGTTGTCGCGGGACATCCCGAGTGGGATAACTGCAAGCGCTGCGCACTACAGGCAGACGGAAAAATCTGCCCCATTGATGAGAACCGACGTAGGCTCTTGGGCGAGTCGGATGGTGGCCAGCTCGCTCGCCGCTTGGGTGATTTGGTAGAGGTCGCCAGACTCAATGGCCTGCATCTCCCTATGCGTGACTTGCTCGCGCTGTGCTCGAACATGGTCCTCGGTTGTTCCGATGCGAAGCAGGCAAAGGAAAATCTAATGACCTGCGCCGATATCGCGAAGATTCAGGCGAGTGGCGACTTTGGTAAGGCCAGTGTTTATGTCAATGCCTTTGGAGCCAACTTGCCCAAGCGAAGGGCTGCTCACCGCCCCATTTTTAAGGCGATGTCTAGCTTTGGCGTGGGTGACGAGTCCACCAATGCTGCTGATGGTCTGCTGGTGTACGGCAAGGACGACTCGCGCCTGCAAGACGACTTCGCGCGTCTAGTCGCGAGCGACCCGATTTACGGGGCTACGACCGCCTTTCGCGCGGCCCAAGACGCCTATTTGGAGGGGTATGAGGGCGCCCGTGTGGAAGGTGGGGCGGCCGAGTTCCTTGCGATGCTCGAAGACCAGCGACGCCGACTCTTCTTCACGCTTCCAGATGGGGAAGCAGGGTATCCACATTGGTCGATGACTGCCTTCCGCTTTACTGGCGACTACTTGGAAATCATTGAAGCACTCAAAGCGAAGAGGTCCGTCAACGAGACAGTTCGCGGGCGCATCGCGAAGGGGCTGAACCGGGTATTGACTGGCCTTCTTCTTGAAAACGTGGATCGCATCTTCGTTGCCAGCTCAGGTGGTTTCACTCAAAGCCGAGTGAGCGTACTTTGTGACCACGAGACTCCTTCTCGTAGGCAAGGTGGCGTTGGCATGGCAATCAGGCTTGCTGAGGAAACGGGTCGCCCTCGACTCGACGTTTCGCTCGCGGTGGGCCCAGGCAATTCAGTTGCCTTCGACTTGACCCCTATCCGCCATGAGTTTCTCTCGCGTGTGGCAGAAGGTGCTTTGCCAGCGAGCTTCTCCAATGAATGCTTAGAAGACCTGCTGGCCTTCAAGGCGAAGCTCTTGCGCAAGGCAGAGATCGTCAGGAAGGCAGGTATGGTTGACGATGATGATGAGGTCGTCGACGAGTCGTCTGCGCTGACGCTTAACTTTATCGAGATTGAGGTAGGCGGTTGCGGCTTTTCACGCGCTGTGACAGTGAGGGCCCCGGAATGAGCACAATCATCCATCGTCCCGAGATCAAGAGCATCGACTTTTGCGTCGACGAGAACATTTGGGGGCATCGTCTTTATGATGAGCAGCTACCTCACTTGACCGTTCTTGAGTTCCTGGGCGTACTTGGATCGAATTTGGATCGACCGCTCAGGCCACACCAAGAGCAGGGCGGTTCAGTCATGTTCAAGCCGCAGCGCCAAATCCGGTTGCGCGGGCTACTGTTCAACAACCCCTATGTCGAATCGATTGCGGAAAGTGCTGCGTCAGACGAGGAAAAGTGGAAGCTGTGGCTAGAGCGTTTTCGCCTGGGGGCGACGGGCAATGGTGATGACGACATGACCTACCTTCGTCGTTCATTCACCAGCTTCGATGACTTCGCTAAGGCCATCGAGCTGCTGCGCTCTTCGTCGTTCGAGTCTCGTAGCAACAAGCGTTGGAGTTCGAAGTTCGCCTTCCCCTTCGGCCCCGATGCCCTCTATGAAGACCTGCAAATCAATGCAAGTGGGGGAATGAGCAATGATCGCCGTTTCTTCGCTCGTACGGGCGAGCTGCTCTATCTCATGCTCACGCGAGCCAAGCGAGGAGCAGAGCTAGGCGATACCTTGGTCAAGCGCCTATTCGATCATGAGGCACCGATGAATCGCCTAGCCAGGGCTCTGCAAGGTGCACCGCAGCATGCCGAAGAACCTCGGCAATCAGGTTATCTTCCAGAAACAGCCAATGCCCGTTTCGACCAAATCTGCGAGGACTGGCTGTCAATCCTAGCCAAGGACATGCCGATCTACGATGCCTTGGAGCACCTGATCGCGATCACGGGCCTAAACATGCTGCTCTACTTCCTGGAGCGGGCCAAGCGGGTCGCTGGCGATGACGATCCGGTAGAGATCGTCTGTGAAATCGTCTCCAAGGAGCGCTCGAAGGTACGAGCACTCTCTGGCGATAGCTATCAATTCAATCAAGGGCTGCCAGCAAAGGCTGTGCGAGCCCATGTCGAGTCGATTAGGTTGGCCCCTGGATGGGTTGCGGCTGAATCCGCTGAGTTCCCTGAGGCCGAGCGCGTGAAGCTCATGCGCGATCATTTCCAATGGCCTCCGGCTGATGGCGGCGACGATGAAGACTGCACAGGCAAGAGTCCGGATGAGCTGGTCACCAAGTTAACCGACGACGCCTTGGCTCGCCATCGGCAGCATGTAGGCAAAATTCATGCTTCTTGGTCGCGCGCGATAGGGCTCAGCTCCCGCAGGCTTTCGAGGCGCACCCGATACGCGCCGAACGATCGGCTGCTCAAGTCGATCGTGGTTTCCATCGTAGATGATCGGATGCAGTTCGACGAGTTCCTCGGCGAAGCCATGCGCAGATATGGCCTAGTAATTGGAGACGCCGAGGGCACTCGATTGATTGATGCAAAGTTAGTCGACCAAGAAGAACTCAGTGATAACCGAGACAACCTAGAAGCCCGACTTGTCGGCTTAGGCCTAGTTCGCAGGCTCTCCGATTCTTGCTCGTTTGTAGAAAACCCGTTTGCGTTTCAGGGAGATGCCGCATGCTGACCGATCGCATTATTGGGCGCGTCGGCGCAGACATCCTCGCCCAACGCATATCTAATCCAGGCCAACTTGGTGATATGGCGGCTCTATTCAGGCTAGACAAGCTTTCGGCCAACCAAATCGCGGCGGTGGCGCGGGCTATCCTCGCTAATCCGGATCTGCGCACCCAAGTGGATCTCATGATCCCGGAGGCCTTGGTGGAAGGGCAAGGCCTACCGCCAGAAATCCTGATTCCGCATAACGCCGGCTACGTTCGCAACAACGCCAAGACGACCAAGGCTGCGATCCTTACGGCCAATGGCAACGAGCACAACCTCGCCGATACGTTGGGCCACGTCATGGCTATTGGCGCCAAAGAGATGCGTGCCGATCCTGAGTCGTGGGTTGAAGCCACTCTCCGCGCAGGCAGCATTGCACCTGTGCCCGACGACCGAGCGGTGTTTCAAGCGGCTCTTGGCGGGTTGCTCGCCTCCTCAGAGCTTTCGCTAGTGCAGCTTGGCGAGTTTTGTGCCGCCATCGTCGAGGCCACCACCACGCACGGACTGCCTATCCGTGATGCTGTTGGCTTTGCTTTGCCCTGCGCGGGACTCCCTAGGGACAGTTCCTATTTCTCAAATGCCAAGACTTTCGTGGCATTGCGCAAACCATGGCTCACCGCTTTCACCAAGCTCTTTGCTCAGCGCGCGCCGTTGCTTAAAAAGCTTCGACAGAATGGTCAGCCTCTCGACTCGGAAGAGATCTCCGAGCGTATCGAAGCCAATGCTGCAGAAATTTCGGACGCGGCCCGCCAAGCGCTTGATGCCTTCGCCGCCGCACCGGCAGGAGATCAAGAGGCTGCCGATGCCCTCGCCCAGTTCGAGTGGGAGAGCGATGGGGTATACCTAGCCTTCGACAAACCAAAGGAAAAGCAACTGGGCTTAGCCACGTCGACGATCCATTTCTTCGACCATGAGTGCGACCAAGAGAGCTCGCTTGATGCTGAGGACCGCAAGCTTCTGGAAGACCTGAAGGGCCGTGAACGGCGATCCGACTTCACTGAGGAAGACGAAGCGTTTTTCGTTAAGCAGAGAAGGCTCTTGGAGCAAGACACCAAACTCTGCTCGCGCTGGGAAAAGGCCCTCTATGGCAAACCCATTGACTGCAATGACTTCTTCGAGGGCTTCGCTCGAGTAGTTAATAGCCTGCATGCCGGCCTACGGGATCCGCAAGGAGAGCGAATCCTGCGCTTCACAGTGACCAAGGGCCGCAAGGAATGGCGTGAGCGATTCAACTACGACGCTGGCAGCTACTTCTCGGCGATGTATCGCGGCTTAAAGGAGCTCATGGGCTCCAAAGTACAGTGGAAGGTCGAGCGGCTGGGAAATGCGAATTTGCCCGACCCCCTTTTCGACTATGAAGCCTTCTTCGCTAAGGAGAAAGAACTCCGCAACGATAAGAAGAGTAAGGTCCGCCCAAACTCATCGCTATCTCGCAAGGCCTTACAGATCAAGTTCGATGTAGCTTTGATTCAGGTTGCTAAGGACAAAGAGACCGTACTGGCGAAGACTCAGCTCCTTTGGAGCTATAAGCCTACATCGATCGGACTGTCGATGGTCGCCGATATGCGGCGTCTCTTGGAGAAAGGCGCAGTCGGTTGTACAGAGGTCCCCCGCCGCCTCGTCAGCAAGAAGGGTGGGGTACAAAACGTCTCGCTGCTCGATACCGGGACGTTGGAAGCGACGTATGCGACAGATGCTGGCTCATTGGTTCCGGCGGCCAACAGGCTTCGGAGCTTGCGCCATGAGATCAAGAGTCGGATCAAAGAGCTGGCCGAGGAAGGCCGACTGACTCTGCATCAGCAAAACGAAGTAAAGACCTCATGGGATGAGTTCGAACAGGATTACATCGGTGCGATGAAAGACTTTATCGCGACGGGGCTACATGGCGATGCCGTTATGCGTCAGGCGGAGTCTTTTGCCACGCTGCTGAACACCCTGATGGCGCATGCTCGTGGTGACGTATGTCGTTCACGGCTAGTCTCCGAAGTACTATCGGTGGGCACGGCGCGCGTTACTGGGGACAACCTAGCAATGATAATCCCGCCTTGGCATCCAGAACGCATGAAAGCCCTTGCGGTGAAGACGCGACGCGTCGCCGGTTTCGCCAGCCACTTGCTGTCGAGCGACAGCATTCTCTACGGCGATCGCGAGATCTTCATGCGGGAGCTCTCTGACGAGATCGCCCATCCGTTCTATCCGGAGATAGCAGTCCTCAATCGGGGCGGTGCTTTGACTCTGGTATCGGAGAGCAGCACGGTCAACGGCTACAGCTTATTGGAGTCGCCCACGCGTGGTGCTGAGCAGGCCATGACCGATGTCGATCCGACGGCTGCGGCCAAACAGGCGCGTGAGCTTTTGGAGCGCTATGTCGGGCTACAGCCCCATGAGGGAAACAACCTTAGCGTTGTGCTCTACAACGCCGATGCAGCTGAGCTACCGCTCGCCACGATCCGAGAACTCTCCTCAATCCAAGAGGATGGCAAGCTTCAATGCAGCGTTTCAGTGCGTCACTCAGATCCAAATAAGCTGCGACGCATTTATGGTGAGTTGGCTAACAAAGCCGGAGACGATCCCGACTTGCCAGTTGTCAGCGAGACCAGCGACAACTTCATGTCGAAGCTGCGTATTTCAGTGACGCCTCTCTCGGCTACCCCAGGTGAGAGTGCACAAGGCTTCAAGGCCTTCGACGTCGCCTTCCTGCATGACGTAGTCGCGCGAGCAGCCCAGACCGAGTGGATCCCTGTAACGTGGACCAACGATCGGCCCAACTTGGAACATGCCCCTTCGCGCTGGTCGTACCGGAGCGTGTCGGGCGAGAACGAACTGAAGTCAACCACATTCCTGGCCTGCCCATGGCAAACGGCATCAGGCTGGGCATATCTGTCGGCTGTTGCAGCGGTTTGCCGCCAGACGGACGCTTTGCCTGGGGAGCGGTTCCTGCCAGCGCGTCGTATTTCTCTGCAAAGCCCAGAGCTGGCTGCAATGATAAAGGACGCACACGAGCTGGCTGAATGGGTAGCTACCTACGATGAGCTTCTCGACAAGCGTCAGCTCCAGCACAACAACATCACGGTGGTGCGCTACCGACGAGGCTCGACCAACGGCCGTAATATGATTGTGAGTTCGACCTCGGAACTGCGACTGTTGGGCGTGCTCGTCCGCAGGCGTCTGCAAGAGTTGAACCTCCAGCTCGGACCCGATGAGATCCAAGCCGCTGCCGACAAGGCAAAGCGTGACGCGCTTTCAATCTCCGGCGATATTGTACTTCGCGCTGCCAAGCGAGGTGTTTCCGCTGGAGAGATGATCGGTCTGGTGCTTAGCCGTTACTTACTTGCGGAGGAGTTCAAAACAGCCGCAGCTGGAGGGCAGAACTTGACCGCCTATTTCCTGCTTGACGATTACGCAAGCTGGTTGTCACAGCCGGAGAGCCGCATAGCAGATATTTTGGCGCTCAACGTCGAGGAACACGAGGAAACTGTCCGCGTCGTCATTTCTATCATTGAGTCGAAATATGTTGGGGACGACGGGCTGGCCAAAGCTCGTCGAGATTCCAAAGACCAACTTCTTGCAACGCTGGGCATGTTCCGTGTGGCGCTTTTTGGTGATCCCGGCCGTCTTGATCGGGACGTTTGGTTGGCCCGTTTGGCCGATATGCTTATCGATGCAGACGTCCCACCCGGCATGACTGGCTTGATGGAGCGTGCTCGCGCCAAGCTGCGAGAGGGCAATGTGGAGATCTCTCTACGTGGCTACTCGCACATCTATGTCCATACCTCGGACGCTGGCTCGGCATCGGCATCTGATCAAGAGCTTCTGGATGACACTGAAGGTGTGAAAGCTTGGCAAGAAGTTTTCGATAGGCCGGATTTACGAAAACTCGCCGAAGCCTACGCTAAAGGTTCCGGCACTCACGAAGCCCGAGCAGGCCTTGGAGCCCAACGGCCTTGGAGTGGGCACTGTTTCAGAAAACCCGCTCCGCGAGTGCCGTGGTTGACCACGATGGGCCAGATAACCAGTGGCCAAATCCATTCTTTTGATGAGGAAGCTTCGGACAGTGACAATGCGGCGGCCGAGCTGAGCAGCCCGATGGCTACGCCTTCGGCGCTGACGGAGGAGCACGCCCAAGCCTCTTCAACGGTTACCACTTCTGTCTCGAGCGAGATTACTGCCACGGTCACCAACTTGGGGGCTGCGCTATCCGATCTGGTCACTTCGAAGTTTGCTGGCAGCGCGCAAGCCGATGCCGAGCGTGAGGAGTGGGCCCAAGATGTCACCAAGAAGCTCAAAGCCGCGCTCAACAGCTATGGCCTACAGGCGGCTATCCTGGGCACACGCTTGACTCCCAATGGCTGCTTGGTTCGCCTGGCAGGCTCTGATCGACTTCGTGTCGAGGACATCGAGAACAAGCGTACGCAGCTCCTAACCACTCATGCAATCCGCCTCGTCACTGTCCAGCCCAAGCCTGGTGAAATTGTCGTGACAGTCGCTGGCGAAAAGAGGCAGGCTGTGTCGCTTTGGGAGCTTTGGTCGCGTCGTGAGCTCAATAGAAACGTTGCGGGCATCAACACCTCGTTTCTTCTGGGGCTCCAGGAAATTAACGGCTCGCTACTGTATCTGAACTTGGGATCAGAGTTCGGCGGGCTTTCTTCGCATGAACCACACTCGTTGGTGGCAGGAGCGACGGGCAGTGGCAAGTCAGTACTCATTCAGGCACTGCTATTGGATATTGCCGCGACTAATCCCAAAGAGCTCGCCCAGATCATCTTGATCGATCCAAAGATGGGCGTGGACTACGCGCCACTGGCCGACTTACCACATATGCGCGATGAGATCGTCACCACCAAAGAAAAAGCCGCCGAAGTTCTCGAGGCTCTAGTACAGGAGATGGAGGATCGCTACCGCGCCTTTGCCAAGACTAGAGCTCGCGACTTGCCGACCTACAACTCGAAGGTTTCGGCCGAAGAGCGGTTGCCGATGGTATTCCTGGTTCACGATGAGTTTGCTGACTGGATGCTCGATGACGCCTACAAAGCAGCAGTTGGGGCAGCAGTCCAGCGCCTGGGCGTGAAAGCCCGAGCAGCTGGCATTCATTTGATCTTCGCCGCGCAGCGCCCTGACAAGGATGTAATGCCAATGCAACTTCGTGAGAACTTGGGCAATCGCTTGATCTTGAAGGTATCGAGCGAAGCCACCTCCAAGATTGCACTCGACAGACCAGGAGCCGAGTTACTGTTGGGTCGAGGCCACTTGGCTGCCAAGCTCAACGGAGAGCTTGGCCTAATGTTCGCCCAAGCTCCGTTCCTGCCCGACCAAGACATCGAGGCCGTAGTAGCCGCCATTCGCTCTGACAACCAATAACAGATATTAAGGAGCCGCTATGGCCAAGAAATGGCAGTCCAGTCCACACACGATCGCCGATATTCGAGAATGGAACGGAAATGGAACTCTGCTGCTGCAACCCGACTACCAGCGCCGTGAAGTCTGGGGCGAAGCTGCTCGGGTGATGCTTATCGACAGCATCCTTAACGACATCCCGATGCCGAAGATCTTTGTGTCCAAGACCATCAAAGACATGAGGACCTATCGCAGTGTAATTGATGGTCAGCAACGCATTTCCACAATTCTTTCATTCTTGGAAGACGGCTTCAAGCTTGAGGATCCATACAAAGGACCCTACGACGGCATGACGTTCTCGCAGCTCCCGCCGGATATCCGCGATGACGTCTTGCTATATTCCATCGACTTCAACGAGGCTTCCGGCTTGCCGCAAGAAGAACTTCGGGAGGTCTATTCACGTGTCAACAAATATTTGGTTCCATTGAACCGGCAGGAGCTGCGCAAGGCTGACTTTCCGGGCGAGTTCTTGAAGACCTCTGAGGAGCTGGCCAACCTCGATTCTCTCGACGAACTAGGGCTGTTCAACGCGACGGCACGTCGTCGCTCGCTGGATGTCGAATATGTCAGCGAGTTGCTCGCTGCTCAGCTCAGGGGCATCAGCGATAAGAAGAATGCAATTGACGAGTGTTGCCGCGACTACGCAGCTTGGTCCAAAACTGAATCCCATGCGGCTCGCTCAGAGTTCGAAGGTGTTATCTCCGACATCACGAAGATCTTCGATTCTAGCTATCCGATGAAAAAGACCCGTTGGAAGCAAAAAGCAGACTTCTACTCACTCTTTTTTGCCACCTTGTCGCTGAGGCGCGATGGATTAGTTCTGCCTGGCGACGTGAGCATCTTACGCCAAGACTTGACTCTACTGGACAAGCGGATAGCCCCCACATCAGAGGTGCCGATCCTCAGCAAATACGCGGTTTACTGTGTCTCCCAAGCGAACTCGGCATCAAGCCGCAATTGGCGCATGCAGTTCATCCGAGCCATTCTGCGAGGAACTTACGCTGCGGCGATGGATGACGACGAACAACGTATAATCATATCGAGGACGGCTAGTGATATTCGATTTGCCATTGACCCATTATTTACAGGTGACGGATGCCCCCCAGCAGAAGGCTTCAAGTGCGGCGGGTGCGGTGAGCTCGATGTAGGAGAGACTAGCTTACCCAAATCAGTGCTCTACTGGTCAAAAGGGACCAAGGCTTTCCAGCTGTCAAACGCCAGATGGGCTCATGAGAGGTGCAGGAGCGATATCTCCACCGAAGTGCTCATTGAGGGAGCCGATATCTCCGGCGCTATCGACGACGAATACAACAATGTCGAAGAAGACGAATAATTTGCCAAAGGCCTGGGTATGAGCCAAATCGAGTTATTTCGAAATAAATCCAGCTCTTACACGATCGAGGATCAAATTGCTGGTGATGATGGTCGCATTTACATCGTGGGCGAACGTATCGCAGCAGGGGGTAACGCTGTTGTTCACGAATGCAATGAAAGGCTCTCAGGCGATAGCTATGCTGTCAAATTCCAAGTTGAATTGCGACAGCGTCGCCGCGAGCGCTTTCAACGAGAGGTTGAGTTGCTGCGAGAGTTTGATGATCCACACATCATTCGATTTGTCGCGACCGGCACTGTCCCGGGCACTCGCACCGAACGCATTAGGCAAGGGGGACGTTCAATCCCTAAAAAGCGGGGGGGCTCGGAGGAGTTACCTTTTGTTATTCTAATGAAGGCTTCAGAAAACTTGGCTGAGCACGCTCGGACACCTAAACAAATTCCTCCTGCGACTTATCTTGCGCAATTTCTCGGGCTTTCCAAAGCGTTGGTGAAAATAAATGAGAAGGCTCTCCACCGCGATATCAAGCCTGAGAACATTTTGGTGGTTGGCAGTGCTTGGGCGATCAGTGATTTTGGACTATGCGATTTGCATGAGGGAGGACCTGATCTATCGCGTGTTGATGAAAAAATTGGGCCAGTTCAGTGGATGTCGCCAGAAGCATTCAACAAAAACTTGGGTTGTGCTGATTCGATTGACCAAACGTCAGACGTGTTCCAATTAGCATCTGTCTTTTGGTATGCCGCCTGCGGTCGTCATCCAACTGGAATAGTCCGTGACACCGACTGGTGTGGTCCCGCGGAGCTATTCCCAATTATGGAGCGGGCTCTGCTTCACAACTGTCAAAATCGGTTTCAGACGAGCGCAGAGTTCAGCGCAGCCTTGGAAAGTGCGATCATCAGGTAATCGCACCTACTTGTGACAGATAAGGCAGGAACCACCACCTTCATCTTCCCCGTAGATATCGTCGATGTCTTCGGGGCAGGCCTTCACAGGCCGTAGAGGATTGATAGGGATGCTTAGGCGAAGGCGCGCACGCCGAGCCTCGTATTCTGCCTTGATCTCAGCAATACGCTCCGGTTTTTCCAAGTCACAGAGTGACTCACCCTTAGACCAAGTGAACGGTGATCCATGCTCCAAAGCGTCTTTCTCTAGCTCTTTGGCCTTTTCGAAATCCTCGGGATGCTGCTCTTTGAGGCGCACCCACTCGATCTTCTGCTGGAAAAAGCAGAAGGTGCAGCCGCTACGTGAGCGCCACTCGTAATACTTCGGATAGCCTACGCCGGAAGATTCTAGGATGTCGAACACGCCTGCTTTGTCGATGCCAGCTTCGCGAAAGGGGAATCTCACTATCAGATTTTGAGCTTTTGCCGCATACCCTTCGCGGTACTCCTCATCAGCACGAATGGCCACGTAGGAGAACACCGTGTCTCCAGCTGCCAGCCATGGTTTGACCCACTGCTCGAACGGTGCCAATTTGAGTTGGCGGGTACACCAGCGCGTCTGCGGGCTGGGAAGGAAGTGGTTATATTCGCGAAGCCAAAAGCGGAAATCTCGGCGGGGATTGAGCCGCTCAATGGGCTTACCCAAGTAGCCTTCGAGCCTTCCCAAGAACTCGTAAACCTCTGGGAGCTCTTCACCGGTATCAGTAAAGAAGTAGTCGATGTCTAACTCTGGGTGATGGTCACGCATCCACACAGCCAAAGCTGCGCTGTCTTTGCCACCAGAGAGGCCCAGTACGTGTCGCTCAGCCATTCACGTGCTCCTTTTCCTTTGCCAGCTTCATGCTGGTTTTAGCCAGGATTGCTAGCAGAACATCAGTGTCAAAACCTTGGTCTTGTAACATTGAGGCTAGTTCAGCGGCCTTGTCATCCACCGTCTGACGATGGCGCTCCGAGAGCGCGAATGATCGAGAGATCGTCGTAGTATCCGCTCCGGTGCCAATAACCAAGGCGATGGCTTCACTGCGTGCTTCACGTCCTTTGACCCCGACGAAAGCCTCAGCCTCGCGAAAGCGCCTAGCGAACTGGACAAGCTCCAGCACGGCTGTATCGATGTGACGGTCAACCCAGTCGCGCGGCGGCTTTTCTGCCGCCAGGCTCAGAATCCCCTCCAGTGACTGACGACTGCCATCGTATGAGGCAAGGCGTGTAGAGAACGCATCGAGCCTGAAATGACCTGAAATGCCGGCTACCGACTTCGCTCTTTCACGCAAAGACGCTAAGTCCTCTGAAGTCGCATCAAGCGCTTCGAGCATTCTGCTTTCAACTTCGGAGAGCATCTTTGGATAGGCTGTTGCGATCTCTTGCAGCGGCTCGCGCAGAGCGGTCACATAGGTTTTAGCATCGGCAGCTTCCAGTAGCGAAGGCAAATCAACGAACAAGACTTTGTGCGGATCGCTGGCCTTTAACAGCATATCCCGGATCGCTTTGGCTGTTTCACCCAATCGCTGCGTACGTCGAGACCACTCGGGCATGTTGAAAATCATCGCCACGAGGCCTCGTGCCGCCTCTAGAGGATCGGCTGCACCCCCTTTCTCTCCAACCTCTTCAAGGAGACTGGAGATACCTTCTAGAATTTGGCTCTTGTCCTCATCAATAGCGATCCAGCGGAGTGTAAAGCGAGCAGGATCTTGCAGGCACTCGTCGATATCCGCATCGCTTAGCCGGGGAATGAACATGCCTTCCTTGTATACGGCGATGTTAGCTTTGTGCGCCAGTAAGAACACTGTGAGAAACACGGGCAAGATGCCCTGCTTCATGCCGATTTTGCTCCAACGGTCGTAGACCGCATTCACACCGACACGAGTATTAGCATCCGAGAAAAGCTGCCGGGTAATTTTCCAGAGGTGGACGAAGCCTTTAGGAGAGGCTGCAGATGGCTCACAGAAGCGCCAAGCCCCTCCTTCAACTCGATAGAGATCCGATGCGACAAGCAGCGTTTCGAAAAGACCTCGCTCGGCGGGAAATCCTTCGATACCCAACCGCTCTTGACCTTCGGCGTTGATCATGGCGTGTAGTAGATCACGTCGAGCCTTGACACTATTGCTCGAAACACTATCGCGATTGACTAGCTCGCTCCACACACGAGGACAATACTCATAGAGATTGTCCGCGAGATTTGAAGCGATAGGAGAAAGCTTAGCTCCAGGCTCGATGATTTTGTCGCTTCCATTGTGCCATCTGCACAGTGAAACTGCGGCCTGGAGCTGGTCTTCGAGAGCGGTGCGCGTAGCTGTTAAACGGGCGAAGACTTCACGACGAGCTACCGTGTCACCTTCAAGCTCGGGCCGCTTCTTTACCTGTTCTAAGGCGACTAATTCGGCCGAAAGTTCAGCAATCCGGGCATGGTTGTCCGGGATGCCCACCAGCACCGGCCAAGGCTTCTCGTACGCACAGGCTTGGGCCCGCTCTCGGGCCTCACGAATGGTCATGTCGCGGCAAGGAAGAGCAAGGATGAACTGGCCAAACTCGCCCCGTTGGGGAGAATAGGTTTTGGCGATCTTCTCCGCCTGCTCGATGCTACGCAGCGAGAACTCCATCCAGCGCATGGAGCCCGTTTCGTGGTAGTGCCGCTTGGCTACTACGGGATGCAAACCCATGAACTGGGATAGCTTGGTATAGTCGATTCCTGGAGACACGGCCAATGCTTGGGCAATAGCAGCATCAATGTCGAAATCGCTGCCCTCAAAGACTGACCAAGCTCCGGTGTAGCTCTTATACAAAGCCACTTTGAGATATGTGAGCTTCTTAAGAACCTCCTCGATCTGCTCCTGTGGCACATCGTGGAATAGACTCGACAAAACTTGCAGATCGGCGGACAACCCCGAGCCATTGCGGAACAAATCGATGACTGCGATGTTCTTGATCATCGCCACAAGCAAAGGGTCGCCAGACTTTGCCTCGGCGCGCTCCACGGCTTCGACCGCTTGGGACCAGCGGTGCCCATCGGAAGAGGCCAGGATGGCGGGCTCTAGATTCGCGCGCAGATAGTCCCAATAGTCACTAGGGCGATACCAAGATGATTGGTCTAGCGGCGTCGATTGCAAGTAAGCACGGAAGCCATAGGGCTCTACCGAGGAGAGGAAGCCGAAGGTACTACGCTCGTTTTGGCCGAATTGCCGCTTTGAGATCGGGCCCAACAAAGCAGCCATGGTTGGGTGCAGTGGCCAGCAACGCTCCAAGGCAGAAGCGAAATCATTGCCGACTGCGGGGCGGCGCGATCTGATTGCATCAGCAACAGATATTGAAGCCTCCCGTATCCATTCTGGGCGCTGCTTGGCTTCTATCGCACTGCCGATGAGCTCAACAACCTCATCGCTTGCAGCAACGAAAGGAAGGTCCAAGTAACGACCTTGGACCTTGGCCCAGTCGTCACGCGTGTCGATGCCGAGACGGTTGGCGTACTGCGCGAATGATTGATGCAGCACTCCAATCACAACCAGCCGGCCTTCGGAGCGTGCAGATGCTTCGGCTAGCTCTTGGAAGAAATAGACATCGTCGCCTGCGCCTAGGGCCGAGGCCTCAAGAAATTTGCCCATTTCGTCAACGAATACCAGGACACCATCGTTCGGGCGACTGTTAGCTTCAGCAAGAAGATCGGCAATGACGCCCTGTGCATTGGGTTTGTTTCGACCGTCAAAACTCTTGCCTCGGGCTTTGCGGATAGATATATCCAACTCCTTGAGGATACTGCCGCGTCTGCCCACAACCGGGATAACCAGCCAACCGTTTTGGACAGGGAAAGCCTTGTCGAATTCCGACTTCGAGCCCAAGTTTAGAACGGAGCGAGCTTTCTCACGAAGGCTGTTGTCAGAATGCAGAGCGCTCGCTAGAGCCACTGCTAGGGACGACTTACCTCCGCCGAATGGTCCAGTCCAGGTGAAGCTACGTTGGTTGGTTGCCGAAAGCTGCCTGCACATTCCATCTACCACTGTCGATGCGGTCGCATGGAATATGTAGCCGTCCAATGCATCAGAACGGCCAATATCTGCATCGATCCGGATTGAGCGTTGGTATTGGTGTGAAATCTGAACGATGTCCGCGAGCATCTGCTCTTTTGTCTCAGCCATAAGCTCTTCTGACCATTTCATTTCGATCGTCATCTGTGAGGTCTTTTCTATGGACTTGGCGAAGGCCCGCAGAGTCTGTCCACGCGAGTTTGCCATCAGTGAAGTCGGCCAAAGAAATCAGTCGTTGGGCGATCGACTCCTCGTCGAGCTTGAATACACGGCCGGGCGACCCTTCAGCATAAGCGATCGCTTCAAAAGCTAGTGAGCTTTGGTTGGCGGCCGTTTTATCCCAAAAATCAATAAGGGCATAGATAAAAATACCGTCGTGAAGCGCGGCCTTGGGGCCCCGGCGGAATGCGTATTGTCCCCTATGGACCTCTTGAAGCAGCCCCAACTCGCCAAGTAGAGGTTCAGCGAAATCCTCTGGAGAACCGTTTGCTGTACGTGGAGCATAGCTGCGTAGGCAGGTCTCCAAGTCACGCGAAATAGTGGCGGTAGACAGTCGATGCTTAGGGTCAAGAGTGCGGGCGTAGAGCGCCAAAGGTTCTTCGAGTTCTTGGCGTGTAAACGTAGGAGCGGTCACATGGTTGAATAGCCAATACCACGTGGTGGAGCGATGGCACCTGCCTGCTAGTTGCCAATGTACAAACCACGCGGTGGAGGGGTTTTCTGCGTATGGATCAAAACCGTCCTTTGACAGAGTGTCCATGGCGAAGTCTGTTAAGCGGAAAGCGTCCCCTTCGTCAGTCATGATTCCGCACGCCAAGGCCCAATGCCGAATCGATGCAACCATATTCTTACCCACACCGAAGGCTGCGATGGCGGAGTCATCGGTAAAGGTAGTCTTGGGTATCAGCCTATCAACGGTCGCTTGGTCAAAAGCTTTCTTAAGCCACATTTGGCGCAGCGGAAACGTTTCGTGCCCAGAGAAGTAGACAGACTTCTTGCGGTTGAGTTTTGATGTTGTACTTTTCATGGTAGGCAGCTTACCTGAAACTGGTGAATCCCTCCAGTCCGATTATGACAACCGGAAACCTGTACAAATATACAGCACATTACTACCTGTGGCAAATATCGAAGCCTCAAGTCGGGTCTGATAGGTCGACTGCCGGTATGAAAACGTGGGCATGATTTCAGGGTATGTTGCAGCCAAGATACTTCTGTTTGTTTTACGATCAGCTTAGGAGCGCTCGTATTCGCTGCTTCCAGTTGAATATCCTAGCGGGATTGGCACCAAATGAGCTTTCTTTCGGGTGGTGCACGGAGTGCAATGGCTCACAATGCTTCACCATAGTGCTTGGCCAACGCAACGACGCTTTCACCATATCCTTCAAAATCCTATCTATGCTTTTCCCTGCCTCAGCACCTTCTTTGAAGCTCATGATCCGCGTTGACATGGTCTTCCGGTGATCTGATGTATCAACCTCCAACAGATATCGATCCCTACCATCTTCCAGTCTGAACCTCGCCATCAAGTAACAGCGAGCTGTGTCATCAGCCATCATGTGGTAGCTGCAGCGAGGTACGTAGGGTAAGGGCTTCACCTCCAGTTCCAGCAGCTCGATACCCGGTTCCTCGGCTATCTGCTGGATGATTTCCCTGAGCATCACAAAGCGGTTCGGGTACTCTTCCTGCTCCTCTTGTCTTTCGAGTTGGTTGAGCTCCCCCGGTGCGATGGTGCCGCCTGCCACGTCGTCGGCCAGCCCCAAGGCCTTGGTTCCGCCGCCCGGCACCTGCTCGTCGTCCACCTTTTTGCCGTGGCCGTTGGCCTGCTTTCCCTTGTAGGCAACCCTGGTGGCCGGATTCCTGTTGAAAAACATCCCCTCGATAGGCAGCTCGATAAGCTGCCGCTGCTTGTCCTCGTCCGGTTCTTCGTCGGCATCCACCTCGATATCCGCTCCCTCCCGGTTTGGCGGGCTCCAACCACCGCCTTCCCCCCGGACCGACATTTTGAGGGACGGGTGATGGAAGAAAATGTCGTCATCAACCTCGAACCTCAGTCCCTGCAGGGACTGTATTTCCCAGACCAGCATGTCACCGCTGTCCCGATCCCAAGGCCCCCGCACTTCCATCGTAACGCCAGAAAGACACTCGGGGGGCAAGAAGTTGAACTGCCACCTGGCGTACTGTGAGCCTCCCCGCACTTGTTCCTGGTTCAGGCACATCCAGATGGATTCGAAGGCGCTCCTCATCTCACGCTCCAGCAGCAGCCAGCTGAAGAGGTCCCGGTATCCCTTTATCTTGAGGTACTGGACTGGCGCCCCCGTCCTGGAAGGCGTATGGATATGGTAGGCGCCCTCCTCCTTTATCACGGAAAACACCATGTCCAGGCCATTGGGCTCGAAGGCCGCCCGGACTAAAAAGCCGGCATGGAAAAAGAGCTTTCGCGCCAGTTCAAATTTCGGAAGCCAGAAGGTAACGCCATCGGCCTCGAACACAAAACACTGCTGGCCGGCAATCTCGGGCTTTTGGGCCAACCTCTTGGACAAACGGTCACAACGACCCAATGTCGCCTCCTTCCATTCACCTACCGGAGGCAGCACGAGTTTCTTGCGGAAACCGTGCGACAGGTACGGGGTATCGTCTTCACCGGTAAATTCACGGCCGACACCCAAGACACAAGCCATCTCCAGGCCAAAACGCTCGGTCCTAACCTGGCCTTCCCGATCGAAAAAAGATGCCAACCGCCATTGCGAACCAGGCGATCCCCCCTTGAAAAAATTGCCCGCTGCCAACAACTTGCTCCCTTTGGGGATCTGACGAAATAAGATCCTGCTCAATCCAACCCTCCCATATAGTTGATAAAGCCGACGGTAAGTGGTGCCACCCTGCCCTTTTGCAGCCCGCAGCGCCTTTCCAGCTCCCACAGGTTTGAATGGTTGCCCTGCCTGGTGTCTTCGAGGATTGCCCGGGTCAGCCTGCGGATTTGGAACTCCCCAACGGATTCCGAATATCGCTCGAGGAAAGCCCGACAAAGGGGCATCTGGCCAAGGTGGTGTGCCACAGACGCACGATGCGGCAGCTGGCCCAGGAACCAGTTCCTGCTCTTGCGCGGCAGTGCCAGGTCCTCGGCCGCATACTCTCCAATCCGGATCAGTAACCGCACCAGGTATCGATCCCGCTTGCTCCAGTCAACCTGGCTGTTGTTGCCGGATTTGGTGTGCCGGGTGCCATTGGTTTGCATCAGCCACTCCCGGTCGTGCCGGTACAGCCAGGCATAGAGGGCGCCACCACCGTTAATCCTGGCTTGCTTGGCACCACCGTTCCGGGAAAGCGCGGCAAGCCAATGCTCCCGGCGTTGTTGCAACTGCCCGGGCGCTGCCGGTAGTTGGGCATAAGGTTTGGGAACAGGATAGTGCGCCATGTCATGGGCTTCCCTGATGATCTCCCCCACGGCCTGCCCGGGACGGAAGACGGACCAAAGGGTTATATGCTGTAAAAAGCTGAAGCTGTTGCGATGCTTGCGGAAGAGTGCCACAAACCAGCTTGGGGGCTCATCCCCTAGCAAGCCGTTGCAGGCAAGCCATCCGCTGGTGTGACACGAACGCACCCGCTCCCACAATATCCCGGCTTTCACCTGGCGCCCCCGGCTGGCACCATGGTCGGCCGCCAGTACCTGATAAAAACGGGTCCAGCCCCGGTAGCCGGGAGTTGGGCAAGCCCCTAGGGAGAGCAGCTGCACCACCAAACCGGAAACCGCCATGGCACCACTGCCCGCCACGCCAAGGGCACCGCCTCGTCGATCGAACACGGGTGAAGCCGAGATAAACTCGTGCCGCTCCTGCCGCCGGTACGGGACGGGGGAATCCAGCAGCATGCAACCATGCACCGGGCAGGCGTCCGCCCCCATGGCCTGCCAGCAGCGACGCCAGTACACCTCACCGTACCTGCCCTGCATATCTTCAAAACAGAGGGGGCAATAACGCAGCCAGCCCGGCCATTTGACCCTGGAGGTACTCGAGCCCGCCAGTCCAATGGCTCCCGGGATATCGGCCGCAAGCATGGCTTGCCGCAACCGCCGTCTGCGGGCCTCGGGGATAAAAGGGGCATACAGCGGGAACAGGGTATGTTGCTGCAGCAGCTCCTCCGCCTTCCACCCGATGTTGCCGGCAAGCAATTCCAAATGGGTTGGCAGGTCGGTGATTGCCGCTACCCTGGTGTCATCGAATAAAAGCCTTAGAAGGCCTTTGTGGCTATCAAGCCCCAGGTGGACCCGGCAACGGGCGATAAGGCTGTACAACAGTTCATCGGGGTAGGGCCTGGGGAAATACATGCGTCACCCCGCCTTGTCCAGCAGGGTACTCAAATCAAAAACAAGGCCGGCTTGCTTGAACCTGTCGTAAATTTCGCCCTCAGGGCCGGCAGCATAGATGTTCCGCAGGTCGTCAGGTGGCAGATTTCCCCATTCGGCCAGCTTCACTCTGCTGGCCTTTGGTGGTTTTGGCTTGTCTTCGCCTAGGGCAAGATAGGCGGTAGCCTTATGCACCAGGGCCGCCAGCGGAATATCCGGATTCTTCCTCAACAGGTCGTCGGCCATGGGCATGGCGATATCCCGGGGGATATCCATTGCTTCAAGCAAGGCCAGCAACCGTTTGGTTTTATCATCGCTTGGCGGCGGGGCTGGTTTAGGATCGGGAATGTTTTCTAGTGCCTGAGTAAGAGAAATCAGCCGTCCTTCAATCTCTGGCATCAGCAAGTCGTCGTACCGGGCAATAAGCTCTGCTCTGTTGCTCCTCAGGGCCGCCAGCATGGGATGAACAGGTTTGAATTCGTCTTCATAGACCTTACGCAACAACAGCGGTTTGATGGACTCCACGCCGGTCACAATCGCCCTTATCTGGGCCAGCACGAATAGCTTCACCACGATATCCATGACGCCTTGGGTCAACTCATACATGGTACTTTCCAGTTCATCATCCAGAGGCGCGGCATTCTTCAGCCACTGGTACTTCCACAGGCGCTTCAGCATCCTCTGCCAGTGCTGATCCTGGGGCAAGCGGTCCCAGCGGACACTGCCCAATCCTGAAATCCGGCGGGCCGCCCGGAAAGTCCGCTGGAAGAATTTACTGGCTCTGTGAGTCCCCACCTGGATGATGGGGACACCTATGGTATTGACCAAGGAGACGAAAAAGTTGTGCATTTTCTCGGCACCGCCAGATCTGGCCTCGTTGAGGTTCTGTACCTCATCAATAATCAGTACCCCAAGAGCATGAAGATTGGCAATCTGGCACATGCTGGCCAGCAGGCGTTTGGTCCCCAATTTCTTGCGACCATGGCTCCTGCTGTACTGAGTACCCAAAACCCTGTCCACCTGGTTGAAAAAGCTGAGGCACAATTCATCGAGATCGCCGTCAATGGGGCAATCCACCTTGAGGTAGGTCAGTTGGGTAATGTTGTATTCCGGATGGTACAGTGCCTGGGAATACATACCCAGGATGCGTTCCAGGGTCCGGGTCTTGCCGCATCCCGAGCACCCGAACAATGACAGGCTGCTGGCGGTGGATGAGGCGTTTTCATATATCCTGGCCTCCAGGTCTTCCTCTTCCACCCGCCGGAAACCGTTTTGCAGGTGCGAATACCAGGCACCACTGGCAGGATTACGCCCAATGTATCCCTGACGGATCATCAGGCTGATTTTGTCCTCCAGCTCAAGGTGGTGGTTGAGCGGCTGGAAAAACGAATGTAGTAAACGGGCAATGGCATGCCCCCTGAGGCGACCATCCAGGAATATCTCCTGGGGATCAAAAGCCGGCATCAACTGGAGCTTACCCACCACCTCCTGCAGGCCGTAAATCGGGGGCAGGGCGCAAATCAGCGGATTGCCCCGGTATTCGGGCAACAGCGGATCCTGGTACTCAGCCTCGGGAATACCAGCCACACTGGTCGGCTCACTCATCGCCATCATCTCCGAAAATCAGATCACCCATATCAGGAAAGGCATAGTCATCCGGCTTCTCGCCCTTCAGCGGCACTATGTCGGCGGTTTTGTCCTGGTGCTTCTTAATTGGCCTTACAGCTGTACGGCCTCGTTCGTGCTGTTTCTCACCCTGCTTGTTCTCCCGGATGCGAGTACCCAAGTCCTTCTTGGTCAACCCGGAGCGATCTGGTCTGCTGGCATCAGCCTCGGCCACAATGGCTTCCAGTTGTTCAAGCAATTTCCCCTTCTCCTGGGTGGCAACCATCAGCGCATTAGCATCAGCTTTCTTCTCTGCCCGGGTGAGCTGCCACACCTCCCAAAACGTCATTCCCCGGAAACGCCGGCTGAGATCGGCCAGGTCACATACCCAGTAGTCCTTGAGTGACTTATTGGGCCGAATATAAATATGGTCTGCGCAACGGGGATCGTACGCCACCTGAACCTTTTCGGGCCTTTGCCCTGCCCCTCGGTGAAACCAACCAGCCTTGATGGCCTCAGGGCAGGTGTAGAAGCAACCAAATAGCCTGACTCCTCGGTCCGACAGGGTTGCCGCATCATGAGGAAGTAAGTTGATACGAACCAATTCTTCGGGTGCCTGGCGCAGTCGTCCTGTCATGTTGGCCAGGCCCCAATTCCAAATATCCAGCGGAACGGCGGGAAGGTCGCCAGGCATGGATTCTGCCCGGTCGTACCTCGCCATGGTCCTGAAGTTATTGTGATAGAGCACTGCTGCTACGATATATCGGGTGAATTCCGATAACGTCAGACTGGCATCCAGCCGGTAATCGTGTCCGCCACGTTTACGGCTCGTAGACACTTCCACCACGCCCGGAACATAGGGTTTAAATCCGTCCTGCAAAGTACGAAACATCCTTTCTACTACGCCCTTGGCGTCCCCTCGCCGGGCGGAGGCATTTTCGATACGGATTCCGAAGGCTTCAGAGAAGGGTTCCACCTTGGTGCCATTCAGTTCCCCCTTGTCCGCCAGGATGACATCCGGCAACCCTTGTACCGGCCAGTCGTCAGGGCCGATATCAATGCCAAACTGCCGGCAATACTCCACCTTGTTAGTTACCGCATTAGCCAGAGCCATCATGCCACTAACCCAGGAAGGTCCTTCAAAACCGATATACAGCCCGGTGACCATCCGGCTGAAAACATCCACGACAACGTAGATGACAGGACGTCCCACTATCAGGCTGCGATCATGCTCCGAAACCAGATACAGATCGCCCACAGTCGCATCTATCTGGTATCGATGACCCGGCCCCAAGGCTTCTGCTGTAGAAGTGCTCCTCAAGGGTCTGATGTCCTTGGCAAAATCAATCGCGGAAGATTGCTTTTCCAGTACACTGGTTTTCTCGTATTCCCTGCGAAAAAAATAGCGAAATTGTTCCGGTGTTGGCATTTCAGAGGCCGGAGAGTCTGGATATATAGCCCTGATAAAGTTCAGCGACTTGGCGTGAGCATCGGCCACAGAGAGATGTTTTTCTTTCAGCAAGCTGGTTTCGATAACCCTTCTGAACACCCTTTCAATGTCGGGCGTTATATTCACGCCGGTGCCGTCCCTCACCACCCTGGGCCTGCCCAGTTTGGTTCCCGTAACCTGGCGCTTCTTGCCTTTGGCTCCCGATTTGAAATAGTCGGGCAGAAGGGCGTTTTTGCACATGCCCCGTTGCCAGTAGCGCTTAAGGTAGCGATAGACCGTCTGGTGGGTAACTCCATGTTCCTCCATGATGGACCTGACGATATGACCTCTGGTGCGGCTGTCCAGTAATCCCGGATCTTCGACATGCGCGGCCAGCATATTCCATGCCCGCTCCCTCTTCTGCCAGTCCGGTGTCCCCTCTTCTACTTCCCGCATGATGGCCTGAATAAAAGGATCATCAATCCGCTGTACTTCCTCATCCAGAAGCAGCCTTTCCAACTCTTCAAGAGGAAGACACACCGGCAACGATGTGTCATCGTCTATTTCAATCCAGATGGCGATATCACCAGAACACCATAACAATCGGTAACGATGCCCTGCCCATGAAAAAACCTGGTTAACCGGAAGCAATATTTACCTCCCCACCATCATTGTGGCGATTAAGACGAATATCAGCGGAGGTCAACTTGCGGTAAGACAAGTTGATATCAAACATAAAAACACGGCGGGCCAGCAGTTGTCTGAGCCAGTACAGGGTATGACCTGCCTGAAGATTGTAAGCCATATCCAAACGCTGACTAATGGTCGTCAGGAGCATATTCGGATTCTGCTCAAACTCTTTTACAAACAAAGATTGATAATGGTGTAACTCGTCTAGAGACACGTCTTTTTCAGCACTTGCCGGGTAAAGCCACTGGATATTGTCCTGTACCGGCCTGGATAGCTCTTTTTCAGAAACCAGCTTCCAAGGGATCCCTTTTTCCTCCCAATAACGCTTTTCGAGCATCAACCGCTCTATGGTTTCAGACTTTCTGAGATCGGTGCTGTACTTGGCCTGAAAGGCCATTACGGGCATTTCCGGGTTATCGAAATCCACCAGGAAATCACTGCTGAGGACTTGTGGTGTGCCCTTGAAAGAAGAGTGAGGAATGCCAAGGTCCCTAGCAATTCGGACGGTGTCCTCTGACCGCATCGGGAACTGCTCGCGTATATCGAGCACTTTCGGCGACCAATCCAGCATCAGGAACACGGCCAATTCCAGGTCGGAAAGGAGGTGGTGCAAACGGGAACTCTTGGAGCCGAGCAGGCGGTGCGAACGTCCCAGGGAAGAAACGTCCCGGGTGTAGATGAACGGCTTGTATCCGGGCCCGTGGCCTTGACCGCGCCCTTCTCGCAGACGTTTGTCAATCTGCTGCTGGCTCAGCCCCTTGAATGTTCCTGCCATAAAAACGCCCGCCACCGACTGTTGATAAATTCAACATAGTCGATGACGGGCAAGGATGAAACTTTATTTTTAATGATGAAACTATATTTTCAATGATGATACTTTATTTTCATCCCACAGTTTTTATCTACTCTACTGTCTTTCTTATTCAACCGTGACCGATTTTGCCAGGTTGCGCGGCTGGTCGACGTCGGTGCCCTTGATCAGGGCCACATGGTAGGACAGCAGCTGCAGCGGCACCGTGTAGACGATGGGCGCGATCAGCTCGTCCACGTGGTTGAGCGGCATCACCCTCATGGTGGCGTCGCCCTTGAAGCCCGCTTCCTTGTCGGCGAACACATAGAGGATGCCGCCCCGGGCGCGGACTTCTTCCACGTTGGACTTGAGCTTTTCCAGCAGATCGTTGTTGGGCGCCACTACTATGATCGGCATGTCGGCGTCGATCAGCGCCAGTGGGCCGTGCTTCAGCTCGCCGGCGGCATAGGCTTCGGCATGGATATAGGAGATTTCCTTGAGCTTGAGCGCCCCTTCCATGGCGATGGGGTACTGATCGCCGCGGCCGAGGAACAGGCTGTGGTGCTTGTCGGCAAACTCTTCCGCCAGGGCTTCGATGTCCCTGGCCAGCGCCAGGGTCTCGCCGATATGGGCCGGCAGGCTGCGCAGCGCCTGCACCAGCCGGGCTTCGGTGTCGGCATCCATGTTGCCGCGGCAGCGGCCGATGGCGGCCACCAGCATCAGCAGGCCGGCCAGCTGGGTGGTGAAGGCCTTGGTCGACGCCACCCCGATTTCGGCGCCCGCCCGGGTCATGAACGCCAGATCGGACTCCCGCACCAGGGAAGAACCGGGCACGTTGCAGATGGCCAGGCTGCTCATGAAGCCGGACGCCTTGGCCAGGCGCAGCGCCGCCAGGGTATCGGCGGTTTCACCGCTCTGGGACAGGGTGATCAGCAGGCTGTTGGGCCGCACCACCGACTTGCGGTAGCGGAACTCGGAGGCGATCTCGATATCGCAGGACACCCCGGCCAGGGCCTCGAACCAGTATTTGGCGACCATGCCGGAGTGGTAGGAGGTGCCGCAGGCAATCAGCTGGATATGCTCCACCCGCTCAAAAATGGCGCGGGCACCGTTGCCGAAGGACTCCACCACCACATGGCTGTCGGCAATGCGCCCTTCCAGGGTGTCGGTGATGGCCTTGGGCTGCTCGAAGATTTCCTTCAGCATGTAGTGGCGGTACTCGCCCTTGTCGCCCGCATCGTGGGACACGTCGGATTCCAGCTCGTCGCGCACCACCGGCGCGCCGTTCACATCGAAGATGCGGATATCGCGGCGGGTCACCTCGGCCACGTCCCCTTCCTCCAGGAACAGGAAGCGGCGGGTTACCGGCAGCAGCGCCAGCTGATCCGAGGCGATAAAGTTCTCGCCCAGGCCCAGGCCGAGCACCAGGGGCGAGCCGGAGCGGGCCACCACCAGCCGGGAGGGATCCTTGGTGTCCATCAATACGGTACCGTAGGCGCCGCGCAGTTGCCTGACCGCGGTCTGCAGGGCGGCCAGCAGGGAGTCGCAGTGCTGGCGGTGCCAGTGCACCAGGTGAGCAATCACTTCGGTGTCGGTGTCGGACACGAACTCGTAGCCCTTGGCCTGCAGCTCGACGCGCAGCTCCTCGTGGTTTTCGATGATGCCGTTGTGCACCACTGTGATGTCACCGGACACATGGGGATGGGCGTTGCGCTCCGAGGGCTCGCCGTGGGTGGCCCAGCGGGTATGGGCGATGCCGGTACCGCCGGCCAGCGGCTGCTGTTCCAGGGCCTCGGCCAGGGCCTGCACCTTGCCCAGCCGGCGCACCCGGCCGAGTTTGCCCTCGCCGTCGATCACCGCCACCCCGGCCGAGTCATACCCCCGGTATTCCAGGCGGCGCAGGCCCTCCACCAGTATTTCCGCCACGTCCCGCTGGGCAACTGCCCCTACAATTCCGCACATAGTCAAATCCTCAGTGTTCGGGGGCAATAACCAGGTTAATGCCCTTCTGTTCAAGTTGTTCTCGGGCGGCGGCCGACAGGCCGCCGTCGGTGATCAGGGTGTGAATGGCCGTCCAGGGCAGCTCCAGGTTGGGGATCTTGCGGCCTATCTTGTCCGACTCCACCATCACCACCACCTCCCGGGCCACTTCCGCCATCACCCGCGACAGGCCGGTCAGTTCGTTGAAGGTGGTGGTGCCGCGCTGGATGTCGATGCCGTCGGCACCGATAAACAGCTGATCGAAGTCATAGGAGCGCAGTACCTGCTCCGCCACCTGGCCCTGGAACGACTCGGATGACGCATCCCAGGTGCCGCCGGTCATCAGCAGGGTCGGCTCCGGCTCCAGTTCGCGCAGGGCATTGGCGATATTGAGCGAATTGGTCATCACCACCAGGCCGTGCTTGCTGCCGAGTTCGCCGAGCAGCGCCGCCGTGGTGCTGCCGCTGTCGATGATGATGCGGTTGTGATCGCGGATGCGCGCCGCCGCCGCCCGGGCGATGGCCTGCTTTCGTTTCGAAACCGGCTCGCCGCCGTGCTCGGCCACCATTTCGCTGGGCACCGGCACGGCGCCGCCGTAGCGGCGCAGCAAGAGGCCGTTCTTCTCCAGGGCCGCCAGATCCTTGCGGATGGTCACTTCCGAGGTCTCGAAGCGGCGGGCCAGCTCGTCCACCGTCAGCTCGCCCCGCTCGTTGAGCAGGGAGACGATGATATGACGGCGCTGTTGGGTATTGCGTTTCGACATGGTCGCACTAAGTTTCGAATCGAAACCGAATGCTAGCAGATCAAAAGATAAACGATCAACTAAAAGAAAGCGGTCAGCCATAAGCTGGAAGCGATCAGCTGCCCGAGTGGTCTGAAAGGTTGCGGTGTTTAGCTGTAGGTGCCGCTTTAGCCGGCGCAAACCAACAGGCAAAAATCTACTCCAGGCCTGTTTCACAGGCCCAGCCAACTAAAGTGGCAGCTACAGGCAAATCTGAAAATAAAAAACGCGGCTGTGAAATCGCAGCCGCGCCGTCTTTCTTCCAGCTTCCAGCCTCAGGCTTATGGCTTCTTTTTAACCGGTCTGGGCCAGTTTTTGATATGGCGCTGGGGCACCCGCGTGATCACCAGCTCGGCCTCGGCCACGTCCTTGGTGATAGTGGAGCCGGCGCCCAGGGTGGCGTTCTTGCCGATGCGCACCGGCGCCACCAGTTGGGTGTCGGAGCCGACGAAAACGCCGTCCTCGATCACGGTCTGGAACTTGTTCACCCCGTCGTAGTTGCAGGTGATGGTGCCGGCGCCGATGTTCACCTTGTCGCCTACCTCCGCATCGCCCAGGTAACTCAGGTGGCCGGCCTTGGAGCCCTTGCCCAGCCGGGCCTTCTTCATCTCCACGAAGTTGCCCACGTGGGCATCTTCCGCCAGCACGGCGCCGGGGCGTAGCCGGGCGAAGGGGCCGGCGCTGCTGGCCTGGCCCAGTTCGGCACCCTCGATAAGGGAGTAAGGCTTCACTTCGGCGTCGTCCCCGATCACGCAGTTTTTGAGGATGGCGCCGGCGCCGATACGCACCCGGTTGCCCAGCCGCACCTCGCCTTCGATGATGACGTTGACGTCGATCACCACCTCTTCGCCCACGCTCAGCTCGCCGCGCAGATCGAAGCGGGCCGGATCCAGCAGGGTCACCCCGTCGCGCATCAGCCGCTCGGCCTGCATCCGCTGGTAGGCCCGCTCCAGGCCGGCCAGCTGCAGCCGATCGTTGGCCCCTTCCACTTCAGCGGTGCTGGCCGGGTGCACGGTATTGATCTCGCAGCCCTCGGCATGGGCCATGGCGAAGATATCGGTCAGGTAGTACTCACCCTGGGCGTTGTCGTTGTCGAGCCGGCCCAGCCAGGCCTTGAGCTGTCCGGCCCTGGCCACCAGCACCCCGGTGTTGACCTCGTCGATGGCCAGCTGTGCGGGGCTGGCGTCCTTCTGCTCGACGATGCCGGTGACCTTGCCGTTTTCCCGCACGATGCGGCCATAGCCGGTAGGATCGGGCAGCCGGACTGTGAGCAGGGCGATGCCGTTGTCGGGATGGGCGGCCAGCAGCCGGCGCAGGGTGTCGGCCTGCAACAGGGGGGTGTCGCCATAGAGCACCAGCACCCTGTCGTCGTCGTTGAGATCCGGCAGCGCCACCGCCACCGCATGGCCGGTGCCCAGTTGCTCCTCCTGGTGTACCCAGGTGATGCCGGGCGCTGCTATCCTGGCCTTGAGCTGGTCGGCGCCGTGACCGTAGACCAGGTGGATGCCGTCCACGCCGCAGGCCCTGGCCGCCGCCAGCACATGGCCGACCATGGGTTGTCCCGCCACCGGGTGCAACACCTTGGGCAGGGAGGAACGCATGCGGGTGCCCTTGCCCGCCGCCAGAATAACCGCCTGAATGCTCATAAGCTTGATAATCCCGTAATGATGGAAAGTGAAAACGTCAATTTGAGCTGCGTCATGCTTTTTCCTGTAGCCGCCCCTTTAGGTGGCGAAAGCCTGCCAACGATGGGGAGCCTGAAGGCCAGGCGCACTTGTCCGCCGGCTAAAGCGGCGGCTACACAGAGACGGCATTGGCACCATATCTTTGCTGTTGCTTGCTTGAGTCGCTCAACCGGCTGTTATTCTGATTTTTTTATAAAAAAAAAGCGACCCTGAGGTCGCTTTTCGAGGCGGTATGAATTACCGCACATTCTGTTTGAGCAACTGCAGCACGCGCAGTTTCGCCATAGCCCGGGCCAGTTCGGCGGCCGCTTCCGCATAGTCGGTGTCGTGAGACGAACCATGCAGCTTGGCTTCCGCCGCCCTCTTGGCTTCTTCGGCCTTGGCTTTATCCAGATCTTCGGCGCGAATCGCAGTGTCGGCCAGAACCATCACACTGCTGCCCAGTACTTCCAGCATGCCGCCGGAAACGTACAGGACTTCTTGTTTGCCGGCCTTGGTCAGGTACTGCACCAGGCCGGGACGAATGGACGTCAACAAGGGGGCATGTCCGTAACGGATCCCCAATTCACCCTCAGAGCCGGAGACAGTCACCGCGGTGACAGAGCCGGAGTACAGACGTTCCTCGGCACTGACAATGTCCAGGTGAAAGCTATAGTCAGCCATCAGGTCCTCCTTCGAGGCTTACAGTTTCTTGGCTTTTTCGACCACTTCGTCGATGGAGCCAACCATGTAGAACGCCTGCTCGGGCAGCGCATCGTAGTCGCCGTTCAGTATGCCTTTGAAGCCACTGATGGTGTCCTTCAGGGAGACGTACTTGCCGGGAGAACCGGTGAATACCTCGGCCACGAAGAAGGGCTGGGACAGGAAACGCTCGATCTTACGGGCACGGGCTACGGTCAGCTTGTCGTCTTCAGACAGTTCGTCCATCCCCAGGATGGCGATGATGTCCTTCAACTCCTTGTAGCGCTGCAGTACGGACTGCACGCCACGAGCCACCTCGTAGTGCTCCTGACCGATCACCAGCGGATCCAGCTGACGGCTGGTGGAATCCAGCGGGTCAACGGCCGGGTAGATACCCAGGGCGGCGATCTGACGGCTCAGTACCACGGTCGCGTCCAGGTGGGCGAAGGTGGTGGCCGGAGAGGGGTCGGTCAGGTCGTCCGCGGGCACGTAAACGGCCTGTACGGAGGTGATGGAGCCGGTCTTGGTGGAGGTAATACGCTCCTGCAGCACGCCCATCTCTTCCGCCAGGGTCGGCTGGTAACCTACCGCAGAGGGCATACGGCCCAGCAGTGCGGATACTTCGGTACCGGCCAGGGTGTAACGGTAGATGTTGTCGACGAACAGCAGAACGTCACGACCTTCGTCACGGAACTTCTCGGCCATGGTCAGGCCGGTCAGCGCCACGCGCAGACGGTTGCCGGGCGGCTCGTTCATCTGGCCGTATACCAGGGATACCTTGTCCAGTACGTTGGACTCGGTCATCTCGTGGTAGAAGTCGTTACCTTCACGGGTCCGCTCACCCACACCGGCGAACACGGAGTAACCGCTGTGCTCGATGGCGATGTTACGGATCAGCTCCATCATGTTAACGGTCTTGCCCACGCCGGCGCCGCCGAACAGGCCAACCTTACCACCCTTGGCGAAGGGGCAAACCAGGTCGATTACCTTGATGCCGGTTTCCAGCAGTTCGGTAGAGCTGGACTGCTCTTCGTAGCTGGGGGCTTCGCGGTGGATGGACCAGCGCTCTTCTGATTCCACCGGACCTTTTTCGTCGATGGGGTTGCCCAGCACGTCCATGATCCGGCCCAGGGTTTTCACGCCCACCGGCACCTGGATGGGTGCATTGGAGTTTTCCACTTCCAGACCGCGACGCAGGCCGTCGGAGGAACCCATGGCGATGCAGCGTACTACGCCGCCGCCGATTTGCTGCTGAACTTCCAGAACCAGACCCTGGCCCTGGCCTTCAGTCGTGATCTTCAGCGCATCGTAAACGTGGGGAACCGCATCTTGCGGGAATTCCACGTCCACGACCGCGCCGATGATTTGGACTATGATACCCTTACTCATGTCAAATCCTCTAAACCTTTGAATACCTTCGCCTTATACGGCACCGGCCCCGGCCACGATCTCGCTCAGTTCCTGGGTAATGGCGGCCTGACGGGCCTTGTTGTACACCAGTTGCAGATCGTTTATCAGGTTGCCGGCGTTGTCGGTAGCGGCTTTCATCGCCACCATCCGGGCAGCCTGCTCACTGGCCAGGTTTTCCACCACACCCTGGTACACCTGCGATTCCACAAAGCGCACCAGCAGCTTGTCCAGCAGCGATTTGGGATCCGGCTCGTAGATGTAGTCCCAGCTGTGGCTGGCCACTTCTTCTTCCGATGCAGGCAAAGGCAACAGTTGATCGACCCGGGGTTTCTGCACCATGGTGTTTTCAAACTTGTTGTACACCAGATACAGGCGGTCTATCTCACCGTTATCGTACGCCTCCAGCATGACATTGACGGAGCCGATCAGCTCGCCGAGGGAGGGGTTGTCACCCAATCCCGTGGCCTGGGCGATCACCTTGCCGCCATAGCGGTTGAAAAAGCCCACCGCCTTGTTGCCGATAAGGCCCAGGTCGATACCCACGCCCTTGTCGGTCCATGCCTTCATTTCATTCATGGCGGCCTTGAACACGTTGATGTTCAAGCCACCACAGAGGCCCCGATCGGTAGAGACGATAATAAACCCAACGCGCTTGACCTCGCGGTCTTCCAAGTAGGGGTGCTTGTATTCCAAGTTCCCCTGCGCGATGTGGCCGATCACCTTGCGTATGGTTTCAGCGTATGGGCGGCTGTGGGCCATCCGATCCTGCGCCCTGCGCATTTTCGAGGCGGCCACCATTTCCATAGCGCTGGTGATCTTCTGAGTGTTTTTCACACTCCCGATCTTGCTACGTATTTCTTTTGCGCCGGCCATGTCGCTTCTCCAATTCAGGTGGCAGCGGCTGCTGCCACATGGTTACCAGGACTGGGTAGCCTTGAAGCTATCCAGCAACGCAGTCAGCTTGGCTACAACGTCTTTGTTGTAGTCGGCTTGCTCGTTGATCTCCGCCATCAGGGCGGCATGTTCCGAATTGGCGTAAGCGAGCAGGGCGGCTTCAAAGGTGGTGATAAGCTTGAGCTCAACATCGTCCAGGTAGCCGTTTTCGGCGGCGAACAGCACCAGGGCTTGCTCGGCCACGGACATGGGACGGTATTGCTGCTGCTTCATCAGCTCGGTCACTTTCTGGCCGTGGCTCAGCTGTTTACGGGTGGCTTCGTCCAGGTCGGAAGAGAACTGGGCAAAGGCCGCCAGTTCGCGGTACTGGGCCAGGGCGGTACGGATACCACCGGACAGTTTCTTCACGATCTTGGTCTGGGCCGCGCCACCTACCCGGGATACGGAGATACCCGGATCAACCGCCGGACGGATACCGGAGTTGAACAGTTCGGTGGTCAGGAAGATCTGACCGTCGGTGATGGAGATCACGTTGGTCGGAACGAAGGCGGACACGTCGCCGGCCTGGGTTTCGATGATCGGCAGCGCGGTCAGCGAGCCGGTCTGGCCTTTCACTTCACCCTTGGTGAAGCGCTCCACGTAGTCGGCGGACACGCGGGACGCGCGCTCCAGCAGACGGGAGTGCAGGTAGAAAACGTCACCCGGATAGGCTTCACGGCCCGGCGGACGGCGCAGCAGCAGGGAGATCTGACGGTAGGCCACGGCCTGCTTGGACAGGTCGTCGTACACGATCAGGGCATCTTCGCCGCGGTCACGGAAGAACTCACCCATGGCGCAACCGGCGTAAGGCGCCAGGTATTGCAGGGCAGCGGACTCGGACGCAGAAGCCACCACGACAATGGTGTTCTTCAGAGCGTCGTGCTCTTCCAGCTTGCGCACCACGTTGGCGATGGTGGACGCTTTCTGGCCGATGGCCACGTACACACACTTAATGCCGGAGTCTTTCTGGTTGATGATGGCGTCGACGGCCAGGGCGGTTTTACCCACCTGGCGGTCGCCGATGATCAACTCCCGCTGGCCACGGCCGATGGGGATCATGGCGTCAACGGCCTTGTAACCGGTCTGCACCGGCTGATCCACCGACTGACGGTCGATAACGCCCGGGGCGATCACTTCCACCGGAGAGAAGGTGTCGGTTTCGATGGCGCCCTTGCCGTCGATCGGCTCACCCAAGGTGTTGACCACGCGGCCCAGCAGGCTGCGGCCGACCGGTACTTCCAGGATACGACCGGTGGACTGGACCTTCATGCCTTCGGCCAGATCCGCATAGGGACCCATGACCACGGCACCCACGGAGTCGCGCTCCAGGTTCAGGGCCAGGGCGTAACGGTTGCCCGGCAGTTCGATCATTTCACCTTGCATGATGTCAGCAAGGCCGTGAATACGAATGATGCCATCGCTTACGGACACGATGGTACCTTCGTTTCGTGCTTCACTGACAACATTGAATTGCTCGATACGCTGTTTGATCAGCTCGGCAATTTCAGTTGAATTCAGTTGCATGCTCTATTCCCCAATCAAGATTGCAGCGTTTCGGCCAAGCGGGACAGACGGCCCCGCACACTTCCGTCGATCACCATGTCACCGGCTCTGATGATGATGCCGGCCATCAGGCTATTGTCGACGCTGCAATTCAGCTTCACCTTGCGCCCCAGGCGCTTCTCGAGGGAAGCCTGAATCTTGGCCACTTGTTGCTTGGTCAGTTTGGCTGCGGAAACCACATCGGCTTCCACTTCCTGGTCCAGCTCCGCCTTCATCAAGACGAACTCCTGCACCACTGCCGGCAACACACTCAAGCGTCCGTTTGCGGCCATCACCCTTATCAGGTTCTGGCCTTGCTCATCGAGCTGTTCGCCACAGACAGCCAAAAACACCTCGGCCATCTTTTCCGCGTTCAGATCGCTGCTGAGTACCTGGGTCATGGCATCGTTCCGGGCCACTTCGGCCGCGAAAGTCAGCATGGACAACCAGTGCTCAACCGCGTTTTTCTCAACGGCAAAATCGAAAGCTGCTTTGGCATAGGGGCGAGCAATGGTTTTCATTTCCATAGCTCTATGTCCCTTACAGTTCAGCTACTACTTTCTCAACGATGTCGCTGTTGGCAGCGGCATCAATCTGACGCTCGAGGATCTTCTCTGCACCCACCAGGGCAAGAGCAGCAACCTGCTTACGCAGTTCCTCTCTGACACGATTGCGTTCGGCTTCAATTTCCGCCTGGGCTTGTGCCAGAATTTTTTCACGCTCGGCCTGGGCCTCACGCGTTGCATCTTCGATGATCTGGGCCTTGCGCTTGTTGGCCAGCTCAACGATTTGAGCGGACTGCAGCTTGGCTTCCTTCAATTGTTCGGTTGCATTGTTCTGCGCCAGGGCCAGGTCTTTCTTGGCCCGCTCCGCGGAGGACAGGCCCTCGGCGATCTCTTTCTGGCGGCTTTCGATGGCGGCCATGATGGGCGGCCATACGTACTTCATGCAGAACCAAACGAAGATGATAAACGCGATCGTTTGACCGAGGATTGTTGCGTTCATGTTCATCGCAACTCTCCTTTAAAAATGGTTAGCTAACTGATTGACAGACCGGGCCATTAGGCAACGGCGAAGATCAGGTACAGAGCCATACCAACGGTGATCATGGGGATGGCGTCAACCAGACCGACCACGATGAAGAAGTTAGTACGCAGGGCAGGCAGCATGTCGGGCTGGCGAGCCGCGCTTTCCATGAACTTGCCACCCAGCATAGAAATACCGATAGAAGCAGCGATGGCAGCCAGACCCAGCATAACGGCGGCAGCGATGTAGATGATTTCCATTTTTTCTTCTCCAGTTGTTAGTGGTTAGAACGACAGCTTGTTAAAGTTTTGTTATCTTTTGATTAATGTTCTTCATAGGCCATCGCCAGGTATACGATGGTCAGGATCATGAAGATAAAGGCCTGCAGGCTGATAACCAGGATATGGAAAATCGCCCAAGGCACATGAAGGGTCCATTGAGACCACCACGGCAGCAGACCGGCGATCAGGATAAACACCAGTTCACCAGCATACATGTTGCCGAACAGACGCAGGCCCAGGGAGATGGGCTTGGCGATCAGGGACACGGTCTCGAGCACGAGGTTAACGGGGATCATGGACCAGTGGTTCAGCGGTTGCATGGTCAGCTCTTTAACAAAGCCGGACACGCCCTTCATCCTGATGCTGTAGAAAATGATCAGGAAGAAGACACCGAACGCCATGGACATGGTGACGTTAACATCAGCGGTAGGAACAACCCTCAGGTAGGGAACACCTAGCAATTCCATGCCGTAGGGCAGGTAGTCGACCGGGATAAGGTCCATCAGGTTCATCAGGAAGACCCAGACAAAAATGGTCAGCGCCAGGGGCGCGATCAACGCACTCTTGCCATGGAAGACGTCCTTGACGGATTTATCCACGAACTCGACCAACAGCTCAACGGCACATTGCAGTTTTCCCGGAACTCCGTTGGTTGCACGGGATGCAACCTTTTGAAAGCCCCACAAAAACAGCATCCCCAGGACAACGGAAACAAGCAAAGAATCGATATTTAACGCCCAGAACCCCGAACCGACCTGCAGGTGTTGCAGGTGGTGAGAGATATAACCCTGGGAAGTTAAGACATCTCCTGTTGCAGCCATGTGTTTTCCTAGTAACGGTTGTTGAGAGTGAATGAAAGAATCCACTGCATCAGCAATGCTAGGGCGTAAGCCGTGTACAGGGGAGCATGAAGCACCTCCATGTACTTGAGCACTACCACGAACAACAGGATAGTACTGCCCAGCTTAATCCCTGCCCCGCTGTAGAAGTCCGCCACAACACTGCCCGGCGTCGAACGTTCGGCGCTGTGCACCAATACCCGAACGCTGAACAGACATTGGGGAACCCAGTAGATTCCGCCCCCAAGGAGGGCGGAACGGGCGGCAGCCTCACCCTGCAGATAAAAAAACAGGGTGGCGACAGCCACCACCAGGAGCAGTTGGCAGAACAGAATCACCAGCGCCACTTGCCTATCGCTTAGGAGCCACTTTTTCTGTTTCACCACCACTCCTGACACAGTTAGGGGCTTGCTGGCCACACGCGGAGTGTCGTCAGTCAGGCCCCAAAAAAGCAGGTCAAATTATACCCGTGAACGGCGCAAATGCAATTGCGGGAAATCCTTATTTTTGGCAGCTTTGCGCGATTTTTCCGACCATTTACAACGGCTTAAACTGATTGAATGTTTACTACAAACTAATCTTCCAGCATCTCGTTCAGGCCGAAGAATTGGCTTATTTTATCCAGTTCATTCAATGAGTTGTAAGAAATCACCAATTTCCCCTTATCCTTGTGGGTCGATTTGATTTCTACTTTTGTTCCTAACTTTTCACCAATTTCCTGTTCAAGCTGGTTCATCAGCAAGGATCTGGGCTGGTCGATTTTCTCTTTTTTCGGAGTAATCGTCTGTTTCACCAGTTTTTCGGTCTCGCGCACCGTCAGGCCCTTCTGGGCCACCAGCCGGGCCAGCTCGGTCTGCGGCTCGCCGCTCAGGGCCAGCAGGGCCCGGGCATGGCCCATTTCCAGGGAACCGTGCTCCACCAGTTGCTTGACCTCGTCGTTGAGCTGGTTGAGGCGCAGCAGGTTGCTGACGGTGCTGCGGCTCTTGCCCACCGCCTCGGCCACCGTCTGGTGGGTGAAGCCGAATTCCTCGATCAGCCGGGTGAGGGCGCGGGCCTCCTCGATCACGTTGAGGTCTTCCCGCTGGATGTTTTCAATCAGGCCGATGGCCATGGCCTCCCGGTCTGCCACCGGCTTGATCAGGCAGGGCACCTGGCCAAGTCCGGCCAGCCGCGCGGCCCGCCAGCGTCGTTCGCCGGCCAGGATCTCGTAACCGCCGGCCTCGAGCGGGCGTACCACAATCGGCTGGATGATCCCTTGCTGGCGGATGGAGGTCGCCAGCTCTTCCAGTGCCACCTGGGACATGTCCCGCCGGGGCTGGTACCGGCCCGGCTGCAACTCGTTCAGGGCCAGGCTCTGCAGTTCGCCGTTGGCCCCGGGCCGGGAGTGGATCTCGGCCTGGTGCTGGCGCAGGCTGGCCGCCGAACTGGTGCTGAGCAGGGCATCCAGGCCCTTGCCCAGGCCGCGTCGTTTCATGGTCATGCTGTTTGTTCCGAATTTTCCGGGGAGTCCTGCTCCAGTTCGGCCCGGCGCAGTATCTCGCCGGCCAGGGCCAGATAGGATTTGGCTCCCACCGAGGATTTGTCGTAGTACATGGCCGGGGTACCGAAGCTGGGGGCTTCGGCCAGGCGGACGTTGCGGGGAATGACGGTGCGATAGACCTTGTCGCCGAAATGGGCCTTGAGCTGATCGGACACCTCATTGGCCAGCCGGTTGCGGTGGTCGAACATGGTGCGCAGTATGCCCTCGATGTGCAGCTCGGGATTGACCACCGCCGCCAGCTTGCTGATGGTATCGACCAGGGCGGTCAGGCCTTCCAGCGCGAAGTACTCGCACTGCATGGGCACCAGCACCGAGTCCGCCGCCGACATGGCGTTGACGGTAAGCAGGTTGAGCGAGGGCGGGCAGTCGATGAACACATAGTCGTAATAGTCGCGCACCGGCGCCAGGGCGTTGCGCAGCCGCACCTCCCGGGCGAAGAATTCCATCAGCTTGATCTCGGCGGCGGTGACGTCGCCGTTGCCGGCGATCAGGTGATAACCGCCGCTGGTTTCCCGCTCTACCACCTGCTCGACGGGCAGCTCGTCCACCAGCAGTTCATAGGCGGTGCTGGCCACCTGGTATTTGTCGACGCCGCTGGCCATGGTGGCGTTGCCCTGGGGATCCAGGTCGATCACCAGCACCTTGCGTTTGGTGGCGGCCATGGACGCCGCCAGGTTGACACAGGTCGTGGTCTTGCCCACGCCCCCTTTCTGGTTGGCAATGGCGATGACTTTTCCCACCGGAAACCTCTACTGGCTGCTCTTGCGGATGACCACCAGATGGCGGTCGCCTTCCTGCTCGGGCACGGCCAGGGGATAGACCCTCTCCAGCACCAGGTGAGCAGGCAATGATTGTAACTCCTGCTCGGGATATTGTCCTTTCAACGCCAGAAAGCGTCCGTCCGGTCCCGGCAGATGCGCACACCAGCTTAGCATGTCATCCAGGGAAGCAAAGGCCCGGCTGAGTACCCCATCGAACTTTTGCTCCGGGTTGAAGGCTTCCACCCGGCTCTGCACCGCCTCCACGTTGGTCAGGCCGAGGTGATGCACCACCATGCGGATAAAGCGGATGCGCTTGCCCAGGCTGTCGAGCAGCACGAACTGCTTGTCGGGATTGACGATGGCCAGCGGCAGGCCGGGCAGGCCCGGGCCGGTGCCCACGTCGATAAAGCGCTCGCCCTCGAGGTAAGGGCTCACTACCAGGCTGTCCATGATATGGCGCACCAGCATGGCCTCGGGGTCGCGCACCGAGGTGAGGTTGTAGGCCTTGTTCCACTTGTGCAGCAGGGCCACCAGTTCGAGCAGTTGCCGTTGTTGGTCCTCACCGACCGGAAGATCCGCCCGGGCCAGCAGTTGTTGCAGTTTTTCCCGCATCATGTCCCTCATGCCGACTTGCGCAGCAGGCCGCGCTTTTTCAGGTGCACCAGCAGGATGGAGATAGCCGCCGGGGTCACCCCGGAAATGCGCGATGCCATCCCCAGGGTTTCGGGTTTGGCCTGGTTGAGCTTGACCACCACCTCGTTGGACAGGCCGGGGACCTCCTTGTAGTCCAGATCCAGCGGCAGCCGGGTGTGCTCGTTGCGCAGCTGCTTTTCGATCTCGTCCTTCTGCCGTTCGATGTAACCGGCGTACTTGATCTGGATCTCCACCTGCTCGGCGGCCTGCTCATGCTCGATGCCCGGGCCAATGCCCTCCACCGCCATCAGGCCGGCGTAGTCCAGTTCGGGCCGGCGCAGCAGCTCCTCGAGGTTGTGCTCCCGGCTGAGCGGGGTTTTCAGTTTTTCGTTCAGGGCCGGCGCGGCCGCGTGTTTGGGGGTGATCCAGGTTTCCCGCAGGCGCTGGGTTTCCTGTTCGATCCGCTCCAGCTTGTCGCTGAACAAGGCCCAGCGGTGATCATCCACCAGGCCCAGCCGGCGGCCTTCCTCGGTGAGGCGCAGATCGGCGTTGTCCTCCCGCAGCAGCAGCCGGTATTCGGCCCGGCTGGTGAACATGCGGTAGGGCTCGCGGGTGCCCAAGGTGGACAGGTCGTCCATCATCACGCCCAGATAGGCCTGATCCCGGCGCGGCGACCAGGCTTCCCTGCCGAAAGCGCGCAGGGCGGCGTTAAGGCCCGCCAGCAGGCCCTGGGCGCCGGCTTCCTCGTAACCGGTGGTGCCGTTGATCTGGCCGGCGAAGAACAGGTTGTGCAGGCACTTGTTTTCCATGTTGGTCTTCAGATCCCGGGGATCGAAGTAATCGTACTCGATGGCATAGCCGGGACGGACGATATGGGCCTGCTCGAAGCCGCGGATCGAACGGACGATCGCCAGCTGCACGTCGAAGGGCAGGCTGGTGGAGATGCCGTTGGGGTAGAGCTCGGTGCTGGTCAGCCCCTCCGGCTCCACGAAGATCTGGTGCGAGGCCTTGTCGGCGAAGCGCATGATCTTGTCTTCGATCGAGGGGCAGTAACGGGGGCCGATCCCCTCGATCACCCCGGCGTACATGGGGCTGCGATCCAGGTTGTTGCGGATCACCTCGTGGGTACGCTCGTTGGTGTGGGTGATGTAGCAGGGCACCTGCCGGGGATGATCCGCCCGGCTGCCGATAAAGGAGAACACCGGGGTGGGATCGTCGCCGGGCTGGGGCTGCATCACCGAAAAGTCGACGCTGCGGGCGTCGATCCGTGGCGGGGTGCCGGTCTTGAGCCGATCGATCCGCAGGGGTAGCTCGCGCAGCCGTTGGGCGAGGGCGATCGAGGGAGGATCCCCGGCGCGGCCACCCCGGTAGTTGTCCATGCCGATATGGATCAGGCCGTTGAGGAAGGTGCCCACGGTCAGCACCACGGTTTTGGCATGGAACCTGAGTCCGGTCTGGGTCACCACGCCCACCACGGTATCGCCGTCGAGCAGCAGATCATCGCAGGCTTGCTGGAAGATCTTCAGGTTGGGCTGGTTTTCCAGCCGGGTCCTGACCGCCTGGCGGTACAGCTGACGATCCGCCTGGGCCCGGGTGGCGCGCACCGCCGGTCCCTTGGAAGCGTTGAGGGTACGGAACTGGATCCCGGCCTGATCGGCGGCCTGGGCCATGATCCCGCCCAGGGCATCGATCTCCTTGACCAAATGGCCCTTGCCGATGCCACCGATGGCGGGATTGCAGGACATCTGTCCCAAGGTATCGATGTTATGGGTCAATAACAGGGTGTTTGCCCCCATGCGAGCGGCGGCGGCGGCGGCTTCGGTGCCGGCGTGGCCGCCTCCCACTACAATGACGTCAAACCATTCTTCATATTGCATAACAGATACTCTTGAAACGTGCAGGTGTAAGGATCCCGAAAGGGCGGATATTTTAGCTGGTTTGCCGGGCGGATGGAAACCGGATCGAGGGGATCCGGCTGATCCTAAATAGATCTTAGATCTCTAGATCGATCTTCTGTTGGATCTATTATTAGTGCCGTCCAGATCTGTGTATAACCGTTTTTTGATCTACAAGATCATGCGGTTAGTGATGATCGTTTGATGTGGAAAACCCTCCGGGACACGCGGTATGGACGGTGGTTAACCCTGTGGTTTATGCACAGATGCAGGGGGGAGATTATTTGATTAATAGGATAACTATAGGTTTAACACCGGTTTGGATCATAGTTATCAACATCTGCTGGTTGTAGAGGAAAGAACGGATGAATGGCGGGATCGGTGCGATCTGTTGATAACTTGGTGGAAAGTGTGGGCCGGCATGACGGGATCCGGCCAGGGTCCGGCCCCGGCCGGATGATCTCAGGGATGGATCCCCGCCGCCTGCAGCTGTTGATCCAGCCACGCCGAGGCCAGGATTTCGGGAAGATCCGGCTGGCTGACGTCGATTTCCAGTCGATCGCCGACCCGTTCGGCTCCGCGATCCCGCAGTTGTTGATCCAGGCTGCGTATGGCCTGGCAGAAGGTATCGTAGCTGGAGTCGCCGAGGCCGACGGCCAGGAACGGCAGGCCGCCCAGGTCCGGTTGCTGTTCCTGCAGCTGCCGGGAGAGGGGCTGGATGTTGTCCGGCAGATCACCGGCGCCGTGGGTGGAGCACACCAGCAGCAGGTAATGATCGGGCCCGATCAAGATGTGATCAACTTGGGGAGAAGTGTGAATAACCGTTTGATGACCCCGGCTTGCCAGGATCCCGGCCAGTACCTCGGCCAGATCTTCCGCATAGCCGAGGGTGGATCCCACCAGCAGGGTGAAGTGACTCATAGACTTCCTTGGTTAAGAAAAAGACGAGCCATTGTAGGCCTTGCTTGACCCGGTGCAACTCCTGGAGCGCAGGCGGCCCGCCTGCCTTCCCGCGCAGCGGGAAAGATGGGTGTGGTCATCCCTGCGGGCGAGCCGCCCGCGCTCCAGGGAGCGTTCCACCACCGGTGCCGTGTTTTGGTCGAATAAATTCGACCCTACAACGACCTGGCGGTAGGGTCCACTTCAGTGGATCACCCCACCGCCGGCGCCGGGTTCATGCGGGCGGGCCGCCCGCGCCCCATATCTCCTCCACCCAGCGGCCATGCCGGGCTGAGTACATTTTTCACCCCTCACCCCTCACCCTCCCACCGAATTAAGATGAAATTCCTGCCCTTCGAAGCTGAGGATGACCCCCCTGGGGGTGATGCTCCTGAGCTGCAGCGCCCCCAGTTGCTGCCCCTCCCGCAGCATCTGGCCGTTGATATTGGCCATGCGGCTGGCCGGCGTGGCCGAATAGATGTGCACCGACAGGGTCAGGGCCGGCAGGCGGGCCCGGATATTGGCCGGCAGCTCGCGCAGGTCCGGCACGCCCGGATCGAAGGGCGGTTCGGGCGGTGCCGGCGCCACCACCGGTGCGGAGGCCGGAGGCGCGGC
>NZ_NMUO01000170.1 GCF_002237365.1 Zobellella denitrificans
AGATTTTTATAAGACGCAGGGCCAGCAGGCCCCGGCCGTAGTCGCTGGCGGGCGCCTTCAGCACCTGCTCCGCCGGGCCGGACTCCAGCACCTCGCCGCCCCGCACTATCATCACCTCGCCGCCCAGCTGGCGGGCCACGGCGATGTCGTGGGTAATGGTCAGCAGGCCGCCGCCCGCCTCCGCCACCTGCCGCAGCAGGCCGGTCACCTGGTCGCGGCTGCCCGCGTCCAGGCCCTTGGTGGGTTCGTCGGCAATGACGATGTCGGCGCCGCCGGTGCTGGCGGCGGCAAAGGCCAGCCGCTGCATCATGCCGCCCGAGAGCTGGCCCGGCAGCCGGTGCAGGGCGTGCCCCAGGCCGAGCCGGGTCAGATCCTGTTCGGCCTGGCGGCGGGCCTGGGCCCAATCGGCGCCGGCCACGTAGCGGTAGCCTTCGGCCACCTGCTCCACCGCCCGCATGGTCGGGTCCAGCGCCAGCCAGGGCTCCTGGGGCAGCATGGCGAGTTGGCGGCCCCACAGCCGCCGCCGGGCGGCGGCGGGCAGGTGGGTCAGCTCTTCGCCCCGCAGCCAGATCCGGCCCCGGGCCTGCAGCCCCGCCGGCAGGTTGCCCATAATGGCCTGGGCGATCAGGCTCTTGCCGGAGCCGGTTTCCCCCAGCAGGGTCAACGGCCGGCCGGCCCCGAGGGTGAACGACAGCGGCCGCACTATGGCATCTGCCGCCGCCACCGCCAGTTGTTCCACTTTCAGCAGTTCGGTCATGGCTTGCGGCCTCCCGCCAGCAGGTTGAGCGCCAGCACCAGCAGGAACACCGCCGCTATGGGTTGCAGCAGCACCCAGGGCGCCTCGTGGTAATAGGGCAGCAGCTCGGTCATCATCAGCCCCAGCTCGGCGGTGGGCGGGCGCAGCCCCACGCTGACAAAGCCCAGGGCGGCGATGGCCAGGATGGCGGTGGCGGCGCCGAAGGCGCCCAGGGTCAGCACCACCGGCGCCAGAGCCGGCCACAGGTGGCGGCGCAGTATGTAGCCGGGGCCGAAGCCGAGCAGGCGCGAGGCCTCGATTTGCGGCGAGGCCATCAGGGTGCGGGTGGTCAGGCGCACCACCCGGAAGTACTCGATCCACAGCACCAGGGCGATGCCCACGTACAGGGTCCAGAAGTTGCCCGGCGCTATGGCCACCAGCAGCAGCACCAGCAGCAGGCCGGGCAGGGCCAGCAGGGTGTCGGCCAGCACGCCCAGGGTCCGGTCCACCCAGCCACCGCGCCAGCCGGCCAGCACGCCCAGCAGCACGCCGGGCACGGCGGCGGTCAGCACCCCGAGCAGGGAAAGGCCGAGGGAAAGCTGCACCGCCGAGCTCATGCGGGCCAGCATGCTGCGGCCCAGGTGATCGGTGCCCAGGGGTTCGGCCAGGCTGGGCGCAGCCAGGATCTGGCTGTAGTTCTGCCGGGCCGGTTCCAGCTCGGTCACCAGCGGCAGGCCGAGGCCGAACAGGGCCAGCGCCAGCAGCAGGGCGGCGCCCAGGCGCTGGCGGGGGCTCAACCAGCGGCGCCCGGCGGCGGGAGTCGCCGGGGCAGCCAGGGTCGCGGTTTGGGTCATGCTTCCCTCCTTCTCGGGTCGATACGGTGGCACAGCAGATCCACCAGGGCGTTGAGCAGCACGAACATCAGCCCCAGCACCAGGGCGGTGCCCTGGATCATGGGGACGTCCCGCGCCACTATGGCGTGCACCAGGGCATGGCCGATGCCGGGCCAGGCGAACAGGGTTTCCACCACCACCACGCCTTCGATCAGGTACACCAGCTGCATGGCCTGGTGGGCCAGCACCGGCACCGCCACGTTGCGCAGGCCGTGGCGGCTGAACACCCGACCCTCGCCCAGGCCCTTGGTACGGCCAAAGGCGTAATAGGCGGAGTTGGCGACCCCCTGCATGGCGTTGCGGCTCACCCGGCAGGCCACGGCGGCCAGGCCCAGGGCCAGGGTCAGCGCCGGCAGCAGGGTGTGGGCCGCGGTGCCGTGGCCGGCGGCGGGCAGCCAGCCCAGCTGCACCGCCAGCAGCATCACCAGCAGGATGCCGATCACGAACTGGGGCAAGGCCCGCAGCACCGTGGCCAGCAGCAGGGTCACCCGGTCGAGCCGGCCGCCGGGCCGGAGCCCGGCCCGTATGCCGATCGGCTTGCCCCGCCCCCTTTCTCTTTTCTCCTTTTTCCGCGCCCTCTTTTTACTTTTTCTTTTCTTTTCTTCTTCTTCTCTTCTTTCTTCTTTTTTTTTT
>NZ_NMUO01000171.1 GCF_002237365.1 Zobellella denitrificans
GGCCTGGGCATCGAGCCGGGCCAACAGTCGCTGCAGTTGGTCGCCGGCGGCGGCGAGGCTTTGCAGGCCGGCGGCCAGGCTGTCCTGCTGGGCCGCCAGGGTGCTGGTGGTGGCGTCCAGGTTGGCCAGCACCCGGCCCAGATGGCGGGCGTTGTCCTCCGACAGCATGCGGTTGGCGTTGTCCATCAGGGTGGTGATGGCGAGCAGCAGCTCTTCGCTGTTGAGCCGCAGCCGGGCCAGGGGCGAAGGCTCGGCGACGATCACCGGGATCTCGTCGTCCCGGGCCAGCAGCGGGCTTTCCGGCGAACCCTGGCTCAGCTCGATGTGGGCGGCGCCGGTGATGTTGGTCAGGGCCAGGCGGGCGCGGGTGTCGGTCTTGACCGGCGCGTCGCCGGCGATGCGCACCCGGGCCCAGACCTGGCGGGGATCGTCCGGATCCAGGGTCAGGCGTTCCACCTCCCCCACCCGGATGCCGCTGTACTGCACGGCGCTGCCCACCGACAGGCCGGACACCGGCTCCCGGAACAGGATATCGTAGCGGCGGGCATCCCGCTCGCCGCCGGCCTTGGCCAGCCAGAGCGCGAACAGCAGCACGGCCGCGGCCACCGCCAGGGTAAAGACCCCGATCAGTACATGATGGGCCCGGGTTTCCATGGTCACTCCTTCCGTTGCGCGGCCCGGGCGGCGCGTCCGCGCGGGCCGTGAAAATAGTCGCGGATCCAGTCGTCGTCGGTGGCGGCCACCGCGTCCAGCCGATCCGCCACCAGCACTTTCCGCCGGGCCAGCACCGCCACCCGGTCGCAGCTGGTGTAGAGGGTGTCGAGATCGTGGGTGACCAGGAACACCGTCAGTCCGAGGGCGTCCCTCAGGGTCAGCAGCAGGCGATCGAAGGCCGCCGCCGCGATCGGGTCCAGGCCGGCGGTGGGCTCGTCCAGGAACAGGATATCCGGATCCAGCGCCAGCGCCCGGGCCAGGGCCGCCCGCTTGACCATGCCGCCGGACAGCTGGGCCGGATAGCGCTCCCCCGTTCCGGCCGGCAGGCCGGCCAGGGCCAGCTTGACCTCGGCCAGATACTGCGCCTCGGGCCGGGGCAGGCCGGCGTGCTCGATCAGCGGCAGGGCGATGTTCTCGGTCACCGTCAGGGAGGAGAACAGGGCGCCGTTCTGGAACAGCACCCCCAGGCGCCGCTCCAGCCGGGCTCGTTCCCGTTCCGGCAGGGCGAGCAGATCCTGCCCCAGCAGCCGCACCTTACCCCCGCTGGGCCGGCGCAGGCCGACGATGGAGCGCAGCAGCACCGACTTGCCGGTACCCGAGCCGCCCACCACTCCCAGGATCTCGCCCCGGTAGACGTCCAGATCCAGCCCCTGGTGCACCACCTGCTCCCCGAAGCGGTTGTCCAGGCCGCGGATGCGGATCACCGTCTCCCGGCTCACCAGCCCATCTCCATCAGGAAGAGGGCGGCGATGGCGTCCAGCAGTATCACCACGAAGATGGACTGCACCACGCTGGAGGTGGTGTGCTCGCCCACCGACTGGGCGCTGCCGCCGACCTTGAAGCCCTCCAGGCAGCCGATCAGGGCGATCAGCAGGGCGAACAGCGGCGCCTTGCCCAGTCCCACCAGCAGGTGCCGCACCGGTACCTCGTGCACTATGGCCAGGTACTGGGCCAGGGAGATATCGAGGGAGACCAGGGCCACCAGGGCACCGCCCACCATGCCCGACAGCATGGCGATAAAGGTCAGCAGCGGCAGGGTGAGCAGCAGCGCCAGCAGCCGGGGCAACACCAGTAGCTCCACCGGATCCAGCCCCTGGGCGCGCAGGGCGTCCAGCTCCTCGTTGACCTTCATGGCGCCGATCTGGGCGGTGAAGGCGCTGGCGGTACGCCCCGCCAGCAGGATGGCGGTAAGCAGTACCCCGAACTCGCGCAGGAAGGAATAGGCCACCAGATCCACCGTATAGATGGTGGCGCCGAAGTTGGCCAGCACTGTGGCGCCAAGAAAGGCCACCACGGCCCCCACCAGGAAGGTCAGCAGGGCGACGATGGGCACGGCGTTGAGGCCGCATTGGTGCATCTGGGCCACCAGGGCGGTCGGCCGCCAGCGGCCCGGCCTGGGCAACAGCACCATCAGGGTGCTCAGGGTCAGCCCCATAAAGCCGAGCAGCTGCAGCCCTTGCCGCCCGGCGCCGGCCACCAGGGCACCCAGCCGGACCAGGCCGTCGCTCCAGCGGCGCACCGGC
>NZ_NMUO01000172.1 GCF_002237365.1 Zobellella denitrificans
CTGCTGAGCCGCGACACCGCCGAGCTGGCGGTGGCCATCCGCTGCGCCCGCATCGGCCCCGGGGCGGTGGATCTGTTTGCCGGTGCCGGCATAGTGGCCGGCTCGACCGCCGCCGCCGAGTGGGCCGAGCTGGATCACAAGCTGGCCTCGGTGCTGGCGCTGCTGCACGAGGGGGGCTAGCCATGTTTCCGCACCGTTTCGCCACCTTCAACCAGGTCTGGGCCAGCCTGCTGCTGGAAGAACTGTACCGCCTTGGGGTACGTGATCTGGCGCTGGCGCCGGGCTCCCGCTCCAGCCCCCTGACCATGGCCGCCGCGGCCCACGCCGGCTTTCGCCGGCATCCGCACTTCGACGAGCGCGGCCTCGGCTTTATGGCGCTGGGGCTGGCCCGGGGCAGTGGCCGGCCGGTGGCGGTGATCACCACCTCGGGCACGGCGGTGGCCAACCTCTACCCGGCGGTGATCGAGGCGCGCCAGAGCGGCATCCCCCTGATACTGCTGTCGGCGGACAGGCCCGTGGAGCTGATCGACAACGGCAGCAACCAGGCCATCGTCCAGGCGGGGATCTTTGCGGAATACCCGGTGTACCGGCAGGACTTGCCGAGTCCGACGCCGGCGGTTCCCGCCGCCTTCGTGCTGAGCTCGGTGGATCAGGCCCTGGCCCGGCAGGCCCTGGAGCCGGGCCCGGTGCACCTGAACTGCCCTTTTCCGGAGCCGCTCTATCCCGGCGGGGAGCCGTTCGACGCGGTCGATTACCTGGCACCGCTTGGCCGCTGGCGGCAAGACCACAGCCCCTGGAGCCCCTGGCAGCGGGCCGAGGCCCGGGCCGCCATCCAGCCGGACTGGGCCGAATTCAGCGCCCGTAGGGGCCTGGTGGTGGCGGGGCAGATCGACGATCCTGCCGAGGCCCGGGCGGTGGCGACCCTGGCACGGCAACTGGGCTGGCCCCTGCTGGCGGATTTGCAAAGCCAGCTCCGCTTCGATGAGCACAACCTGCTGCACGCCGATCTGGCCCTGCACAGTCCGGCCTTTCGCCGGGCGCTGGCCGAGGCCGAGGTGCTGCTGCAGTTCGGCGGCCGCTTGATCTCCAAGCGATTCGGGCACTTTATCGCCGGTCATGACTGGCGGCATTACTGGCTGGTGGAGTCCCGGCCGTGCCGGCTGGACCCGGATTACCGGGTACGCCGCCGGCTGCTCGGCTCCCCCGCTGACTTTGTGCGCCGCCATCCCGCCCCCGGGCGCTCGCCCTGGCACCGGCTGGAGCCGCTGCACCGGCCGGTGGCGTCCTTGCTGGCGCAGCGGGCCGAACGTTGCTCCGAGCTGGGGATCTGCCATCGGCTGAACCGGCTGCTGCGGGGCCGGCTGATGGTGGGCAACAGCATGGCGGCACGCTTGCTGAACATGGCGGGCAGTCCGGGCCCGGGGCCGACGCGGGTGATGGCCAACCGGGGTGCCTCCGGCATCGATGGCCTGATCGCCACCGCCTACGGTTTCGCCCAGAGCGGCGCCGAGCCCACCACCCTGGTGCTGGGGGACATCAGCGCCCTGCACGATCTCAACAGCCTGGCGCTGCTCGGCCGGAGCCGGGTGCCGCTGGTGCTGATCCTGCTCAACAACAACGGCGGCGGCATCTTCAACCTGCTGCCGGTGCCGGAGGAGGACGGACTGCTGGAGGAGTATTACCGGCTGCCCCACGGCCTGGACTTTGCCCGGGCCGCCGCCCTGTTCGGGCTGTCTTATGCCGCGCCGGCCAGCCTGGCGGAGTTCGACCGGACTTACCGGCGGGCGCTGGACGGCGGCGCCACCCTGATCGAAGTCCGGGTGCCCGAGCGGCAACTGGCCGAGGACCTGCGCTGGCTGGAGCAACGCCTGCATGAGGCCTGAACCCTTGCCCCTGGTGCTGCTGCACGGCCTGCTGGGCGATGAGCGGGACTGGCAGCCGGTGACGGCGGCGTTGCCGGGCCGGCGCTGCTATCCGCTGGCCTTGCCCGGACATGGCGGCAACCGGGCGTTGCGGCCGCACGACTTTGACGGGATCCGCCGCTGGCTGGCCCGGGCCCTGGCCGGGCTGGGGCTCGGGCGCTACCTGCTGGCAGGCTACTCCCTGGGCGGACGGCTGGCACTGGATTTTGCCAGCCGTCCGCCCAGGGAGTAGCCTGCCAGC
>NZ_NMUO01000173.1 GCF_002237365.1 Zobellella denitrificans
GCGAACAGCTGGCCGCCCTGCAGACCCGGGATAACGGCAAGCCGCTGGCGGAAACCCGGGCCCTGGTGGCCAGCGCCGCCGGCACCGCCCGTTACTTCGCCGCCGCCTGCGAGACCCTGGACGAACAGCTCAATACCCCGCGCGCCCCGGATTTCATGACCCTGAGCGTGCATGAACCGATCGGCGTGGTGGCCGCCATCACCCCCTGGAACTCGCCCATCGCCAGCGAGATGCAGAAGATCGCCCCGGCCCTGGCCGGCGGCAACGCCGTGCTGCTCAAGCCCGCCGACGCCACCCCGCTGGCGGCGCTGGAGCTGGCCAAGCTGTTCGAGGAGGCCGGCCTGCCCAAGGGGCTGCTCAGCATACTGCCCGGGCGCGGCTCGGTGGTGGGCGAGGCCCTGGCCCGCCACCCCCTGGTGCGCAAGATCTCCTTCACCGGCGGCACCAACACCGGCCGCCGCCTGGCCCACGTGGCGGCGGACAAGCTGATCCCCACCTCGCTGGAGCTGGGCGGCAAGTCGCCCACCCTGGTGCTGGAAGACGCGGATCTCGAGCTGGCCGCCAAGGGCGTGGTCTACGGCATCTTCAGCTCCGCCGGCCAGGCCTGCATCGCCGGCTCCCGGCTGTTCGTGCACAGCAGCCTCTACGAGCGCTTCCTCACCCGGCTGCTGGGCCTGACCCGGGAGCTGCGGGTCGGCCATCCGGAGCGGCCCGGCATTCACATGGGGCCGCTCATCAACGAGGCCCACCTCCAGTCGGTGGCCGACTACGTGGCCCTGGCCAGGGCCGAGGGCGGCCGGGTGCTGTGCGGCGGCGAACGGCTGACCGTGGGCGAGCTGGCCGGAGGCTGCTTCTATCCGCCCACCATCATCGCCGGCCTGGCCAACAGCGCCCGGGTATGCCAGGAGGAAATCTTCGGCCCGGTGCTGGTGGTGATGAGCTTCGACGACGAAGACCAACTGGTGGCCGAGGCCAACGACAGCGTGTTCGGCCTGGCCGCCGGCATCTGGAGCGAGGACTTCCGCCGGGCCTGGCGCCTGGCGCGCCGGCTCGAGACCGGCACCGTCTGGATCAATACCTACAAGAAATTTTCGGTTTCCGCCCCCTTCGGCGGTTTCAAGGAAAGCGGCCTCGGCCGGGAAAAAGGCCGCCAGGGCGTGCTCGCCTACATGCAGCAGAAGAGCATCTACGTGGGCCTGAGTGACCAACCCAACCCCTGGTGCTGCTAAGCCCGGGCTAACGACTGAACAGAACAAGGACAGCATCATGAGCAACAGAGTCAATGTGGGCGAAGCCATCGCCCGGGTACTGGAAGCCCACGGCGTGAACAGCGTCTACGGGGTCATCTCCATCCACAACCTGCCCATCGCCGACGCCATCGGCCGGCGCGAGCGGATCCGTTTCGTGGCCGCCCGGGGCGAAGCCGGCGCCGTGACCATGGCCGACGCCCACGGCCGCTTCTCCGGCCTGGGCGTGGCCATCACCAGCACCGGCGCCGGCGCCGGCAACGCGGTGGGCGCCCTGCTGGAGGCGCTGAACGCCGCCAGCCCGCTGATCCATCTCACCGGCCAGGTGGAGCGGGAATACCTGGACCGGGACGCCAGCTTTATCCACGAAACCCGGGACCAGCTGACCTTCCTCAAGGCCAGCAGCAAGGCGGCCTTCCGCATCACCAGCCCGGAGCAGGCGGTGGGCGTGCTGCGCGAGGCGATCCGCGTGGCCACCACGGTGCCCATGGGGCCGGTGAGCGTGGAGCTGCCCATCGACGTGCAGGCGGCGGAGATCAGCCTGCCCGCCGAGCTGGGTCCGGTGCGCCCCCTGGCTGTGACCGCGCCGCCGCGCCCGTGGGCCGCCGCCTAGTCCCCACTCACGCTTGCCCCGAACGGA
>NZ_NMUO01000174.1 GCF_002237365.1 Zobellella denitrificans
CCGGTGCAGGGCCAGATACTGGTCCACCTCGGCCCGGTTGCGGAAGGCGCGGGACTCGGGCGTGAAGGCCACGGTTTCGTAGCGCTGGTTGCCGAGTTCGGTGAGCACGAATTCGGACCAGTCCTGGCGCAGGTTGCCGAAGAACATCAGCCGCAGCCGCTCGAACAGGGGCATGCAGGCGAGGCTCAGCAGGCGATCCTGGCTTGCGGGCCACCAGTCGGCAAAGGGTCGCGACCTGGCGTATTCGGGCCGGGCGCAGAGCCAATCCCGCTTCATACCCTTGGTGGCGCGGACCAGCCCGGCCCCGGCGAAGGCCTCGGCAAAGCAGGCATCCAGCTCCGTCAGGGTGAGCAGGTCGGTCAGTTCCTCCACCGGTATGGGTGCCCCCTCTTGCACCAGCCCCAGCGACACCAGTTCAACCCCGGCGGGGGACGGATCTCCAATCTCCGGGTAGCGCAACCGGCTCAGCCGAAAGTGCTCGCCCTTGCGCATCACCATGCGCACCAGCAGGGCCCGGGCTTCGCGCCCGGCGCCGAGCCAGGCCGCCAGCTGCGCCTTTTCCCCGTCCAGCAGCAGATCGCCATGGTGGTCCAGCACCCAGCCCACCAGGGTGCGGGCATTGGCCAGGTAGTAAAAGGGATCCGCCAGCGAAGCCGGCGCCGGCCGTTTAACCGTCGCCATGGGGGCGCGCTATTGTTGCCGGTTGCAGTTGCATATCACTCCTTCCTTTTCATGCTGGCCAGTTCCCCGGAAAACAGGCTGTCCCGTAGGGCCGAATTTATTCGACCAAAACTCGGCGCGGTGCTGATGTTGGTCGATTGAAATCGACCCTACGGATGGAGGTGTCTGTAGGGTCGAATTTATTCGACCAAACCCCGGCACCGTGGTCGGGTGGTCCATTGAAATGGACCCTACGGCCAACCCCGCGTCCATGTGTAGGGTCGAATTTATTCGACCAAACCCCGGCACCGTGGTCGGGTGGTCCGTTGAAACGGACCCTACGGCGGGCCTTGTAGGGCTCACCCCTCGCCCTGCAGGCTTTCCAGCAGGCCGCTCTGGCGTTCCACCCGGCGGGCGATGGCCTGCTCGAACACCCCGGGGCGCGGCTCCAGCAGGGTGAACCAGTGCCGGGCGCGGGTGATGGCGGTGTAGAGCAGCTCCTTGGTGAGCACGGGATTGAGGCTTTCCGGCAACATCAGGGCGGTGTGGGCGAACTCGGAGCCCTGGGACTTGTGCACCGTCATGGCGAACACCGTCTCCACCACCCCCAGCCGGCTCGGCAGGATAAAGCGCAGGTCGCCGCTGCCGTCGTTGCGGGGAAAGGCCACCCGCAACACCGGCCTGCCGTCCTGCTCCGGCAGGCGCAGGGCGATGCCGATGTCGCCGTTCATCAGGCCGAGGCCGTAGTCGTTGCGGGTCACCAGCACCGGCCGCCCCTCGTACCAGCCCTGATCCGCCTCGAGCAGGCCCTGGCGGTGCAGCAGGGCGGCGATGCGCAGGTTGAGCCCCTCCACCCCCCAGGGCCCCCGGCGCCCGGCGCACCGCCCTGTCCGGCGCCCGCCTCGAGCAGCTGCCGCAGATCTGGAAGGAACTGATCGACGCCGGCTTCGAGACCGGCCACGCCTACGGCAAGTCGCTGCGCACCGTCAA
>NZ_NMUO01000176.1 GCF_002237365.1 Zobellella denitrificans
CGCCAGGCCCGGGTGGTCGGGCGGCGAGCCCTGCTTCCAGGCCTCGGCCAGGCCGTCCGGGGTGAGGCGGGTGAAGCCGGTGCCCAGCTCAAGCGCGGCCTCGCCCGAGCCGGCCCAGGCCCTGAGCTTGTCCAGCCAGGGCTTGTAGTAGCGGGCCTGCAGCTTGCGCCCGTCCACCGCCTTGTCGGCTACCGCCTTGTCCAGCAGCAACTCCAGCTCATCGGCCCAGACCGGCCAGGGCGCCTTGAGTTCGGCCAGCGCCCGCTCGCGTTCGTTTAAGGCGCCTTCCAGCAGGGCGCCCAGCTCGCCGCCGGCCTCATCCTGCTCCCCCAGCAGGGGGCGCAGCTGGCGCAGCAGCCGGTCCGGGGTCTGCCAGTTCGCCATCACCCAGTCGAGGGCGTCGCCGTCCAGGGGGTAGCACTGGCGGCGCCAGTAATCCCGCGCCACCTCGGCCAGCAGCTCGCCGTGATCCGTTTCCAGGGTCTGGGTAAAGAGGCTGCCGCTGTCGAAGGCGTGCTCGCGCAGCATGCGCTGGCACCAGCCGTGAATGGTGGACACCGCCGCCTCGTCCATCCACTGGGCGGCGATGTCGAGCCGGTGGGCACAGGCGGGCCAGCGCTCGGGCACGAAGTCGGCCTTCAGGGTGTCGAGCAGGGCATCGCCCTCGCGCTCGCCGCGGAACACCGCCGCCGCCTCCACCAGGCGGGCGCGGATGCGATCCTTGAGCTCCTTGGTGGCGTCGTCGGTGAAGGTCACCACCAGGATCTCCGGCGGCAGCAGCTCGCGGGCAAAGCCCAGCTCGCCGCCGTGGCCCAGCACCAGCCGCAGGTACAGGGCCGAGATGGTAAAGGTCTTGCCGGTGCCGGCGCTGGCTTCGATCAGCCGGCTGCCGTGCAGCGGAAAGGTCAGCGCCAGGGGGCGCGGTGCCGTCATGATGAGGCCTCCTGCGGTTCCGGTTGCGGGCCATGCTCGAGCAATGGCCGGTAGAGCCGCTCGCACCAGGCGGCGAAATGGCCGTCGGCGGTGAGGGCGTCGAAGTCGGGATACTGGCGGGCCAGGGCGCCGCTCTCGGCGCGCTCGCCGTTGTGGCCGAAGCCGTCGCCCTCGTAGGCCTTGCGGGCGGCCGGTGCGGCCTTGCCCTCGTCCTCCTGGCCGAGCCAGGCCATGGCGGTCTTGAGCGCCACCGGCAGGGGCGCCGTCCTACCCGCCTGCAGCGCCTCCAGCCAGCCTTGCACCAGCTGCCGCGCGGTGTCCCGCTCAAGGGGCGCGCCGTGCAGGGTGGCGTCCTCCCCCACCAGATAGAGCCGGAGCTCGATGCCGCAGGCGCAGGCCACCGCCTGGGCGACAAAGGCGCGCAGGGTGCGATGCCATTTGGGCCCGCTCTTGCCGAGCAGTTCCCCGGGCTGCAGTTCGATCAGCGCCAGCCTGTCGCCCTGCCGGCGCAGGCCGCCGAGCCAGCCTTCCAGTTGCAGGCCGCCGTGCTCAAGGGCCAGCGGCAGGGGGGAGTTCAGCGGTGCGGGCCAGGCATGACACAAGGCCCGATGGCGGGCCAGCTGATCCGGCAGCGCCGCCTCCACCT
>NZ_NMUO01000177.1 GCF_002237365.1 Zobellella denitrificans
TGCCGGTGCCGCCCAGGCTGGGGGCGGATGCCATGGCGGAGCCGCCGGGCAGCCAGGCCATGGTGCAGACCACGGAGCGCATCGTGGCCATCGGCACCTCCACCGGCGGCACCCAGGCCCTGGAGCGGGTGCTGACGGCACTGCCCCGGGTGTGCCCGGGGCTGGTGATAGTGCAGCACATGCCGGAGAAGTTCACCGCCTCGTTCGCCGCCCGCCTGAACCAGCTGTGCCGGCTGGAGGTGCGGGAAGCCCGCCACCAGGACAGGGTGCTGCCGGGGCTGGCGCTGATCGCTCCCGGCGGCCGGCACATGCAGCTCAGGCGCAGCGGCGCCTACTACCAGGTGGAGGTGCTGGACGGGCCGCCGGTGAACCGACACAAGCCCTCGGTGGACGTGCTGTTCCGCTCGGTGGCCAAGTTTGCCGGTAAAAACGCCACCGGCATCATCATGACCGGCATGGGCGACGATGGCGCCCGGGGACTGAAGGAGATGGCCCAGGCCGGGGCCGAGACCCTGGCCCAGGACGAGGCCTCCTGCGTGGTGTTTGGCATGCCCAGGGAGGCCATCGCCCTGGGGGCGGTGGAGCGGGTGGTGTCGCTCGAGCGGATACCAGCGGAGATCATGCGCCACGCGGCCCGGCGCTAGGGGCCGACCTTGTCCGGCGGCGGGCGCTGTGGCTTAATGCCCTTCCGTTTCGCAAACCCCGGCCCGTTATGACCCTTTCCCCCTACGCCGCCTACCTCGCCGCCCTGGACGCGGGCTTTAAGGACGATGCCGCCCAGCGCCGGGCCGCCGAATGGCTGGAGCAGTGCCAGCGGCGGCTGCATGCCGGCGAGCGGGATATCGGCGGCGTTTACCTGTGGGGGCCGGTGGGGCGGGGCAAGACCTGGCTGATGGACCTGTTCCATCGCGGCCTGTCGGTGCCGGCCAAGCGGCTGCACTTTCATCACTTTATGCGCTGGGTGCACCGGCGGCTGTTCCAGCTGACCGGCACCGAGGATCCGCTGGCGCAACTGGCGGCGGAGCTGGCCGCCGAGGTGAGGGTGCTGTGCCTGGACGAGCTGTTCGTGAGCGACATCGGCGATGCCATGCTGCTCGGCCGCCTGCTGCAACAGCTGTTCGCCGAAGGCCTGGTGCTGGTGACCACCTCCAACCAGCCGCCCGAGGGGCTCTACGCCGAGGGCTTCAACCGGGATCGCTTTCTGCCGGCGGTGGCGGCCATGGCCGAGCGGATGCGGGTGGTGGCGGTGGACGGCGGCGAGGATCACCGGCTGCACCCGGGGGCGCCCCGGCAACGCTACTGGGTGAACGACCCCCAGGCCCTGGCAGCCCTGTTCGCCGAGCTGGCGCCGGCGGGCGGCGGCAGTGAGCCCTTGCCGCTGGGCCACCGGCAGATAGCGGTGCAGGGGCGGAGCGAGTCCGTGCTCTGGTGCCGCTATGCCGACCTGTGCGAACAGCCGCTGGCGGCGCCGGACTTTATCGAGCTGTGCGACCGCTTCCGCCATATCCTGCTGGGCGGGGTGCCCCGCCTGAGCGGCGGCCGGCGGCAAGCCGCCAGCGGCTGTTCGCACAGG
>NZ_NMUO01000178.1 GCF_002237365.1 Zobellella denitrificans
ATGTCAGGGTGAGCCGGCGCAGCAGCCGGCTCACCCTGACATGGTGCAGCACCAGGGCCAGCAGCCGCTCCACCTCGTCCAGCCGGATGGGCGCGCCCCACAGCGGGCGGCCATCCTGCTCCTGGTCCAGCAGGGCCCGGGTCAGGCTGCGCAGCAGGCCTTCGTCGACCTGCCCCACCGCGGCGAAGCTCCAGCCCGGATAGAGGGGGGTGGATCGCACGCAGGGAGACTCGGATTGCACCATCAGCGCCCGGAACTCGGCCCTTGCCACCAGGCCTTCGGCCACCATGCTTTCCAGCACGCAGGCCGGCAGCATGGCGCCACTCAGGGCGCCATCGCGCAACAGGTAAAGCAGGGCATCGGCCGGATAGCCGGCAAACTGCATCTGCCAGCGGGCCGGGTCCAGCCCCTGGCGGCGCAGTTGCTCGGCCACCAGCAGGTAGCCGCCGAAGGCCTGGTCGTGGATGGCGCCGACCCGCCGCCCCGTCAACTGCTCCGGATGGGTGATGCCGCTGTCGGCGCGCACCCAGAGGCTGCCGGCCACGCTTTCCCGGGCCGAGCCGAAGCGGGGATCCAGCCAGGAGGCCAGCCAGTTCAGCCCCTGGCCCCGGTTCAGCACAAAGTGGGCCGGGTTGGTGACCACAAAGTCCAGGCTGCCTTCGGCCAGCCGCCGGTCCAGCTGGTGCTGGGTCAGGAAATGCCCCTCGAAACGGTGCCCGGGCAGCGCCTGGTGCAGGGAGTCGAGCAACGGCGACCATTCTTCCCGGGCGCGGGCCTCGCCGCGAAAGGCCAGAAAGCCGATATCGAAGTCATCGGCCCGGGCCGGTGCCTGGGCCAGCAGCGCCGCCAGCACCAGCGGCCATAAAAGCTTGTTCCAGATCAAATCCGCATCCGTTATGTGGAATACCACAATAGAGGTAACCCATCCGCTCCCGGGACAATACCCCAAACCTCACCGAGGAGAACGAGATGGATGCCAGTAAACGACAATTTCTCAAGCGCCTGGGCGGGCTGACCGCCGGCGCCAGCCTGATCCCGGTAACCGAGCTGGACGCCGCGCCCGCCACCGCCGGCAAGCGCTATGGCATGGTCATCGACCTGCGCAAGTGCATCGGTTGCCAGGCCTGCACCGTCAGTTGCAGCATGGAAAACCTGCCCCCGGTGGGCCAGTTCCGCACCACCGTCCAGCAGTACGAGGTGCGCCTGGAAAACCGGCAGCAGGCCACCCAGGTGATGCTGCCCCGCCTGTGCAACCACTGCGCCAACCCGCCCTGCATCCCGGTGTGTCCGACCCAGGCCACCTACCAGCGCGACGACGGCATCGTGGTGGTCGACAACCAGCAGTGCGTGGGCTGTGCCTACTGCGTTCAGGCCTGCCCCTACGACGCCCGCTTCATCAACCACGATACCCAGACCGCCGACAAGTGCACCTTCTGCGTGCACCGGCTGGAGGTGGGCCTGCTGCCCGCCTGCGTTGAGTCCTGCGTTGGCGGCGCCCGGGTGATTGGCGATCTCAACAACCCCCAAAGCCAGGCCG
>NZ_NMUO01000179.1 GCF_002237365.1 Zobellella denitrificans
CTGCACCGAGCAAGCTCTACGCCTCTCTAGTCAGCGGCTGCGTCGAATGTGTATAGGAGAAAGGGCACGAGCACGTTGCCTGGCTGACCTCCCTGGGCGCGGCCGCCATCATCCCCCGCGCCGAGCTGGACGCCGAGCCGGCACCGCTGGAAACCCAGCGCTGGGCCGGCGCCGTGGACACCGTGGGCGGCCGTACCCTGGCCAAGATCCTGAGCCAGACCAAAATGGACGGCGCCGTGGCCGCCTGCGGCCTGGCCGGCGGCGTGGCCCTCAACACCACCGTCATGCCCTTTATCCTGCGCGGGGTGCAGTTGCTCGGCATCAACTCGGTCTATATGCCCAAGGCCAAGCGCATCGAAGCCTGGCAGCGGCTGCAGGAAAGCCTGCCGCTCGACTTCGAAGACCAGGCCCAGGTGCTGACCCTGGAGCAGAGCATAGCGGCGGCCCGGGATCTGCTGGCCGGCAAACTCAGGGGCCGGGTGGTGATCCAGCCCTGAGGCATTTGTTCCCACGGCGGGCACGCCCGCCGTTCAGTTTATTGACTTCGTCGTCTGAACACCTTAACGAAGTCAGCCAAAGGGCCCACTCCGCCGACACGCTGTAAATACATCCCTGTACGCTCGCACATGCCATCCCTGGCATGTGACGGTCGGCCGGAGTGGACCCTTTGTCTTTCTTTCTGGTATAGACGTTGCCTGTTTAGTTCAGCCTGAAGTTTTCCGCCGTCTGTACGACGCGCCTACCCACCGTTGTGCCAAGGCGGTTGGTTTAAGGAAGGCCTCGGCCCTTACCCGCCCTTGTCAAAATATGTTATAAAGTAACAAAACCATTTTCCCGGACCCACTCATGAGCACTCCCGTCACCACCCACCTCGTCATGGGCTTTCTCGGCAGCGGCAAGACCACCCTGCTGCGCCACCTGCTGGCCCACAAGCCGGAGCAGGAGCGCTGGGCCATCCTGGTCAACGAGTTTGGCGAGGTGGGCATAGACGGCTCCCTGCTCAGCGATCAGGGCGCCACCATCAAGGAAGTGCCCGGCGGCTGCCTGTGCTGCGTGTCCGGCCTGCCCTTCCAGATCGGACTCAACGCCCTGCTGCACAAGGCCAGGCCCGATCGCCTGCTGATCGAGCCGAGCGGCCTGGGCCACCCCAGCCGCATCCTCGACATTCTCACCAACGAGCACTACCGGGAGATACTGCAACTGGGCCCCGCCTTCTGCCTGGTGGACCCGCGCCAGTGGGCCGACCCACGCTACCGGGAGCACGACACCTACCAGGATCAGCTGGCCCTGGCGGACATACTGGTGGCCAACAAGACGGACCTGTGCAGCGAGGCGGAGCTCGAGGCCCTGCGCCGGGGCCTGGACGGCTACCGGCCGCCCAAGCAGGCGCTGGTGGAGGTATGCCAGGGCCAGCTGGATCCGGCCTGGCTGCAGGGCGAGCACAATCCGGAGCGCCGGCCGTCCACCTTGTTGAAGGCGCGCCAGCCGTCTTCCACCCGCAGCA